>JAPKCL010000017.1 GCA_028822955.1 Candidatus Poseidoniaceae archaeon
AACGGCTTGTAACCAAGACGATGGTTGGTATGTCGCATCTTGACAACGCCCATCTTTCGAGCGACATCATCACCTGAACGCTCCATGACCAAATGAATCACGCCATCTGCAAGATAATCTTCAACACCGTATTCACCGAATTGTTTGTTATCTTCACCAGTCATCTCACAGATGAAGAATGAGGTCAGTCCAAGACGTCGAACGGCTTCAAAGAGTCTGAATATCTCATCACGAGGGTTTTCCATCTTTGTGAGCGTAAAGAAAGCACCGAGTGAATCGAACACCAGTAGTTCAAAACCGATTGAATCTCGGTATGAAGTGAGTTGTTTGATTAACTCGGTGCTTTCTTTACGCTCACAAAGATGGAAAACCCTCGAGATGAGATCTTCCGACTCTTTGAGGCAGTCCGACGACTCGGACTCACTTCTTTCTTTATCTGCGAGATGACTGGCGAAGATCACAAGCAATTCGGTGAATACGGTGTTGAAGACTACCTTGCAGATGGTGTGATTCATTTGGTCATGGAACGATCAGGGGACGATGTTGCCCGAAAGATGGGTGTTGTTAAAATGCGACACACCAACCATCGACTTGGTTACAAACCGTTTAATTGGAAAGAAGAAGAACAACGGTTCTCAATCTTGTGAAACTCACTCGACTGTTACTGATTTCGCAAGATTGCGAGGACGGTCAACATCGCAACCAAGTGCTAATGCAGTATGATAGGCAATAAGTTGCATTGGAATGACAGTTAACAACGGTGAAAGTAAGGAATGAACTGGCGGGATTGGAATACTGATGTCCGCCTCATTGGCAATGTCATCACCCTTTTCATGAATCAAAATCACACGAGCGCCTCGTGCTTTGCATTCATGAATTGCAGAAATTGTCTTGACTTTCACGTGGTCGTTTGGAGCGATGAATATGACGGGGCTACCTTCTTCTAACAAAGCAATAGGACCGTGTTTCATCTCACCCGCAGGATAAGCCAGGCAGGGGATATATGCAATCTCCATCAACTTGAGTGCCCCCTCTTTAGCCACAGGTGCAGAAATACCTCGACCGAGGAAAAGAACACATTTGGCATCTTTAATCATTTCAACGGCTTCGAGAATCGGGCCTTGGTCTTCAAGATACTCTTCAATAAGATGAGGAATTTCTTGTAAACCGTTAATCAGTTGCTTCCCTTGATCCTTGCTTGTAGCCCGGGAACGTCCAACTTGAAGAGCAAACATAGACAAGGCTGCTACCATATTCGAGAATGCTTTCGTCGATGCAACGGCTTGTTCAGGACCTGAATGAATGTAGACACCTTTACCACATTCACGAGCAATAGAAGAACCAACGACATTGACAACACCGAAGACACTTCCTCCTTTGAGGTGAATTTCTTTTACAGCAGACAAGGTATCTGCAGTTTCACCAGATTGAGTCACCGCAAAATGTAATGCATTTGGATTGATGACTGGGTCATTATGTCGGAATTCACTCGAAATATGGGCAACTGCAGGTATACGAGCCAACTTTTCGATCATTATTTGGCCAATTTCTGCAGCATTGTAAGCGGTCCCACAACCCAAAAGACGAACGTGGGGAACTTTGGCAAGATCACGAGGCTCTAATTTCAGACCTCCAAGTCGACCATTACCTTGAACTCGATCAAGCCGACCACTGATACAGTGGCGCAAGGCATCGGGTTGTTCATAAATTTCCTTCAGCATATAGTGGGGATAATCTCCTAATTCCGAGACACCCCAATCCTCTTCAAGAACTGTGATGTTTGGATTGAAGTTTTTACCTTTTAGTGTTGAAAGTCTCATCGATTTATTCGTGAGTGTCGCAATTTCGCCATCTTCAAGGAAAACAACTCGATGCGTATAGGGTGCCAGAGCATGTGGATCGCTGGACACAAACATTTCATCATCACCTTGTCCAATGATGAGTGGTGAGCCATTACGGGCGCATACAATCACGTCATGATCTAAGAATAAAACACACAACCCCCATGTTCCTCGGGCGAGGTGAAGAGTTCTTCGCACTGCATTTTCAGGGTCGTTATCGACACTGAGTTCACGTTCAATAATATGCGCCAGCGCTTCAGAATCGGTGTCACTCTGTAATTCGACACCCTGGACAGTCAGTGATGTGCGAAGTTGACGGGTATTTTCGATAATTCCATTATGGACAATAACGACCTTCCCATTGGCTGATTGGTGAGGGTGTGCATTCTGGTCATTCACTATGCCGTGTGTTGCCCAGCGAGTGTGTGCTATCCCTATGTGTCCTGGAACTTGTGCCGGCAAGATTTTTTCTAAGTCACCAACTTTACCAACTTTCTTATGGAGCTGTATCGTTCCATCTTTTACTGCAATACCAGTTGAATCATAACCACGATACTCGAGTCGTCGCAAACCATCAATCAATACAGTAGATGCCTGACGAGGGCCTAAGTAAGCAAATATTCCGCACATAGTATAACCTCAGCAATCGACTTTGGTAGAACAAATTGGACAGTTGACCCTTGTAAGTGTCATGTCTTTCACAGTAAACTTCGCAGCACATTCATGACACGTCACATCACGTTGCGGAGGGGCTATCATAGGCAATGGGAGAAGGCCTGGAAGCGGAGGCAAACTACCGGCAGGGAGAGCAGGCAGTGGCATTTGAGCCAATTCAGCAACCAACGGGGCCGGCTCGGTAGCCAGAGGAATCATTGGGAGTGGTGGAAGTGATGTATTCATCGATTCAACCATCTCGGTAATCTCACGCTGTTGCTTTCGTTGCATACGGCGATTCAGGCGAGAGTTGCCTTCACCCGATTCATTTTTCGCCTCAAGGGAAGCGGACAAACTCATCTCCTCATCATCAAGTACAATCGAAGCCGCATGGTCATCCATCTCTACAATTAGATCTTCAGTTTCGGTGTCAATAGCGAGAAGTGGACCATCATCACGAACGGGAACCACAAGTAATTCAAGGGCGTCACTGTCCTCATTTTGGCCTGATTCTGATGTGAGCAATTCTTCCTCACGACGACGAGATGTACGGACATTGAGAACAATTACCAATAGGAAAAGAACAAACAAAGTTGATGTTGCACCGAGAATCAAGACTTTTGTTTCATAATCACCTGGTAGAGGTGCGAGAAGTGTGTCCAAGAATGATGTTGAGTCATCATTTTTGTTGGAAGAGTCGCCGATATAAACGAGAGTTCGCATTTTGACAGACCCGCTTGCAGATGAAACAAGAAGAATACCATCTGATTCCATCCCTGCATATCCTTTCAAGAATCCTTCAGTAAGAATGTTAGAAAGTGCAAGTGTTTGACCTTTGGAAGAATCTGATAAGAGACCGTATCGGGTAACTGGACCGTAGACATTGATTTCATCGTAGAATATTTGAACACCATCTGACGAGGGACTTAATTCAAGGTGTGTTGCTCCAGGTGCCGTGATTTTTTCTGCGTCATCCGACCAAGAATTATCGGTCACAATATGTGCAATCATAGCGTCCTTACCTCTTCCTTCAATCCATGAAGCAACAAGAACGTCTTCGCTCCCGTTTGTGAGTACTACGAGTTGAGCCATCTTTGCATGGTCTCCGACGGAAGATTGGAATCCCCAAGCCGCATAAGTTGGGTCGCCATGTGTATACATTAATCCGACTCGGTCAAGACCAGTGACATCATTTCGGACCTCTTGGTAGAGTATGTGTAAGTTTTCCTCACCGTACCCGATGGCGAGGGAATCGCCTTGGGATGGGCGTATTTGAACATCTGAGAGTACAATATTTGGTGAACTCCAAGAAGATTGACTATCTGGGTTTAAAGAAACTAAAGTAAAGATGGAAGTGATATCTTGCCATGAACCACCTGTTGAAATATCTCGATGGTAACCTGCTAGAATCATTTGTTCATCATGTTCTGACAAAGCGAGTCCCCAATAGGAACCTTCTGACAATTTAATAGCAGGCATTTGATGGTGAACTGGGGTTTTTTCTGCTAAGCGTGTGAGTGAAGTCATGGCGATATCAGTGAGCGTATAGCCATCCGGACTGATGGTCTTTCGATTCCATGCTGCTTGAACTAATCCATCTTCGCGTAAGTATGTGGTCAATTCTCCACCCCACTTCTCCTCGAGCATAACATCAACCTGCATTACCATTTTATCGGTTACCGTACGAACGTGAAGCTCGCCATCACGAGTGGTGAATAAAAGACCGCCTTCCTCCATACCAATGAAATCAATAGAGACTTCACTTTGACTTAGAGAGACACTTACTTGCGAACCAAGACTCACATCATCGATAACAACCGTGAAACGGTGATCACTGAATTCGGGTTCAACGCCATTTCCTTCAAGGAGAACACGGTACTTAACCGGACCAATATCAAGACCAATATCACTGAATGTACCCGAGCTTTGCCCTGAACTGGTGTCCGAGCCTGGAACAAACAAAATATCTGCAGTCCCAACTTCCAACCAGCCGACTTCAGTCCAACGTTCGAGACGCATGGTCAATTGGGTCGCTTCAGTCTGACCCAAGTTATCTATTCGAACATCGAGATTGAAGGGAGTATCTGGTAGTGGAACTTTGGGGTTTGACATAACTGCACCGGGTAAAAAGCGAAGCATCGCTTCAACTGGTCGTTCTTCGACTTCAAAGGAGAAGGTGTAGACATTGTTACTTGGATTTGGATCTCCAAGTTGATTGTTCGGGTCAATCGATATCGTGACCTCATGGGTACCAGCCAAAGTTGCCCACCAGTAGAGAGTTACTTGATGACTTTCACCTTCATTGAGTGTAGGGATACGATGTTCTCGCGGATAAGTTTCTGATTGACTACCAGCAGCCTCCAATTGCACGAAAACATCGTTTGCGTCCAAATCTCCGGCATTCGTTACCGTGAAATCCACTTCTAAAACAGTGCCTGCAACCGCCGAGTAGACAGGCAGGTCTTGGTCCATAATTTCAACTGAACCTTGGAATAAGAAGTCAGGTGCAGCAGGTTGATTGTCGACGGTATAGGTTCGTCGTACATCATCGGTCATTACGCCACTTTCGTTCACCATTCTAAACGAGATTCTGTGTGAACCATCATCAACGGAATTCGAATTCCAGGAGAAAGACCAATCTTGAGTACCGACTTCCATCGAATCTAATTCTTCACCGACAAACCAATCACCGTTATCAATTCGATATTCAAGTTTGTCGTGTTCAATGCCTTCAACATTACCACTGAAGTCAACTGAACCCTGGAGTGCGGTTCCCAACGGAGGTCCTGCGATAGTAACGGCCATTCGCGCAATGTTCACCCAACGAGCATCAATTGCAGATTCATCGCCATCCTCGGTAAGTGCTCGGGCAAGTACCAAGACATAATCTTCGTCTTGGCGGACCCAACTTTCTTTGATAGAGACATCTAAGAACCAAGATGAGACATCTCCGCCTGCATCAGTCCAACTTTGTAATTCACGAACTGTACCCGATTCTAAATGTTGCATAATTCGCACCTGAACTTTGGTATAATCATCACCATCATCATTTTCCACAGTGTCGCCTGCAATACGAACGAAGTTCCCCTCAATCCACCAAGAACCATTACTCGGTTTGGACATATCAATATGATCGCCTGAACCGTTTCCAGTTGGCGGGGGTGTAACGCCACCGCCGCCTTCAAGAGGAGTACATGCCTTTTCCAAAACCGTATCAATGGCACACGAGGCATCGATAAGGCCGAAGCCCCATTCATCATTCCAACGGTCTGAGACACTCGGTTCACTCGCACTTCCTCGTTGTTCGGAAGAGTTGCGCAGAATGTCTTTGACTTCTTGTGGTTCAAGTGAAGGATTCGCTTGTAGCATGAGAGCAACAATACCTGAGGCAATAGGTGTTGCCATGCTGGTTCCATCTTTCTCGTCATAATCCGAACCTGCAAGAGGTTTTGCCGGCTGACCAGGGAAAGAAGTCCCTGTTTGCGCAGTAGCAGACATAATTGAAGAGCCATATGAAGTGATATCTGGTTTCAATTCATCCCATTCATCATCATCACCATCGTCGATACGAGGGCCGGTATTGGAGTAGTCTGCAACATTGTCGTCGGTTCTGTTAATACTGCCTCGGTCTGTTACTGCTCCAACTGAAATCGCTCGGTCTGCACTGGCTGGAGAGGGCACTCGATTCGAACCATCATTGCCCATTGCAACAACACAAACGATGGAAGCATTGACCGCATCATTGACCAGTCGTGCTTCAGAACCGCTACCATTGTCACCTTGGTCGCCTTGATTGAGTGGTGTAGAAGCTGAGCCAAAGGACATGGAGGCAACTTGAATACCACGTGTTGAAGAATTGTGACCCCAGTCGGTATCTTGATTGTTAATTACCCATTGAATACCGTTGAGTGAAGCCTGTGAATTAGTGCCGCCTGTGTCGGTGAGTACCTTCACGTCCACAAGATAGGCACCAGGTGCTGTACCCATGTGAACTCGGCTTCTGTCGCCTGTTCCAACGGCAGACCCAGCAACGTGAGTGCCGTGACCGTTCCCATCATCAGGGTCTTGAGAACCATCGGGGTTTGAAGCAGAAGAGGTTGCATCGTAACCTGCGACCCATTTGTGATCGTTGTAAGAGAGTGGGTCTTCGTCAGGCTCGTCACTTTCGTCATCAAAGTCATTCAAAGATTCATGCTCATTGTCCACACCTGTGTCAAGCACTGCAACAACAATGCCTTCGCCGATATAATCGCGTTCGAATGCAGTTGCGGTGTAAACATCTGACGGTCGAGCTCGAGAGGCTTTGGCTGCAACATCATTGGATGGAATCATGATGTTTTGCATTTCAATCACCACGACACCGTGCATGGAGTAAAGGTCCATAAGAGCCGATACGGGGACTTTGTCAACCGCTACTGAATCAATATCAATCAGTTGTTGGAACCACGCACCGCCTTCCTCCCCGACCCAGCCATGTGCATTGAGGACAGTTCGTAGAGTTTCGATTTCTGCATCGTTGGCTCGCCAAGCATAATCAACAACAATAGCCACAGTTTTCAGGCCATCGGGACCAACGATTGCAGTCGGTGAATCGGAATCTGCTCCAGCCAACACCCGTTGTAGGCGGTCATCCATTCCATTCCAGTCAAGGTCGGGACCATACGATTGCCACCATTGAACATCTTCGGCAGAAACGCGTTCTCCACGGTCAATATCACGGATTGGACGTAGACACAGTTCCTCACCACACATCAAAGGAGGCAAACCATCGACCAGTATTGGTTCAGAAAAGAGAGGTTGGTGAAGTGAATCAGGTGCGTTTGATTCCGATTCATTCGCAAGTACGCCAAGGTCTGCAAACAAAAAGACAATGACCAAAAAGAGAGAAATACGGCGTGATTTCCATGATGATGAAGACTGCAAACCACCCACTCCTATCTATTGCTGTGCCGTTCCGCCTTTGAGCCTATCCTTTCTTTGCCCACTCCCAGCCCCTAAAGGGGCTAGGGAGGTCTTGATGAATCACTTTGGCCAATTGAGGTGTTCTGGTTCGACAGAACATTGGAGTTGAGGGCCTGAAATACGCTCTACAACTCCAAGACTGGCCTGACAATCTGGACACTCTGCAACATCAGCAAGGTGCTCCATCCAAGCCAACCGCGTCTCGGGTTCATCTGCTGATGCCAGAAGACTACGCAACGGGTCACGAATCATGCGAGGGATTTCAAGACCCTTTGCAGTCCACGGGTCAACAACATTCGACATGTCAACCATGGTACTTCGGATTTGATTCAACCGTGAACGTTCACCGCTAGAGGAAGTAGGTCCACCGTCTTCGATACCGAGGGAGTATGGTCCATTTTTAGCAATTAAAGGAAGCACAAGATAAGCCGCTAAAAATCCACCTAAATGGGCCATGTGAGCGATATCGCTCGCTTGATTCAGCCCAAGAGTCGAATAAGCACGGTAGACCTCCATACCAAAATAAAACAAAGCAATGTAAAGAACGGGCCATTTCCGAATTAAAATGAGAGGAAACGGAATTTCATCTTTCGGCCACCCCGCCAAGTACGCTCCAAATAACCCAAACGCAGCACCAGACGCACCAAGGGAAGAACTTCCAGAATCCATATTAAATAAAAACCAAGCAAATGAGCCACCAAATAAACCAATGCCGTAGACTAATGCGAATCGGCGAGTACCAAGTCGCTGTTCGAGAGGAACACCAACCAGAGCAATCACCAAAATATTACCTAAAACGTGAGTCGCATTCGATGGACTGTGCAAAAATCCTGCTGAAAAGAACGTGTGAAACCAAGCAATACCGCTGATACGATTTGGTATCAAGACATAATCCCACCATAACCATCCACCAATCCAACCGTTCGTGAATGCAAACTGACTGAGAACTTGAACCAAATAACCGAGCAGCAATCCAACCGTTATCGACAATGCCAACGAGGTTCGATGACGAACGGCGTAGATAATCGGCCAAACAAGAGCAATCACCCAAAGTCCAAACAACAGCCATTCGGTTGTTCCGAACAAGGACATGACTGTGGCCATGCCCAGCCTAATGAGAGCGCACATTTGAGTTCATGGTCTTTCCAAGTGGGAATGGGAGGTTTGATGTCGGTCTGCAATCTCGCACATCCATGCCAGCATCATTGCTCAGCCTTGCGGACATCGAAGTCCGCCGTGGCATGGGCGTGGTCTTGAGTGGCTTCAATCTTGAAGTCGCTTCGAAAGATGTTGTTGTCCTCCATGGAAAAAACGGCGCAGGCAAATCCACCGTCATCGAAAGTTGTGCTCGATTACTGCCTTTGGAAAAAGGCTCAATACACCACCATGGCTCGCTCGTTGTCGATTCGGAAGGACGTAGATCTCTTGCGAAAAAACCCTTTGGACTCACGCTCCAAAGCAATGGCTTACTGGGTGATGAAACCGTTGAAAATCATCTTTCGACTGTCTGTTCATTGTCTGGAATGAAAACGGATTTACTGCCGCTGCTTGAAGCATATGGACTTGCCCATCGGAGATACGACCGCATCGGGCAACTCTCTGGTGGCCAGGCTCGAAAAGTAGCGGTTTTAGCCGGTCTTTTACCAGCCATGCTTTCCCCGGAACCTCGCTTGGTTTTGCTCGACGAACCTGCTACCGGTTTAGATGACAGTGCACTTGCAACATTGAGTTCAGATATCGGCCAATTACGTGAAGCAGGTCATGCTTTTGTCATCGCCTCACACCATCCTGAAATGATGAAATGTGCAACACGGTTGCATAATTTAGAATCTGAAACACATCAAGAACAATCGAAGGTGCAGGCTTGGCAGGCTATCGGCGTGGAAGAGAACATCAGTTTACTCACAACACGAACGGGGCACCGTTATCTTCGTTCAACTCGCGCTGGTTTAGCCCGTAACGGGCTGACTGCATTGCTCGTACTTGGCTCTCTGCTGGCGTTTATTGACCCGGGAACACTTGAGAGGCCTCTTCTTGTTGGTTTTGTTCTTGCTGCACCTTTTGCAGCTGGATTAGCAGGTGACCCAGTCGTCTATCTGATGAGAGAACAGCGCGCTGGAGATTGGTGGCGAGCGCATGTCAATCGATTGCCTACCGCAGATTTCTTACCCCCCATTCTTGGATTTGTGATCACTGGACTTGGAACTATTCTGTTTCTTGATGCTTTGAGTTGGAAACTGTCACTGGTCGGTGCTGGTGTACTTTGGGTGACTTTACTTTGTGTTCGATTCATTGAATTAAGCACCTTGAGATTAGCCCGTCCGAACGCAGTTTTCATCAGACTGTTACTTCCGATTTTGATTCTTCCTTGGGCATTGGTAGTAGAATATGCAGCAACCTTGTGAACACCCAACTTCAAGAAGGAGTGATGGGGAGTTCTCTCCATGCGACGCCGAATCCCGGAGGTGTTTCTTGGCATCGGGTTTGTCGGCATCATGTCAACGCTCTTTTTAGGATTAAATTGGGCGCCGAGTGTATCGATTAATGCTTTTGAATCGCCTGCTGCACAACGGATTTTTTATTGGCATGTTCCAGCAGCGTGGTCTGCCTTTATTGCTTTTGGAGTCTTATTCACTGGCTCTGCATTGTGGTTTTTCAAACGGAGTCCCTTTGGCTGGCGTTTACATGTCGCAGGAACTGAAGCAGGATTAGCTTGCGGTTTGATGACGGTTTGGTCTGGATGCGTTTGGGGTGCTGCTGAATGGGGTACGCCTTGGGATTGGACTGATGTCCGTTTGAACACCTTTGGACTCTTGACTCTGCTTGCCTTGTTTTTGGTTCTTGGGCGTCAAAGTCAACCAGATGGTGTCGAAACCCGAGACACCTTTTCCACTTTTGGATTGTACGGCTTTGCCTTAGTACCCTTGACCTATATCGCAACAAGAATTTGGCAAATACGCCACCCAGGGCCGGTTATTGGAGCAGGTGACGGTGGTGGCTCATTACAATCGAGCATGGCTCTGGTTCTACTTATCGGAGCATTGTCGTTCACGATATTTATCATTGGTCATATGATGATTTCAATGCGCATTACCCATCTTGAACAGCGTTTAGAACATGCACAGAAAAGACTTGATGGAGGAAATTGAAATGGAAGGTACAAATTATCTCACTGTTGCTTATCTCGGAATGATTGCTGCACTTGCCATATGGACATGGACTGTTGTCGTTCGAAGCCGTTCCATAGAAGCACGACTCGAAGCAGTTGAGTCAAGCATTGGAATCGACGTGTCGCAAGCTGATGGAATCGCTACACAATCAACTGATGGCGCTCAAGATGATGCCACAGTTTGAAGACGGGTACGCTTACCCAGCCGCAAGAGGGATTTGATGAGAGAAGGACTTGGGAGTGAGTTTTGCTTAGTCTGTGGTGCTGAACCACCTCTTTTTGGCGACCGAATGTGTGAACCTTGTCTTCGAAAGAGAATCAAACTTGTTGAAGTTCCAGAAAACATCCCATGGGTTCGATGTGCCCGTTGTGGCATCGTCGAAATTCAAGGGAAATGGGTTCATATCTCTGAAGAAGAAATTTGGAATGAATTGATTCAACGGCATGTGCAATTTCACGTACAAGCCGAAAACATTAGCCTTGGTCTTGAAACACGAACAATGTCTGACCGACATACACTCTTGTATCTACAAACCGAAGGTACAATCGAAGGGTTAGCATTTCAAGAAAACCACACTATGAGAGCACGTATGGCCAACGGAGTGTGCCTCACCTGTACCCGAAGAGCAGGGAATTACTTCGAAGCAACTGTCCAATTACGTTCAACCGGGCGTCGTCTTTTAGAAGAGGAATTTACATCACTCCGCGCTACCCTCGACACGGTGATTGAAAACCTCTCAGATGATCCAATGTTCTTCATCACTTCAGAAGGAGCCGTTACTGGCGGTTACGATGTTGTTCTCGGAAGCAAAGGCCTTGCCCGAACCTGGGGTCGACATCTTGTTTCGAACTATGGTGGCTATCTTACTGAAACTAATTCAACCGTTGGGCGCAAGGATGGAATCGATGTCACTCGTTTGACACTCTTGTATCGAAAACCTGGCTATGACATTGGAGATGTGCTTCGATGGAGAGACCATTACTGGCGTCCGGCCTCTTGGACCAAAGATGGAGCAATTATGTCGAGAATTGACCGCCAAGAGCGAACCGGTGCATCATGGAGAGATTTGGAATCTGCAAATGTCATGACTCAAATGAAGGACCAAGTCATTGTCGACATTATCACTGAAGATTCTTCTGTAGCAGAATTCCTTGACCCATCGAATTGGAATATGGCCTCTGTTCGGATTGCTTGGGACCACGTTCCCCGTCAGCAACTTCGACTGGCACGTATCGATGGTGAATGGTTAGCACTGCACAAACTCGGTTGCGATAAACAAAAGCAGGAGGGACCAGTTTGAAAGAGAACACCAAGTCAGATTCAATGGTTGATTCTCCAGAGGCCGAAACAAAGGTCGGGATGGTCGACCTTGCAAAGGCACTTGATAATGAGGGAATGATTGGATTCACTCGCGCTTTTGTAGATGATTTACAAAAAGGTCTTGCTCATGCAACCCCTGAACATTTCCCTTGGATGAAGGACATCGAGAACTCCCAATGGGATGGTATTGTGTGTCTCGGAATGGGTGGTTCAGCAGCTGGTGGAGATTTTGTCTCTGCATTATCAAGTTTCCACGGTACGCTTCCAATTGTCATTCAACGCGATTATGTTTTACCTTCATGGTGGAAACCATCATGGCTGATTCTTTCAACATCACACAGCGGAAATACTGAAGAGGCTGTTGAAGCAACGGAAACGGCTTTGAAAGCAGGAGCAACTGCCATCATCATTTCAACAGGAGGCGTACTTTCGGGTATGCCAGAGTTATATCCAAATTGCTTTTTGATTCCCTCAGTCCCTGGCCAACCACCACGGACTGCATTTGGGCATATATTCAGTCGCCAACTTGGACTGTTGCGAAGTATCGGAGCCCTTCCTTCACCTCGTGAAGGGTCAGATGCTGCTATGTTCGAACGTTTGCAAAAAGCCTGCGATGGATTTGATATTCTCAATGACCCCGAAGGCGATGTTGCCCAGTTAGCACTCTGTATGCTTGAACGTCCGATCGCTTTACTTGGTCCAACAGAATTACAACCAGCGTTAAACCGTTTCAAGAATCAACTCAATGAGAACTCAGCTCGATTCGCTCGAATCGGCGTGATTCCCGAAATGAATCACAATGAAAGTGTTGCTTGGGGCGGAGTTGGGTCCGACCAGGATGCTTCTGCTGTTGAACATGTATTGTTACTTCTGACATGGCAAGGAATGCATAGGCGTGTCAACAAGAGAATGGATTGGATGGTGGCTCATGCTGCTACTGACTATGCTTGGAAGATTGCAGGCGAAGGTAATTCTCTCCTCGAATCATTACTCCATCTCTGTATTTTGATGGACTGGATTTCACTTGCACTGGCTTTCCTCCACGGAAAAGTTCCTGCCTCTATTGGACCAATAATGGCACTTAAAGCCCACCTTGAATCTGTTGAATGAATCAATAAACTCCCCCGACAATCAGTCGTGGGTCAGGGAAATCAATCATTGCCTGGAGACGTTCTTCTTGTGTGACAACACCTGGTAAATCATATCCATCGGGCGAATGGATTGAGAGTTGGATATGAAGGTGTGGAGGCCAACCGCCGTTTTCAGATTCTGCCCCAACAAACGCAAGACGATGACCTGCAGGAAAGGTTTGACCTTTCTTCAAACCGTCGAGACTGTCGAGACGAAGATGACCGTGCAAAACCCAAATTGTTTGAGTTTGACTTTGTTGAGACGAACCGACTGCGATTGGCAGAGAAACGTTATGTTCGGTAATAATTGTCGGACCATAGGAGCCATCTTCACTGTTGATTCCAAATGAGTGTATCTTTCCCTCAGCAAATGCATAGACTTCTGTGCCAATAGGCGCTCCAATATCGAGCCCAACATGATGGTTACGTTCTCCATCAAACAAGGGTGCCGTATACATCCCAGGTCGGCGCTCATCATACTTCCCAATAGAATATTCATATGGGTTTTTGAAATCGCTTTGAGGGCCGCGTGAAAAGTCAAAAACCCAATACTCGTCAGGTAATTTCACAACGGGGTGAAAGTCCAACGGTGAGTTGCCCATGCCTCCGTGACTGGGCCCTTTCATTTGATTGTTAGCCGAACAATGAAAACCTAAGCACTGAAGTTGAAGTTATGTTTCTCACAGCGGCCCTTCTGCTGTTGGTAACATTTGTCCCAGGATATGCGCTTTGCAAAGTATTGGATGCAAGTGCTGACCGTATGAGGAAAATTGCATTATCACCTGCACTTGGATTGCTGCTTGCCTACGGCCTTGCAGGAGTATTGGTGTTGACTGGATTATGGACATGGCAACTCATGACAGCATTACTCTTACTTCTCAATGTGATAGCCATTTCGCGGATCCGTCGTCGATTGGAAGCAGGTAAGGTGTTAAGTTCATGGCAAAAATTGGAGCGAGCCATGCATGGTGAAGTCTACGGAACTCCAGAAGAAAGTATCAGTGATGAAGTCGCTGCACAACGTTGGATACAAAATCAACGTAAGACTTGGATGCTGGCACTTGGTGCGGGAGTCGTCGTGAGTTGTTTGGCTCTACCCGTGTTACAAGAGATTCCGTTTGGAGTCGATTGGATTGGATTCTCAACCCTCACCAATCAAATTGCTACTGTTGGAAATCTTTCACTTTCTGGCACCAACAGTGGTTTTTGGACTTATCCACCGGCCTATCCATCTCTTGCTGCATGGATTCAAGAAACACTCAACATCTCTCCTGCAAAAGCAGTCTTTGAACTTGGACACTACAGTTTGTTCGCTCTTGTTCTTGGTGTGGGTGGAGCGATGGACCGTCATGGTGCAGGGGCTCAAGGAGTTCTGGCAATGGGTCTTGGGGCTGGTCTTTTTGCGAAGACTTTTGATTCAGGATATCCTTCAGTTGCCAGCCAACTCGGCCTAGTCGTAGGATTGCTAGTATTGCTTCGTCCGACATCAACACGAGGAAAGCACCACACGACAGGATTCATCCTTGCCTTTTTCAGCGTATTATTGATTCATCCAACAGGGGCGATTTACTTGGGCATGCTCATGTTTGCTCACCTCATCATTGGTCTGAGCCTCGATGAAAAGTACGGTAAGAATATCAAAAAATTACTTTTGGCAAGTTCGATTCTATTGACAACTGCTGGCATCATTGCTCTGTTGATTTTGGCACCAAGAATGCTCGACAGTGCAGTATTTGCAGAATACGGTTGGCAAGGTGGACGGCCGATGTTCACGTATAATGGAATCCTCTTGGTCTTGGGGTTAATCGGAGCATGGAAAATGCGGCAGAGCATCGAAGGACGGTTACTTGCGGTTTGGTTTACGGGATTATGGGTCCTCACCGGTATTCATTTGATTGATGGTTTACAACAAATCCCCGTACTTTCATTACTCTCATATGTATTGTATTCAATGGGATTACATGCCTTCCATATACCTTTAGCAGCCCTTGTTGCTCTTTGGTGGAGTGAATCGACGTGTCTGACTTCTTTAGACGAGCGACGGAGTTTACTCACAATCGGCTGGGACCCACATCCGCACAGGTACGTCGCTACAGGACTCTCTGTTCTCATCTTGGTTGGAACTCTTTTTGGAAATGCTGTTCTGTTTCAAGTTGCTCAGCATGAAGAATTGCATGCAACGACTCTTGGAGACAGAGAAATACATGAAGCATTAGCCGATTTACCAGAAGGAAGCATTGTGTACACAGAGAATGCACAATGGGGATATGTGTACGCAACTCCTCCCAATGTAGCAACGACGAGTATACCGACACTCGGACTTTTGCATGTGGAAAAGAGTATTCAATCGGCAGCAACAACTGCTGTGTACTCCGACATTGCTTCAAAGATTCAAACGCTCGACATCACTCACGCTATTTCTTCACCCTTGGGCACAATCGGTTGGACTTTGGCACAATCGGCATACTGGGAGCCTCTTATTGAACGCCAAGGCAGTGTACTCTGGGCATTTGACACCACAGGTTCGGCGAGTCAATCACACTTTTTGAAAGTAGATTCATCGACATGCGATGATCCGTGTTCGATGCGAAACGACCCTTGGAACGATTATCGCTTCCGCGACACACTACAACTCGGAAACCAGCGAGCATTCATCCCAGAAGGCAGCGATTCAGTTGTTTCATTCTCCTCAATCGATGCATTTGACGGTGATGGAAAGGCGTGCCTTATGTTTGAGGCAAAAGGCAAAGTCAGTGAAGTTCAGTTGACCTTCCGAACGCAAACCAATGAAACATCGCTTCGTTCGTCATATGCTGCAGGCTGGCATTCTCTTTGTTTTGAACAACAATATATTGATTCCACCTCGGACTTAAAGATCGATTGGTCAGATGACGAAAGTGGAAATCGGTGGCTCAATCCTCTCGGACTTTCAGGTCGGGGAGATGCTCTTCTCGATTCGACTGGAATCACTCTTCATTGGTTTGAAATACAACATTAACGCATAAATCGTGCGAAGTCATCAAAGCCAAACATGGGCTGGTAGAGATATGAAGCGAGTCATGATTCTGCTTCCCACCTTGGATGAGGCACAAGGTTTGGCTCAAATTCTACCACGAATACCAGTGGAACAACTTTCCAAAAAAGGTTGGGAAATTGAAATCTTAGTCATCGATGGCGGAAGTGAAGATAACTCGAAAGAGATTGCATTATCGCATGGATGTATGTTCATGCTTCAACAGGGAAAAGGGAAGGGTGCAGCAATGCGACTCGGATTTCATCTCTTTCTCAAATCAAAATGCGATAGTTTGGTGATGTTTGACCCGGATGGTACCTACCATCCAGAAGAGATGCTCAAACTCCTTTCGAAACTGAACCATGCTGATGTTGTCGTTGGCGACAGGTTGCGTGGGGCCATGGACCCTGATGCAATGACGCGAACGAACTATTTTGGAAATCATATGCTCACATGGATTGCAGTAGCCCTTTACGGTCTTCCAATGAATGATTTGTGTTCAGGATACTGGGCCTTTTCACGTCGAGCACTTTCAACCTTCAAACTCAATTCAATGCGCTTTGAAATTGAGGCAGAAATGTACACTTCTTGTGCTGTTGAGCATCTCGGTGTAGCACATGTGCCGATCAGTTACAGTAAACGGTTGGGCGAAGCAAAATTAGGTTCGGTCAAAGATGGATGGAACATTTTTCGGAAATTACTGGTTCGACGAATTTTCACGACTCCTCATGAAGGACGTTTGGGTGAAGGGAACTTAACGGTTCGATGAAACGACAAGGCTCAAATCATTCTGTTGAGAGCCCGAACTATGCGCCGAAGGCCTACTGTCGTACTCGGCGCATCAGGCTTGGTCGGCCAACGTATGCAACAACGACTCTGCAATCACCCTTGGTTCGAATTGAAGGCGGTTGGAGGCCGACACGAAAATGCTGGGAAGTTACTTGAACAAATTCCATGGAAACTGGAACAAGTTCGTCCAACTTTACCTTCGGTACCAATCTTTGACCTCTCAAGTGATTCTTTTATCGAAAACATGCTTGAACTCGACATCGAAGTTGCCTTTTCTTGCCTTCCAAGTGATGTTGCTGAACGTATTGAAAGTAAATTAGCACAAGCAGGAATCGCCGTATTTTCCAATGCGGGTTTCAACCGCGGAAAAGAAGGGATTCCACTGGTGATTCCTGAAATCAATGCGGAACATTGTTCTGCTTTTTCAACCTCGGAAGGACCGATTATGTGTGGCACCAATTGTACCTTGATTCCAATGGCAGTCCCCCTTGCAGCACTTCGAACGTTCGAAATACAAACGGTTCGCATGCGTAGCGAACAAGCGCTTTCAGGTGCAGGTTGGCAACTATTATTCGATGATGATGCAAACAAGAGGATTCTCGATTCTGAAATTCCTGGAGAAGCTGAAAAAGTGGCTGAAGAATTGCTTCATGTTTTTGGAACTCAAGATGGAACGTCGGTCGTTCCAGCTAAAATTGAACTTGACATTAAATGTCAACGAGTGGCCCGCAGAGATGGACACCAAGTGTTCGTTGAAACTACATTTACTCATCCAATATCACTTGAATCAGTGCTTCAAGCCTTTACCTTGCACCAATTCCCAAAGTCGGTGATGCGATGCCCCAGCGCCCCTGCACATCCTTTACACATCGTTGAACACGTTGATGTTGAACACCACCTTTGGAGCAATGGCACTACCTTTGCAGACCAACCAAGGCCGAGTGAAGATTTACGAACAGGTATGTCCATCACCGTTGGCGATTTGAAAATCATTGACAAATACACTCTTTCTTTTTCTGCATATTCGCATAATACCATTCGCGGTGCGGCAGGTGGTACAATGCTGTTGGCTGAACAAGCCGTTGTTGAAGGACACATCCCTTGAGCATCACGAAACAACAGTAGGCATAAATGCGGCGACGACACCCTCGGTTTGGTGCGGACATGGGTATAACTGCAATGATTCCGGACATGACCATTGGACAACTTACCAGTGAGGCTGAGTCTCGGTGGGGCGAAATCTGGGATGAAAACTCTGCTCGAATGCTCGTATTATTGATCTGCCCCCGTAAGGAAAGAAAACTTTTGGAATTACATGGCGATATGGTCGAACATGGCCAACCAGTCCTCACCGTATTCCACCGTCCACGTCGAGAAGCACCCTTGCTTGAAGAGCAAGAATTCAACCCAAAAGATGCTTCCTTTCAATTTGTGAATTTAGCAAGTCCGGATTTAGGACCGTGGATGCAACATCTCATTTCAAATGAAAAGTGGATGCGAAGTTCGATAGAAATTGTATCGGTTCCCTTCACCATGGATATGCCGTCTCAAAGGGCGTTTGAAACGGAACGCATTCTTTGTTTCCGTCATCCATCCTTGCCTCCACTTGAACGCTATTATCTTCCGTTCCCGCCTTCATCAGTCCCTGGGAAATGTTTCGTCAGCCTACCTCGCCGCCAAGCGGCAGAATTTGCTCGTCAGCAAGCAGAGGTTTTGGGCGTTGGGCGTCTTGAAAAGAAGGTGAAAATAACTGAAGTATCGCCAAGTGAAATGCCTATTGCTGTACCGAAAGTGGCTGAGAAAGGAAATCAAAATATGGATGACCTGATGAATGATTTCTCTTCCAACCTTCTTGACAGCATGACCGAGGAGGTACAAACTGAGGAGCCTGAGCTTGCGTCATTACCGCTACCACCTGCCGAATCGAAACCAGAAAAAGCGAACTCAGAACATGTATTTATCCCCCTACCGCCCGGTGCTGCAACTGCTGAACAAGAACAAAAACTACCCCCTGCAGAACTTCCTGAAACCCCAGCAGAACCCTCTAGCAATAATGTACCAATACCTGAGCAAGAGCCGGAGCCAGAACCCGAAATGTCGAACATTGAGCGTGAGTTCCGTGAATTGGTCACCGGCCTCTTAGCCGCTGGAGTCGCACCAACGGATATGATGGATGACCCTCGCTGGGAAGATCTCAACGAAAGGGCATCTGCTGAAGGATTTGAAACGTGGCCAGTGTTCCTACAATTGGCCGCCATGTAATGAGAAGGTTCAAGTTGATTCGACTGAAGGATAGATTGGAGGCAAGCACATGGGGTTCTGTATCAGTTGCGGTCAACAACACCAAGATGACATTCGTTTCTGCAGATTTTGCGGCAATCAACAGCCTGGTGAACAGTTACTTGCTCGACTTCGACAAGAAGCCGAACAAATTCATTACATGCGCCTTCAGGCACAAGCTCTTGCTCAGCAACAACAGCAACAGCAACAGCAGCAATATTCACAAAATCAATACAACCAACAGCCACGCTGGTGATGGTAATGAGACCAAAGCATTTGGCTATTGAGTTGTCGAAGTTACAACCTCACCCGTGTACTTCCGTCGAACTCGAACAATACGCAACTGAAGGCGATTTGGCAGCATATTGGGTTCTTGGAATAGACCAAGTCGATGACTTGGAAGGAAAGAGAGTTCTTGACCTCGGTGCAGGAAATGGAATCCTTGGGCTCGGATGTTTACTTATCGGAGCACACCACGTCACCTTGGTTGAATCAGACCCTCTGGTTGTTGAAAAAGCAAAAGCCAATGCAGAACGTCTTTCACTACGTTGTGAAGGGACCGTTGATGTGATTCAAGAACATATTTCGCTTCAAAGTAAACAACCGGAAATCGTTCCGGATATTGTGTTGATGAACCCACCATGGGGTGTACAAACGGCCAAAGCAGATCGCCCACTTTTGGAATATGCATTTTCTCTTGGTGCACCTGTTGTTCATGTCCTTCACAGCGCAAAATCAAAACATGTACAAGCACTTGGACGGGATTATGGTTATGAATCTGAAGCCATGCTCGAAACTGAATTTCGCCTTCCACCGACCTATCTCCATCACAGCAAGAAAAAAGCGACGACAACCGTACGATGTTGGCGCTTCCACCGGCCAGGCGATGCAAAGTTACTCGAAGATGAGGATTGAAGACTCAAAATTCTCTATATGAGGGGTTGAAAAGGGGTAAGCACACCGGTTCAAACAAGCGACACAGCGTGCGACCTACCTCAGGCCACGTTTGCTACAGGAATGAAAATTATGACGCCGAGCCTCGTCACCCCCGGAACACATGTATCGACCTCATCAGAATGCGAGGCTGGAGTAGGAACCATCGAAATCGATGGCAATATTTTAGCAACCACAACTGGAATGTTTTCAATCGAGGAAGGAATGGCCATCGTATCTGCAGGTAAAGAAATCGTCATACCAGAAATTGGCGATACGGTTCTGTGTGAAATTGTCAAACTCAATGAAAAGAACGGTGAAGCACAAGTCATTTGTGTAGAAGGAAAACCGGGCAGTGTTCTTCCCGAACACCTCTATGGACAATTCCACGTTACTGGAATTGTCGACCGGTTCATGCACCAAACTGCTGATGCACTCCGACGACGAGATGTATGCCGTGCAGAAGTCAAAGAGAACAGTCCTGTACTTCGAATCAGTTTCCGAGACCGTGACGATTGTGGCGTTCTTCATGCTATTTGCCCTCCATGTGGCGATATCCTTGTTGCAGACCTCGACGGCGATTGGAATGTCCGTTGTCCGACCTGTAATCACCAATCCTACCGAGCCCTTGCCGACAACTACGGCGCTGGCTGGGCTGAACTTGAACAAGGTGCCAGTGTTCTCAACAACTCAGGTAAGCGTTGGGGAGCAACTGCAGAAGCAATGTTTGCCAAAGGCCCATCAGGCCGAGCCACATTCATCGCTGCTGATGTTCGAGAAGACGGTCGTGAACGAACCTATTTCCGATTTGAAGGAGAAGCCGGTGGCCAAGGTCGTCGTCCAAGAAACGCACCAGGTTGCCGTTTGTTCATCGGTGGTCTTCCACGTGAGGTTGGAACCGAAGAACTTCGTGCATTGTTTGCCGAACACGGTGACATGACCGACTGTATTGTCCTCACCGATGATAACGGAGTCAACCGTGGCTTTGGATTTGTCACATATTCCGATAAATCACACGCTGATGCTGCTGCTGCAAAACTCAATGGCCACAAAATCAACGGTCGCAAAATTGGCGTACGAGATGCTGACAGTGACGATAAGAAAGGAAAGAGAGAGAAGAGAAAGGATCCTGAAGGACTCAAACTCTATATCGGGAATCTACCCTTCAAGGCGACTGAAGAAAACATCAAGGCCATGTTTAACGGAATTGCAACAGTGAACGACCTCGTAATCGCAACCAGCGGTGATGGAAAACCAAAGGGCTTCGCATTTGCATTCGTGAAGGAAACTGACAAAGGCGATGAAATCGTCTCGAAACTCAACGGCTCAGAATTACTTGGACGCCGAATCAAAGTCGATGTATCACAAGGTGGTAAGAAAGGCGGAGACAGTGGTGCAAAGCGTGAAGGAGCCGACAAATCTGATGGTAAAACCTCACGTGAACTTCAAGCCCTCCGTGAAGAGGAAGAAGATTCAAAGAAGCGCTCTCGACGCCGTCCTGAGAAGAAGGATTGAAGGCAACCAACTCGAGGTTAGCCATCATGGTCGAACAGACTTCACCCAAATGGCTGATTCTTGACGGCTATGAAGATGAACCTGCAGCATTTGGTGTTCCACCGTATGTTGGATTCCATATTCGCTATCTTTGTGGTGTTTTAGAACAGGCGAACATCGATTACGACTACTTCACTATTGACCAATGGCGAGATTTGGCAAGAGCCAATGGTGAGGATTGGGCTCGAAACAAACTTTCCAACATCGAAGGATTTGCATGCATCGCAGGTGCAGTTGTTCCCGGTAGATATCTACGCGGTACGCCACTTTCTCTCAAAGAAACTCGCAGCATTATCCGTGAACTCCCCTCTCATGTTCCTGCATTATTTGGCGGATGGGCAATACGTGGTTGGAGACAACAAGGTTGGACTCCGCTACGCAAGAATTTATTTTTAGCAGTTCAAGATACCGATGCGACTCTATACACATACCTACAATCTGGGGAATGGAAACATACTCGGCGTACTGCTGAACAATGGACACAATGGGCTCAGGCTGGTGCACGCAGTAAATCGGTAACTGACCATCCTGACCTTGGAACTGAAGAAAAGAGAGGACCGCTCACCTATGAAGTCGAAGTCTACCAAGGATGTGTTCGTTACAAACGAGGCTGTAAGTTTTGCATTGAACCGAAAAAGGGAGTCCCAATTTGGCGAACTCCTGAGGACATCATCGAAGAAGTTCGACTCGCACACGATGCTGGCGTGCAACACGTTCGGCTTGGAGGTATGACCGACACCTACACCTACATGGCAGAAGGTGTACAAGAACTTGAATACCCAGTGCCAAATCCCGAACCAATCGCTCAGCTGTTGCACGGTTTGCGACAGGATGAGCGACTTGGTATTCTCCATACAGATAATGGCAATCCGTCGATCATCGCTCAGAATCTCGAAGAATCTGAAGAAATCACCAAAACGCTGGTGGAAACTTTGTCCGATGGTGCAGTTCTTTCCTTTGGCCTTGAATCGGCTGACCCAAGCGTACACGAAGCAAACTGGCTCAATTGCGACCCTGCACAATTGAAATCTGCAATCCGTCTCATCAACAAATATGGTCGGGAACGAGGAGAGCGGGGATTACCTAAGCTTTTGCCGGGTCTGAATTTCATTGCAGGATTGAACGGAGAATCCGCTGCAACCTACCAAATGAACCTCGATTTACTGCATGAAATCCGTCGTGAAGGACTCCTCCTACGCCGAATAAACATCCGGCAAGTCGAGGGAGAGGGTTTCCAAGAAATCCCTCAAAAGGAATTCAACATGTTCAAAACAAATGTTCGCGATACAATCGACGGCCCACTTCTCGAAGAATTATTCCCTATGGGTGAAGTGTTATCCGATGTGCATTGGGAGACGCATGATGGTCGGACACGACTCGCAATTCATCAGACAGAAGCGCATACTGCGGAGTCGTGCAGAGGAAAAGCCGGCATTACATTTGGTCGTCAAATCGGCGCATATCCAATCCTCATCGGTGTTGAATACCACATTCCACTTGAATCCCAGTCTAATGTTGTCGTTACAGGGCATGGGGCACGTTCGATCACAGGTGTGGAAATCAACCTCGATCATGAGCGAATGACCCAAAAACAACTCGAGGCTATCCCTGGAATCGGCGAAAAGACTGCATGGAAGCTCATTACACAGCGGGCAAAGCAAAAGCGAAAGGTTCGAGACGAACCAGCCTTTGAAAATGTTGAAGCCTGGTTTAATGCGGCGTCAGTCGATTGGAATGATGAACACTCTGTATATTTCAAGTCTTAATTCCGATTTATGAAGGATGAGTTAAAAATTATTCATTTCGCATTTAATTCCAAATTTCACTTACCTGAACCCACGAAATGTACTAAATTGGCTCTTGAGTTGAGACTTTAAGTTATGACTCATGGCAGAACACATGCGAGTTAAACAATCTTCCTCAATAGCCCTGTTTTTGATGTTCCTCCTTCTTGGACAAGCCATGGGTGCCCAGTTGAATCAAAATCAATCGAACAATGATGATTCATCATTGGAGCCTTCTCCAATTGTGATGGCTTCAAACACGACCGATTCAGACGGTGATGGGGTTTACGACGTTGATGATTCCTGCCCCAATGGAGAGACAGGATGGACATCTTCGGTTTCGAACGATTATGA
>JAPKCL010000018.1 GCA_028822955.1 Candidatus Poseidoniaceae archaeon
GGGGAGATGCTCGATTCTATCCATGTTTATTTGAAAACGAATTTATCCCTCGCGTTGAGGATTTAGAAAAACTCATCGATGAGAACACTGTTGCCATTCTCTACAATTTCCCAAGTAATCCCACTGGCGGAACTTTAAGCGAGCAAGAACGAGATGATTTACTTGAATTTGCAGTGAAGCACGACCTTTGGATTATTTCCGATGAAGTCTATGACCGAATCGTTTTCGAAAGTAAGCATGTCTCGTTTATGGGCACTGGATATGACCGTGTATTAGTGGTGAATTCTTTTTCCAAAACATTTGCTATGACTGGATGGCGAATGGGATACATTGCTTCGACCAATCTCGAGGCAATGGGTCAAATCATCAAAATGCAATATTATATTGCAGCGTGCTCCAACGATGCCATGCAACATGCCATTCTAGCAGCTATGGAGCATGCCAGTGATTATCCTGACAAACTCGCAGCAGAATTCCAAAAGCGTTGCGACCTTATTGTCGATCGCTTGAACGCAATGCCTGGTGTGGAATGCCATAAGCCGAAAGGAGCAATCTATGTATTCCCCAAGGTCGATGTTCCTAACATGAGTTCTGAGGAAGTGGCTTTAGAATTACTCAAAGATGGTGTTTTGTGTTCTCCAGGTTCTGCTTTTGGACCATCTGGAGAAGGTCATCTTCGGTTTGCTTACACCATCAGTCAAGAAGATATTTCTCGAGGCATGGATAAAGTCGAAAAGACTCTAAAGCGTCTGCAATCTTAAGTTGAGGTGAACAGATGAGTTTGATTGCCGGAGTTGGTTTTTTCACGCTCGGTTGTTGCATAGGGCATATTCTCCCTCGTTTCCCGTATCTTCTTCTTTCTCGAACGAAAGGGTTCAACACTCGTTTCCCTCCACATCCTGAAGCGATTCCACTTTCTCCCTATCTCACTCAACGCGTGCTACACATGCGTATGTTTTACTGGATGGGACTTGTTGTTGTCGTTCTTCCTTTGGCTGTTGGGCTTGCTTCTGTTCGATGGGGTGATGCTGCCTTTGGGTTTGGTCTATGGATTGCCAGTGGTTGGTATCTCTTGAATCGGGTTCAGTCATTGTTTGGCGGGCAAACGCCTCCTTGGACCAAGAAAATGGCTATTGAACTACAGATTATTCTGAATCAAGAAGAATATTCCGATGGCTGCTGTAACTGGACTTCACCCTACTGGCAAGTCACTGGAGTCTTCTGTGTGAATTGTAATGCCAAACTTTCCAATATGCCACGGCCTGATCTTGGTCGTAAACGAAGTGAACGTCGACCATTTGGCTTCATTCGCTTGTTGTTGAGCGATGGCTATCCAATGGTTTCCTTGCCAGATGAAGAAGAGTAATGGCCAAAAGGTCGCCATTGACAACCGGCCCTTTAGGTCTTAATTGAAGGGCAATCTTTGAGGTATGTATGAGTCAGCCACAGCCATGGGGCGGTATGCACGGCGGAAAACGCTCATACCTCGTATATGGCTGACTATCGTGGCTTTTTGTCAAGTATTTTTGACGCCTTTCATCGCTTTTTCCATCACCTATCTGTTCCAAATGTCCTTTGATAATGGCGGGGCTGCGATTACCACTGACAAAGATATGCTGCCGTGGATTGTCGCAGCATCACTGATGTACGGTATGATTGCACTAGTGCTGGCACTCTTGCTTGGAGGGTTCCGGCCACTCAGAGTCATTGACAAAGGTGGATGGAGGCGTTATTTAGGCTTGAGTCGAGATATAGGGGACGCCTCATCTCGACGTATTGGTCGTCAACAATATGCGAATTCACCTCATGGTCGCTTGACTGTACTGGCGCATGAGCGATGGGTCGATGGCCACTCAATTCTTTCGACCCATGGCGGACTCATTTTGTTAGCAGTCCCTTTTCAAGTTCTCTTGGCCACAGTTCCGTTATTTTTAGTCCTGATTATTCCTGATACGATCATGCATACTAACCGACGACTTGAACTGGCACTTATCGTCTATATTTTCGGCCTTCTTTCGGTGATGAAAATCTATCCGAAAGTCGCTGAAAAATACATTGGGATTGCCTCATTTACCCGTAAATGGCTTATTTCGATGACCAAGTTATCTTGGCTTGCCCCCGTCCTTGTTTTGTGGCTTCTCGGTCGAGTTGCCAGTGTAGCCGTTATCGGATGGATGGGTCCTGACCTCAATCTCAGTATCAATCTGGAAAAAGATTTGTTCGAAACCTCATTGTCAATTGGCTCGATTCCTGAAACTTCATTCTTGGATTTGTTAACCGCATTAGCAGTTATGCCACTTGCAGCCTTCACCACCATTGCTGTGCTCGGTGCAGGTTCTTCTGACCCACCGGAGTGGATGTATGACCATCGTCCACCTTCGCCGGAGAAGCCCCAATCCTCAACATCAAAATTACTTGGCAAAAGCGTAGGCGTAGCGACGACAGCCGCTGTCGTAGCCTCTACAGTTGTCGCATCGAAGGCAGCAACTGCGTTTCAAGGTGTAAGTGCAGTTGTAGCAGGGGCATCATCAGTCGTCCAAGCACCAACAGTCATCCAATCGCTCGGTGAAGGAGTCTCACATGCCGACCAAGCGAGTGGACTCGCAGATGTATTGCCGTTGGAGAGTGAACAATTGGAGTTCCAAGGCATCAGTGATTTATTTGACCAAACGGGAATGGAAGAAGGTATTCTTCCCTTGTCAACGGATTCACTTTCGATGCCTGACTTCGAACAACCAGCAATTACAGGGTTGAGGAAATCCAAGGAATAATCTCTTCTTTTCATTCGACCCCTACGGGGTCATCAAAAGGCCATCTCTATATGCCACTTGAAACTCCGAGGTTATGTTGGTCTTATGCGTCGTATCACTCCTTTGACTCTTGTTGCCCTTATGCTACTCCAAACTCTTGCTATGGGCATCGGTGCTCCAGTTAGCGCTACCGACGCACGAGGTGGGCAAAACGACGATTGGAAGGTTGTTCGAATCACAATCGGAAATGCCAGTAGTAGTGCTGAAGTTTGGACACAATCGAATGGTACCACCTTAGATTATCTGTTCGAAGGTGATAAAATTGAAATCGGAATGGAAATCCAACGTACTGGAGGTTCTTTTTCGGCTAAGACTTCCGACGCTATGATTCAGGTCATCCACCCAATCGGCTATGTTATGGAGACCTTTTCTTGGACCTCTGGTGACCTCATCGGCGGTCAAAGCGCTTCCAAATATTTTGTTTGGACTCCAACTGCAGCCCATTCCATTCTCAACACAACAACCAACGACCTTTCCGGTGGATTGATTCTCCGAGCAATTGTCGACAAAGATTCCAACAATGATGACCGGAACGAAAATGACATGCTCGAAAAGACAGTTCCAATTGCCATCATGAAAGATTCCTTCGATGGTACAACAACGCAACCTTCGACTTTCATGTCCGCCCGCTACCCTACTAACGGCGGCGATTCAACTGGTCAAGGTTCGTGGCAAGACTTGAGCGGAGGCGCGGTTGGTTCGAAGCACTGGGGCAACGCAGCCGAATCAAACAACTACCCTTCTAATGCACACGACCGTTTGGTGAATTCATTCTATTCCACTTCCGGACAGAACTGTGGTCCAAATGCCCAACTTGACCCAGGTATGTCACAAACCTACCAATATTATATTTGTAGGAATATCTTCTATTCATCGAACTACATCTCTTCACAAATTCATATTCAAGCATGGGGAAGCGTTGCTGCAGGTGACAGTGTCTCCATCGAAATGTGGAGAGGATCCGGTTCTCAAAACATCAATGAATCAATCGTTTATGACATCAGCGCAGCAAACCCGAGCCAAGCACCTGACCAATGGACTCGATTGAGCTGGGACCCACAAGTGACTTACCTTCAGAATCCATACGTTACAAATCAGAATGTCTTCCTTGGTGGCAACTCATATTCCATGGGAATGGTACTCCGAAGCGATAGCAGCGGTGCATCCGGAGGTTTCCACGTTGATGACTGGATTCAGTTCGGTGTTCGAAAGGTCCAAGAATACACTTTGGACATTTCATGTGATGCACCGGAGAACGGTTATTCAGCACCTCCAAGTGCACTCTTGTCACTCTACTGTGTTGTGACCAACAACGGTTATTCTCCTGCTGCAATCCGTGCAGATTCGAATATCTCGAACATCACATGGATGGACCCAGCCAACCCAATGATTCGACAAGATGCAGTGTACGTGAACGCTGCAGGCTATTCGATTTTGGTTCCTGACCACGATACAAGTATCCTCATCCCACCGATTCAAGGTGGCGCTTCAATCGACTTGTGGGTGAACCTTACGGTCCCTCCAGGTGCTGATGTTCAACAATTAACATGGCAACTTTGGCTGTCGGATGCCTCTGGACAAAATGCAGGTGAAAAAGCGCGTGTAACTGCCTCCGTTGGAGTTACTGAACAATACGGAGTCTCACTTTCCTCAACCGTCGGTCTGGAAGCAGGTTCTTTTGGGCCTGGTGAATATGGTATGGTTCCTTTCCGTTTGCAAAACTCCGGAAACAGAGATGCTTCGTTTAACTTAGCAACAACCTTCTCCGAAGATGACTGGGGTGCTTTGATTGTCAATGAAACTGGTGCTCCTGTTTCGAGCCCAGTGTATGTCGGCCGTGGAAAAAGTATCAACTTGCAGTTGAATATTACGGCTGCTACCCAAGCCAACCCAGGCACAGTCTCGTTCAACTTACGTGCAACTTGCCCTTCATGTGGTGCCTTGTTTGGTAACGATGTCTTAGTTCGAAATATCGAAGTTCCAATCTTCCGTGAAGTTTCACTTCAAACCGACCAAACTGACTTTTCTGGTGCAGCAAATGGCATATCAAGAAAAGTTTACATCTCAATTGCGAATACTGGTAACGATGATGAACAGTATGATTTGTCTCTTACTCAGCAAAATTGGCAACTCGGAGCGAATTTGGTAGCAAGCCAAACTGCGGTTATGGATGCTTGGGATGGTTCTTCAATCATCCAACTCAATTTACCTATGCCGATTGGTCTAAGCCCCGGATTATACGGTCTCACAATCAAAGCAACCAGTGTCGACGACTCCAGCGTATTTGCTTCAATTGCTTTGACCGTTGATATCCTTGATACCGCTGCAGTTCATGTGTCTGATGAAGATGCAGACCAATCCTATATTCCAGGAGAATCTGCTCAGACAATGTCGTTCGAAGTCCGAAACGATGGAAACAGTCTTGATCGATTTACAATGTCATTAGACCTACCAACCGGAATGGTTGCTGAATACACCAATCTTTACGATGGTAAAACTCCAGAAATTGCAACCGGAACAAGTTACAATGTATCCGTTCGGTTTTCGTTCCTTGACGGGACAGAAGGTCAATTGACACTGGGAGTTATTGCAACGAGTGTCAACGATATGAACATCAGTGCAACAGGTTCTGCGACTTATTTGGTCGGTTCTCAAAATTGGCTGAAAATCATTCCAACTGGAATCTTGGTGATTGATGATGCAGACCCAGTTGAGGCTTGGTCAATGACGGTTACAGTTCGCAATCAATATACAACTGCTCAATCTGTGTCCATGAACTTGGATAACGGTGATTCATCCAATTGGATTCAATCACGTATTGCAAACAGTGACCGCACCTTTTCTCTCGCAGTTGAAGAAGAACGGCAAGTGACCGTGATTTTCACCGTGTCGAAAACCACACTCAACAACCTCGGTCAAGATTCACTGTTCACGAACCTCACGCTCTGGGCTCAATCCCAAACCGTGAGTGATGCAGCCAGCACAACCTTACAACTTGAACTCATCAAAACCGGTTCGCAAGCATCTGGTGATGGCGCAAGTTCAGGTTCAAATGGAATCGGTGTCCTATCAATTTTGATGTGGGTTGGCTTTATTGGAATATTCCTTGTCGGCGTTGGAGTCATTTTCAAAATCCTCTCAGAGGAAGAAGAAGAAGACGACTATGGTGGTTGGGGTGCTGAAGGATACGAAGGTAGTGTTGAAGCAACCTACGGAGCAGTCGCAGCAGCTCCAACTGTCCCAGTCGCTGGTGCAGCATATGAAGCGCCGAAGACACTTCCATCCCTTCATTCATCAATGCCGCCTGCTCCCGCACCTTCCCCACCTATGGCTGCTCCGGCACAGATGGCCCCTCCGCCAGCATTCCCTGCTCCATCAGCCCCTTCTCCTGATTTGAGTACTGCAGATTCGGCCCCACCCGTACCGGCTGCTGGATTGCCTGAAGGCTGGACTATGGACCAATGGAATGTCTACGGTCAGATGTGGCTTGAGCAAAATGGTCAGGCTTGAAACGTCTGTTCACCTCAAGCGTAGGGTTCAAGGCGTACTCGCCCTCGGCAAAGTTGCAACGGAGACGTTATCATGTATGGAAATGGACAAGCACCAATCTTCATTTTGAAGGATGGAACACAACGCACACGTGGACGAACAGCCCAATCGAACAACATAGCGGCTGCAAAAGCAGTTGCTGATGCCGTTCGTTCTACGCTCGGTCCTAAAGGAATGGACAAGATGCTGGTTGACTCAATGGGCGATGTCGTCATCACCAATGACGGTGCTACTATTCTCAAGGAAATGGATATCGACCATCCGGCTGCAAAGATGATCATTGAAGTCGCTAAGACTCAAGAACAACATTGCTATGATGGGACGACTTCTGCAGTAATTCTTTCTGGTGAACTTCTCAAGCGAAGTGAAGACCTCATCGAGCAAAATGTTCATCCTACAGTCATTTGCGAAGGATTCCGATTGGCTGCTGAAAAGGCAGTTGAACTCCTTGAAGCACATGGTATCTCGACTGAAAACCAAGACTCAGTTTTGATGGAAGTAGCAAAGACCGCTCTCACAGGGAAGTCCGCTGGTGCAGTCAAGAGTTTCATGGCTGACATTTGTGTCCGTGCAGTCAACGCTGTTGGAATCATAGAAAACGATGAGCGTATCGTCGACCTTTCAGATATCAAAGTTGAAAAGCGACAAGGTGGCTCAATCAAGGATTCATCTCTGATTGATGGAATACTCTTGGATAAGGAACGAGTTCATGCAGGTATGCCACGTTCAATGGCCAATGCAAACATCGCTCTTATCAATTCGGCAATTGAGGTCAAGAAGACTGAAGTTGACGCTAAAATCCAAATTACAGACCCTAACCAACTTTCTCTCTTCTTGGAAGAAGAAGAAAACTACATTCGTGGTTTAGTTGAGAAGATTCAAGCCTCTGGTGCTACTGTTTTAGTTTGCCAGAAGGGCATTGATGAATTGGCCCAGCACTACATGTCGAAAGCAGGAATCTTTGCTATTCGCCGTGCTAAGAAATCCGATATGGAAGCCCTTTCAAAAGCAACTGCAGGACGCATTGTTACGAATCTTGACGACCTTACCGCTGAAGACCTTGGTCATGCAGCAAAAGTCGAAGAGCGTAAAATTGGAGAATCAAACATGACCTTCATTACTGGATGTCCTGAGGCCAAATCGGTTTCAGTTCTCCTTCGTGGTGGTACCGAACACGTCGTTGATGAAATCCGTCGAGCCTTTGATGACGCAGTCGGCGTTGTTTCTGTTGCTTGGGAAGATGGCGCAGTTCTCACCGGTGGCGGCAGTGTCTTAGCAGCCCTCTCACGAGATCTGCGGACCTTTGCAGAATCCGTCGGTGGCCGTGAACAAATGGCTATTGAAGCATTTGCTTCTGCTCTTGAAATCATTCCACGTACCTTGGCAGAGAACGCTGGCCTTGACCCCGTTACAACACTTATTGAATTGCGTAAAGCACATGCTGATGGACAATCGCATGCTGGAATCAATGTGTATGAAGGTGGCGTTGTCGATATGAAGGCTGCAAATGTAATCGAACCAATGCGTGTTGTCGAACAAGCGATTCAGTCCGCTACAGAAACCGCAATCATGATTCTTCGAATTGACGATGTCATTTCCTCAAAGGGTGCCTCGATGGACGGCGGCATGGGTGGAATGGGCGACATGGGCGACTTCCAAATGTGAAGTTTTCTTCGAATTCACAGTAGAATCCGATGTTGAACCCTCGTTCAAACCCCCCTCTTGTTTCATACGGGCAAAAGCGAACCTTGAAAGCCCCCTTCATGGTGGCAATCTTTGCTTACGACTCTGTAAGTAAGGGTGAATTACATGACCATCGTTGCAAAGGTGTGGATTGAAGAAGATTGCATTACTTGTGATGCTTGTCAAGACATCTGTCCTGAAGTGTTTTCGATTACCGAGGATACTTCTCAAATTCTGGCTGCAGTTCGTACTGATGGAGTCTTCGACCGTAACATCGGTGGCGCCGCAATGTCTGGTTCAACCGGTACTGATTACGGTGAAATGATTCTTGAAGCTGCTGAGGCTTGTCCTGTTGAAATCATCAAGTTTGAACTTCAAAGTGACGGAGCATCTGAAACTGTTACTGAAGTTGCACCTGCTGAAGCAGTTGCTGTAGCCGCACCGGCAGCAGCCGCAGCGGTTGCTACAGGCGGTAGTGAAGCATTGCAAACATTATTCGGCGGTGACCGCTCACTGTCTATCTTCTTCGGTTCACAAACTGGAAATGCTGCAGGACTTGCTGAAAAGACTGCCAAGTTAGCCGCAAACTATGGTTTGGTTCCAACCGTTTACGATATGGATGGATTTGACCCTGCTGCACTTGGTAACCACAAGCGCACCTTGATCATCACCTCGACATGGGGAGAAGGCGAAATGCCTGATAATGCAGAAACCTTGTGGCAATCTGTCAACTCCCAATCCCCCTCACTCTCCGGTGTCTCTTTCAGTATCTGTGCCATTGGCGACACATCCTATGACGAATTCTGTAAGGCAGGAACCGATTGGGATGAAAAATACGTCGCACTTGGTGCAAACCGTGTCCATGACATTCAATTGTGCGATGTTGATTTTGACATTGCCTACGGTCAATGGGTTGCTGAAGCACTCCCAATGATCGCTTGTGTCGATGAATCTGGTACGCTCCAAGAAGTTCTCCTCGATGAGATGATTGAATACGGCTCCGGCTCTGGTGAAGAAGTCGCTTCAGGAGACTTTTCTCCAGCGACCATTACCCAAGATGAATTGTCGATTACTCTTTCTTTATTCCGTTACTGCCCAGCAGCAGCAGATACCGGCTGGGATACCATTGCCTGTGCAATTCCTGGACATGCTACGGTCGAAGACCTTCTCGTAGCCGTTCAACATGATGTTGACGGAAGCCTAGCGTTCCGACGTGGTAACGGGAACGGAAGTCCGACTTCAGGGATTCGAGTGAATGGACGTGTTGTTCTTGCAGACTTAATCCAAATCAGTGACCTGGTCAATGATGGTGGAGTGTTAAAGATTGAACCGCTTCCAGGCTACCCGGTAATTCGTGATTTGATTGTTGACTACTCTTCGTTTGAATCTCAAAGAAGTGCAACTAAGCCATGGATGCGTGCTGACCCTCGTGATGGACATACCTTACTCAACGGTAGTGCAATGGGGACAATGGAAATCTCAACTGCTGATACTCTCCACGCTATGACTGATGTTGTCTCCTACCAATTACTACAATCAATGTCCGATACTTTTGCTTATGATTCTGAATACAAAGGTCCCGGAGTACTTCTCCAACAGTGGACTCGCAGTATCGACCCACGTACTGGCGATGCACAACAGAAAGACTTGGTCACTTCCATTGGAAGTGAGCATGGCGTGTGGGCTGAAGCAGACTTTGCCTCAATAGCACGCTATGGTTCCGATGGTCAAACCGCTTCCAAGGCATTGAATGCCGCCCGTGGTAAACTCTTGAACTCAACAAACTACTCCGGCCCCCATGGACGCTTAGTCAAATGGTATGGCCGCAGTGTCAAGTGGAGTGGTAAGGTCAATGAAACAACTCTGTACCGGCAAGTTCTCGGTCCTCTCGGGCTTTTGGGCAATGTCTTTGACGGTGTCTCGGCACGAATGGTCCTCGGTTTCACTCGAACAGGCTCCCCTCCATTCCGTAGTTTGCAAGCACTTCTCCTTCCACCGGCTGGAATTGGTAAGATTCCAAACATGGTTAACAGTAAAGTGGCTGCACATCACGAAGTTGTGAATTTGTTTAATGAGATTGACCAAAGGTTCTGAGGTGATTGCATGGCTATAAAAATTGCATATTACGCTGGAAACACTGCTCGAGCCTCCTCTGCAGAAATCGAAGACTGTATCCAACCTTTGTGTAAAACACTCGGCATTGTTCTTGTTGAACTACCAAAAGCAAGCAGTGACGGTGCGAATATCATCAAACAATCGTCTCCAAAACTCCAACATGCGCTTGTGGCTCGTAACCTCGCTTTGGCAGAATCCAAGGGGTTGGATGTTTTGACAACCTGCGCAACCAGCCATGGAATCATGTGTGATACCATAGATGAGTTCAGTGCAGATCGCAGTTTCGCTAATCATATCAACAACATGGTTGCTCGAACCTCCAGTGTCGAATACAAGGGTGAGTCCCAATCTCGTCACTTGTTGCATTTCCTCGTTGAAGAAATCGGTCTTGACAAAGTTCGAGATGCCGTCATCAATCCTATACGATTGAATGTTGCAGCTTATTATGGTCCAAACATGCAACGTCAAGGCGCCTGTGGTGACGATGACCCGTTCATGCCAACCTACATGGAACAACTCATTACAGCCTTAGGAGGCACACCAGTTGAGTATGATTTGAAATGCCAAAGTGTTGGTGCTCCTTCTTTGTTAACCATTAACAAACCAGTTATGAAAATGACAGCATCTGTCCTTTCTGACGCAAAAAGTAACGGTGCAGACATCCTTGTCTCAGCCTGTACAATCTCACATTCAAACCTTGATTCTTATCAATCAAAGGCTGGAAAGGTAGCAAGAAAGGACACATCAATGCCTATTCTTCATCTTGCAGAATTAGTGGCTTTTGCTTTAGGACACCACCCAACCCGATTTGCACAACTTCGCACCCGTGCGTTAGTGATTGGCGGATAATTATCCGTGAAGCATTTCAAACACAGTAAGGGCACTGGCGGTGCCGACTCCATCGCATGCGCTGATTTCCTCTACGCTGGCTGCAAATACCCCTGAAACGGTTGAGAAGGATTCGATTAATGATTCAGCTTTCTTCTTTCCAATCCCTGGTATTGCAGAAAGAACTTCGACCGACTCAGACTTTTGAAACGAAGTCCATCGTTGGGCTAGTGGTGCATCGATGTTTTCACTCAATTCAATCGCCTTGATTTCAGCCACGGCTGCCGATATCGAGCGTTCAAGGCTTCTCTCATCGTCAAAATTGGTTGTTCTTGCATGTGCAAGCGAGGCCATCCGTTCGATTAAGTCGTGTTCACGTTGAGCAGCGGATGCAAGGAAGTGGGCAGATTCTTCTGGACTTTTGGTCATCATAATGGGGATTCCCAAATCGAGACTTACATGGGCCAGTGCTCCATGTACGGCGTTTGGATGAACGAATTGGCCATGGCCTTGGCCAATTTCGATGAGTAACATCGGCCTTGAGGCGGCAGCGACTAATCTCCTGCATTGATGCAACAGCCTGCCATCGGTCAATGATTGGACTAAGTCTCTTGCTGTTTTTCTTTCGATGAGAATACGGTCAGATATTCGGATATCACCGTGGAGGAGATGGCTAAATTGAATTTTAACACCTAAACTTCTCAAGTAAGGTCCCAAGGTAGAGGATGATTCACGATGATCAAGCGTTACGACAATGTCTTCATTCGTGGTAACTCCCATTTCAGAGACTATGGCAGAAGCGGCTGCTGCTGACAAATCCTCTTGATGGCGATGTGCTTGTCCATCGAGGATTGGAGCAGGATATGTTGTTCGTAAATCTTCAACCTTTTGGATTTCTTTAACAGGTATCGTTTCAGCACTTTCGGCAAATTGTTCCAGGCCCATTTGCTGACTGTGTCTTCGTTCAGCAGGTGCAATGACCGGAGGTCCTCGTTCGGGAGGAGTTTCACTGGCGACTTCTTCGACGATTGTTGGTTTGTTCTGTTCCAATTCATCTAAGACGTTCTTTTGTTGCTGCTTGATAAATTCAGGAACACTCAAGACAGCATCTTCCGTTTGAATCGAAAAGAATTCGAACACTTCATCCGTTGGAGGTGGACGGGAGGGGATTAATCCACGTGTTCGTATTCTTTGCAATAGCCTATACATCCGTTTTTCTCGCTTTTCAGCGGCAATATTGACGTATTCATCGCGTGTTCCTTCTGCGATGAGCGTATGGACTGTTCCTGCTTGTTGGCGAGCAGTACGCCCTCTACGTTGAATTGCACGAATTGCACTCGGTACGGGTTCGTAAAGAATAACCAGTTCAGCAGCAGGTACATCCAGTCCTTCTTCGCCGACAGAGGTGGCGACCAAGACATTGATTTCACCCTTTCGAAATCGGCGTAACTGTTCTAATTGTTGTTTCTGAGTCATACCTTTCCGCTTGCCTTTACCCGATTGACCAATGAAACGGTCGGGGTTTATATTTTCTATAGAGTTGAGCAATCCGACGATATTCTCGACAGTATCCCGATATTCAGTGAAGACGATAATCTTGCTATTTGGATGTTCCTTGATCTGATTTTCTACTAATTGTTGAACATGATATGGCTTGGGGTGAAGTTCTGGAATATCCTTTGCAGCAATTCGGAATTGGTGTACAGCTGGTTTTGCTATGAAGCGATTTGTAGTTCTCTCCCCACTCCTCCCGTCTTCCTCTGCTCTGTCCAAAAACGATAATGCAGCCTTGAGACCTTGTGTTTGAATGAGATCTAACAGTATGTGCGTTCGACGTAAATCGCCAATTCGTCGAGCAGCATCGTATCCACGAACATCTCTTCGTTGAATGGCTTGACTTGCACGGAACTGAGCCTCATCTATCATTTTCCCAGATATATGTGCTGTTGGTGAGAGGAAACCAAGGTCTTGGAGGTGTTTGGCTTCTTGTTCAAAATGGTCTTTGAGAGGCTGTAGAAGGACTGTGAGGGTGTTTGGAAGAGGAAGGCGGTGGGGGACTGTACTCATATCAACGGCATAGGGTTGTAACATTGGGTCTTCCTTTCGCGAGACATCCAAACAATCAAATCCGTATGTTCGAATCACTTCCATGATGTTTTGTTCGGTAGAACCTGGACTTGCAGTTGCTCCCAACACCAATGGCGCGTGCTCATGGGCTTCGCGATACAAGTGACCTACCTGAGCATAGGCATGTTTTCCGGTCCCATGGTGTGCTTCATCAACAATGAGTAAGCTCACTTCAGACAAATCGATTAATTCATTCATTGCATCGTTTCGAATAACTTGAGAGGTTGCCATTACGATTCGTGCATCGTTCCATACGGGTGGCCGCTTCGCAGGAGCAATATCCCCTGTATAGGTTTGAATGAGGTGAGGTTCGAGGTTCAACATTTCTCGTGCCATACGTTGCTGTTGTTCTACTAAACCCGTCGTTGGAGCGATGAGGAGGATTTTCCCGTTGTTTAACCGCAAGGCTTCAGCCATGGCCATCCATTCGACCGCAGTCTTACCAAATCCGGTCGGCATAACCATCAGAGTCGAAGCAGCCAACGCATTGCGTAGCGCCATCATTTGATACGCCCGAGCGTTGACGCCGTCGTTCAAGAAAGGATGAACTACGACTGCCATATCAACAGTTTCGAGTCGAGGGTTCAAAAGCATAGTGTGAACACTTTATGTGAAAGTGAAAGGAAAAGTCTCCTTACAACTCATATGGGGAAGTATTGTAAATCATCACCTCAGATGCGAACTGTTCCGAAAGGTTTCAAGACCCTTGAGAATATCAACAAATCACGCAACCTCTCCGCTGTTGGTGACCGAACCACTCATATACGGGAGGTAAGTCGCATGGTTGCTTAAAGGTGAGCAGCCAGACACAACGGGCCATCCCCAGAGGACCCCTATTGTCTTGTTTCCCGTTCTGGGGAATGAGACGCAGTGTCACGGCTTCTCCTTTCCTGAGAGCCCTCGTATGCCCCCCCACGGTGGGGCCAATGCGCTGTATAAAACAAAGGAGGAATCCAACATGGCAAAGAAAAGTCACCCACGACGAGGATCAATGGCGTTTAGTCCGCGAAAGCGTGCAACCCGTCCATTTGGTTTGGTAAAATCGTGGCCTACAACCGATGCGAACGAAGTGAGAATGCAAGGATTTGCTGGTTGGAAAGCCGGTATGACACACATTCTCGCTCGAGATTTAAACCCACGTAGCCTATCTGCTGGACAGGAAGTTCGAATTCCAGTTACAGTTGTCGAGTGCCCTAAAATGCGCATTCTCGGCGTCCGTGGTTACACAATGACTCCATACGGCAAGCAAGCCGCTGGTGAAGCATGGGCAGATGCAAGCCAAATCACCGAAGCATTCCCAGACCTCTTCAAGCGCCTTCCAGAACGCAAAGAACACGACGCAAACAAGCACTTCGAGAACCTTGAAGCAGCAGATTTGGTCGAAGTTCGTCTTATTGCAGCAACTCAACCATCTTCAGTTGCAAGCCTTTCTTCAAAGACCCCTGACCTTATGGAAATTGGTCTTGATGGTGGTAATGTTGGCGAACAACTCGCCTTCGCTAAGGAAAAGTTTGGTGAAGAATATTCCTTCGCCGACGCTTTTGCTGAAGGCGGCTTTACCGATATCGTTGCAGTTACCAAAGGATACGGATGGCAAGGTGTTATCAAGCGATTCGGTGGAAAATTGCAATCTCACAAGAACTCGAAGAAACGCCGTCAACACGGTAACATGGGTGCATTCGGTGACGGATACGTTCGAAAGTCTATTCGACAAGGTGGTCAAACAGGATACCACCAACGCACAGAATACAACAAGCGTATTCTTCGTGTTGCATCTCCTGAAGACCACGCAATCACACCAGCTGGCGGTTTCCTCCATTATGGTGAAGTCAATTCCGATTACATTCTCGTTAAGGGAAGTGTCCCAGGACCTGCAAAGCGTTTGATTCGTTTCCGAGACGCTACACGTGGATCTGACAAAGAACTAACACCTTACGAAATCACTTACGTAAGTACATCATCTAAGCAGGGGGTCTGAAGTTGAAAGTCAATGTTCTCGATATTACAAACACTGTCAGTCAAGACGAAGTCGACGCAGGTCGTCTTCAAGAGAATTTCGAAATTTCCGTAGAAAACGGAAAGAAAGTTACACTCTCTGAAGCCTTTTCAACCGAACTCCGTACCGACTTGATTAAGTTGGCAGTTGCCTCAAGCCGAGCCAACCGTCGCCAAGCATACGGTTCACGGGCACACGTTGGAAAGCGTGCGCCAATGGCTGGTATGAAGCACTCCGTCGAATGGTGGGGGAAGGGCCGTGGTGTTTCTCGTATTATGCGTAGAACCGGTCAAAGCCGAGCTGCACAAAACCCGCATACGAAGGGTGGACGTCGTGCTCACGGACCAAAGGTCGAAAAGAACTGGGGTCGAAAACTCAATCTCAAGGAACGACGTATTGCCCGCGACTCTGCATTGGCTGCAACAACTTCCATTGAAACAGTGAGTTCCCGAGGTCACCGATTCTCTGAAGAGATCTCTTCTCTCCCAATCGTTCTTGGCAACTATGTCGAAGTTCGAGATGGTAAGACAGAGGAATTCAACATTGAATCCTTCAACCATGGCTCCGCTACTCGCAAGGTCATTGCAATCTTCAACCAACTTGGTCTTGGAGAGGATTTGATGCGTGCCCGTGACGGACGAAACATTCGTGCTGGTAAAGGTACAATGCGTGGTCGTGTCCACAAAACTCCAAAATCCATTCTTCTTGTTGTCAAGGAGAAGTCCGGCTTGGCTCATGCTGCTCGAAACCTTCCTGGTGTCGATGTAGTTGCAGCCCGTGACTTGTGTGCTGAAGACTTAGCACCTGGTGGCGCAATTGGTCGTTTGACTGTCTTTACAAAAGATGCCGTGGAGGCACTTAACTGAGGTGAATATCATGAATGCATACGATATAATTATTCAACCATGGTTGACTGAAAAATCGATGGAAGCTCGTACACAAGAGCACCGTCTTGAATTCATCGTCCACCGCAGCGCTACAAAAGGTCAAATCGCACGTGCGGTTTCAACCATCTTCGAAGTCGAAGTAGCAAAAGTTAACGTTCGAAACACAAAACACGGCAAGCACGCTTCCGTCAAGCTTGCCGAAGGTTATGACGCAGAAGACGCAGCAATGCGCTTGGGAGCTTTCTGAGGTGATTTATCATGGGTAAGAGAATACGTGCACAACGAAAAGGTTCCTCTCCACGTTACCGTGTAGCTAGCCATCGGTTCCCAGGTGAGAACCGCATGCCTCGTGTCAGCGGCGTCGTCGGTGAAATCACAGAATTACTCCACAGTCCAGTTCATTCAGCACCTCTTGCTCGTATGAAGTTGCCAGACGGCCAATCAACACTGGTCGTTGCAACAGAAGGCCTCGCAGTCGGATCAAAAGTCGCTATCGGTGACAACGCTGCTCTTCGACCGGGTAACATTACAGCCCTTTACAACATTCCTGAAGGAACTGCTATCAACAATCTCGAACTTCGTCCTGGTGACGGAGGGAAAGTCGCTCGTGCAGCCGGTAACTCATGTTACGTTGAAGCACGAATCGGTGACAAAGTCCGAATCCGTATGCCCTCTGGTTCACTTCGTGAACTTCCTGCAAACTGCCGTGCAACTATCGGTGTTCTTGCAGGTCATGGCCGAGACGAGATGCCACTACGAACTGCTGGTGCAGCATACTACAAGGCCAAGGCCCGTGGTAAGCTCTTCCCTCACGTCAGTGGTGTAGCAATGAATCCAGTGGATCACCCGCACGGTGGTGGAAATCACCAAGCCGTTCACGGTCCAAGCTCAGTAGGTCGAGGCACCCCTCCAGGTGCTAAGGTCGGTCTGATTGCACCAAGCCGCTCCGGACGAGGTCGCGGTAAGAAAATTTGAGGTGATGATGTATGGCACGTAAGAATAAGAAGTCCTTTATGACCCCTAAAGCCAGTCGACGTAAGGCACGTAAGCGCCTTTCGACCACAACTGGCCGTGTAAAGAAAGAATTCACCTACCGTGGTTATTCGGTTGAAGAGTTGTCCAACATGCCTCTCTTCCCTCCTGAAGATGAACCTACTGCAATCTCTATTGCTACAGTTCTTTCTTCTCGCGCTCGCCGTTCTATGGTTCGTGGCTTCTCTGAAGAGAATGAACACTTCCTTAACCGAGTTCGCCGTTCGAACGGCAGGACTGTTCGTACGCACCGTCGAGATATGCCTATACTCCCTGAATTTGTTGGTAAGACCATCTCTGTCTACAGTGGACAGAACTTCATTCCTGTCGAAATAAAGCCAGAAATGATTGGTCATTACCTTGGTGAATTCGCAATTACCCGAAGAGGCGTCGCACACAGCGGCCCTGGTGTCGGTGCAACACGTTCTTCGAAGCACGTGGCCCTAAAGTGAGGTGTGATATATGGTAAAGACACAATTAGACCGACGTTCAAAGCGACGTGAGAGCCCGCAAAAAGGTTACACGCAACTACTTCAAGGCAGCCGCCTTGCTACAGCTCGTGCAGTCAACATGGACATGCACGTTAAGCACTGTTTCGAAATATGCCGATATGTTAAGAACATGAAGGCTGGAGAAGCAATCGCTTTCCTTAACGAAGTACTCAAGATCGATTCAGACCGAGCAGACATCCGTCGAAAGGCGTCTGCCGTTCCTTTCCGTCTTGGTAGTGGAAACAAGAAGAAGCGCCGAACTGGACCTTCTATGGTTGGACACCGTAAGGGTAAAGTTGGACCTGGACGCTATCCTGTCAAGGGTTCCCGTGCAATCATTAAGTTGATTCAAAGCGCAATGGAAAATGCTCGACATCAATACGAAGATGTTGATCCTGAAGAAATGCAAATTACACACATCGCAGCACACCGTGGTCAAATCCGTAAAGGGTTCATCGCTCGTGCTCGTGGACGTGCAACTCCTTCGAATCACTACCAAGTGAATCTCGAAATTTTCCTTGAAGACTTTACCGTTCAAGACGATGAGTTGGAGGACGACTTCTGAGGTGATTGATTATGGCTGGAAAACAAAGTACTCTCAGAAAAATCGTAAACCGTAACGTCGAACGTCTCCTTGTCAAGGAATTCTTGATGAAGAATACCAAGAACTCCGGTTTTGGAGATTTGGTTATTCGCCGAACTCCTCAAGGAACAGAAGTAACCGTTCACGCAGAACGCCCAGGTATGGTCATTGGCCGTAAGGGTAAAATTATCAACGAACTGCAAAAGCGCCTTAATGAAGAATTCAATATCGAGAATCCTAAACTTAAGGTTGAAGAAATCGATCGAAAGGCTGCAACCTTGAATGCTCAAGTTATGGCTGAAAAGATTTCATCTGCTCTCGAGCGTGGTTGGTATTACCGACGTGCTGGAGCCAGTGCTGCCCAGAACATTATGGAATCAGGCGCACGTGGTGTTATCGTAACAGTTGCAGGTAAGTTGACTGGTTCACGAAACCGAACTCAGAAGTTTATTCTTGGTCACGTCAAGTATTGCGGTGAAACTGCTCTACAACACATGGACAGGGGATACGCTGTTGCAGTTAAGAAACTCGGAACCATTGGATGCACAGTCGAAATCATGCGAGCAGGAACTCGCCTACCTCACGAAATCAGTATCTTCAGCGATGAAGAACTCCGAATTCGTGCAGAACAAGCTGCGGCTGATGCTGCGGCTGCACCAGCGGAGGCGAGCGAATGAGTCACGTATCAAACCGTGAAATCGCATCCATGAGCCAAGAGGCTCGTGAGTCCCGTCTTCTCGAACTTCAAGAAGAACTGCTTCAACTTCGTGCTGAGAAGGCACTTGGTGGAACACCTTCGAACGTCGGAGCATACAAGGCAACTCGCCGAAGTATCGCTCGACTCAAAACCCATTTGAATACAAAGTGATATCACAGGAGACGATTATAATGGCTGCTATTTGTAATGTATGTGGACTCCCCGATGAGCTCTGCATATGCCAAGAAATAGCCAAAGAACAACAAAGAGCGATCATATCAACCGACCGACGACGCTATGGAAAAATCGTAACGAAAGTGGAAGGTATTGAAGACTCAGCAATTGACATTAATCAACTCGCAAAATTACTCAAAAACAAATGTGCAGCTGGTGGAACCGTGAAAGGACGAACAATAGAACTTCAAGGCGATCACAAAAAGAAAGCATCAGGCGTACTCAAAAATAACGGATTCAATGTGGAGGTGCGCTGATATGGAACTCTACAACAACACTTGGATTGGAACGACATTGAACGTCGTCGAATCCACCGACCCAACACTTGTTGGTCGCTCTGGAATCGTTCTTGACGAAACCAAAAACACACTGGTCCTTCTCGAAGGTAACGCATCCGTTACTCTCGGAAAGGCCGCAATTACATTTACCATTGACAACAGTGATGTTGTCATTCAAGGCGCATTCGTGGGTCAGCGCCCAGAAGACAGAACCCATCGAAAATATAGGAAGGCCTGATACCATGCGAGATATTGGAATTGACGTAAAAAACCCCGCCGGTGAGTGGGATGGAGATGCAAACTGCCCGTTCTATGGGTCCCTTCGCTTGCGCGGTCAAGTGCTCGAAGGAACCGTTTCGAACGTTGGAATGCAGAAAACGATCACTATCAAGCGACATAATGTTCGCTATATGGATAAGTATGAACGATATGAAAAGCGCACAAGTGCAGTTTCTGCTCACTTGCCAGCCTGTATTGGCGATGTCAGTATCGGCGACTCAGTCAAGATTATGGAATGCCGTCCTCTTTCGAAGACAATTTCATTCTGTGTCGTAGAAAACTCTGGGGGTGAAGTCTGATGCGAGGAATTGCAGGCAAGCAAACCCGTGGTCTTCCAACTGCAGCACGTCTACACGTCGCAGATAACACAGGTGCAAAGGTTGTACAAATCATCAACATTCTGCGCCTTGGAAACACTATTCGCCGATACCCAGCTGGTGGTGTCGGAGATATCGCAAAGGTTTCAGTCAAGAAAGGAACACCTGAGACTCGACGACAAATGTTCAACGCAGTGATTATTCGTCAACGCCGACCTTTCCGTCGTGTTGACGGAACCTGGGTACAATTCGAAGACAATGCTTGTGTCATTACCAATGAAAAAGGTGATGTTCAAGGGTCGGATATCAAAGGGCCAGTGTCCCGAGAGGCCGCAGAACGATGGCCTCGTATTGCGGCAAACGCAAAACAAATTATTTGAGGTGAGATTATGGTAAAAAGTATGAAACCAACCAAACAACGCAAGGCACATTTCAACGCTCCTCTCCACGAGAAGCGTAAGAGAATTTCAGCCCGTCTTCAACTTGACAAGCCTGATTCACGATTCGATGGTGTCCGTACGGTCACTGTTCGTATCGGTGACACAGTTCGTGTTACTCGTGGCGATCTCGCCAACGGTGGAAAGCGCCACGGTGGAAAGCGTGGAACTGACCCATTGACGGGTCCAGTCATCCGTATTAATTCAGAAAAAGGACGCCTTTACATCGAAGGTGCCAAGGCCAGCAAGGCCGATAACAAAGAAGAGGCGGTTCCGGTCCACTCTTCCAATGTCGTTGTCGTCAAACTTGACGAAACAGACAAGTTGCGTGTTCAGCAACTAACCGGTAACAGGAGTTGAAAGATATGGGAAGCAGTAACCACTTGAAGCGATTGGCCATGCCCCGTAGCTGGCCTCTTCCACGTAAGACCAGTATTTGGGTAACACGCCCAACACCTGGATCACATTCACTTGAATTGTGTATGCCAATTAGTTTGGTTATTCGAGATGTTCTCGGGTACGCACATTCAACCCGTGAAGTTCGTCATATCTTGCATAACGGTAACGCTCTTATCGACGGCAGAATCTGTAAAGATGTTCGCCGTGGTGTTGGACTCATGGACGTCCTCACACTCGGTGAGAATAATTACCGATGTGTTCTCGACCATAACGGACGACTACGATACCGTACAATCTCTTCTGAAGAAGCAGGTTGGAAAGTGTGCCGAATTGAAAGTAAGTCCACCATTAAGGGTGGAAAGACACAATTGAATCTTCACGACGGTCGCAACATTATTGTTGAAGACGCTACTGAATATTCATCCGGCAGCTCTCTCAAACTTGCTTTGCCAAGTCAGGATATTATTGAGCATATCAAGTTCGATGAAGGCGTTCGATGCTACCTTATCGGTGGTGCTCACGTTGGAGACTTTGCAAACATGAAGTCTTACGATGTTAAGCGCTCCAGTATGCCAAACGAAGTCTTGTTTGATGACTTCGGAACCACTGCATCTAATGTGTTCGTAGTCGGTAAGTCGACTCTTCCACACACTGAGGTGGTTGAATGAGTGAGACTTCCAATCCTATGACACTCCCTCGTATCACGAAAGTGAGCGTTAACATCGGTGTTGGTGAAGGCGGTGACCGCTTGGTCAATGCCGAGAATGTTCTCCAACTCGTTACTGGTGTTAAGCCACAACGTACGCTTGGTCGAATTCAAAACCGTGACCTGAAGGTTCGTGAAGGCGCTCCTATTGGGTGCAAAGCAACCATGCGGAACAAGGAAGTTATCAAGAAGTTCTTGACGGATGCTTTTTGGGTCCGTGAAAATATGATTCCAGCGTGGAACTTTGACCGTGAAGGTAATCTCTCCTTTGGTATCCGTGACTACACGGATTTCCCAGGTCAGAAATACGATCCAGATATCGGAATTTATGGAATGGATATCACCGTTGTTCTTGAGCGACCTGGCCACCGTGTCAGCCGCCGACGACGTGCAAAGGCAAAGGTCGGAATGGGCCATCGCTTGACTCCAGAAGAATCTCGAGCTTGGTTCACAGAACACTTTGGCGTCACAATCATGGAGGAATGAATATGGCAAGAGATCACGGAGAAAGAATCGGACGAACCAATGGTTGCCGACGCTGTGGACGACGGCGTGGAATGATTCGACGACACGGTTTGCGTGTCTGTCGTCAATGCTTCCGCGACATCGCTCCAGCAATAGGTTTCAAGAAAATGAATTAAGGAGGAGAATGATATGCAATTTGATCCACTCAACGACGCCCTCATCAAGATGTACAACGCAGAGCAAGCAGGTAAGTTCAATGTCGAACTTTCACCGGCTTCCAAACTGCTTGGAAACGTTCTTGAAATTATGCAAAAATCAGGCTATGTAGGCTCCATCGACCGAACTGAAAACGGTCGTGGCGGTACTTACCTGGTAGAACTACGCGGTGCAATCAACCGTTGTGGCACAGTTAAGCCACGACACAGTATTCGCCGTCAAGAATATGACCAATGGGAGACACGCTATTTGCCTGCTCAAGACTTTGGTCTGTTAATTCTCACAACGAACTCCGGTATCATGCATCACTACGATGCTAAAGATGCCCGCATAGGTGGTAAGCTACTCGCTTACGTATACTGAGGTGAATAATATGGTAAAACTCGACAGAATCGAACACATCGTAACCATCCCTGAAGGCGTTAACGCATCGGTCAGCGAAGATGGCGTCGTCACTATACAAGGTCCAAAAGGTACCTTGTCACGAGAATTCACAAGCACGTTCCTCAAGTTGTTAGAAGATGACAACGGCTTGATTGTCCGTGTAGACATGCCTCGTCGTAAGCAACGTGCTCTTGCGGGAACATGGAATGCTCACCTGAACAACATGGTCAAGGGCGTAACAGTCGGCTTCACATATCATTTGAAAGCCTTCTATTCTCACTTCCCTATGACTTTGGCTGTTAAAGGAAACATCTTCGTAGTGAACAACTACTTCGGAGAACGAGTTCCTCGAAACGCAGATATTCTCTCTGGCGTTGAAGTCAAAGTCAACAAAAAGGTCGAAGTTGTTGTTTCTGGCATCGACAAAGAAAATGTCGGCCAAACAGCTGCGAACATCGAAAAGTGCGCTACGGTCAAAAACCGTGATCGCCGTGTATTCCAAGATGGAATATACCTCATCAATAAGGAGTGATATGAATGGCAGAAGATTATCAAACAATGACTGTTGCAGAACTCAAAGACCTTCTCAAGGAAGCAGGCTTGCCTGTTTCTGGAAAGAAAGCCGACCTCGTTGCACGCTTGGCTGAATCAAGCGTTGCTGAAGAAGTCGAAACATCTGATTCCAGTGAAGACTGGGAAGAAGATGGAGATTGGGACGAAGAGGCTGTTGTCGGCCACGTCGCTCGGCAAAAACCAATTCTCGATGAAGAAACCAAAGCAGCTCTTTCCCTTCGTTCAGAGCAAAAGAAAAAGACACCTTCTTTCCGCCGAACAGAATGGTTCCGTTACAAGCGTCTTTCACGCTCTGGATGGAGAGCACCTCACGGTATGGACAGTAAGCAACGACGTAACTACCGATACCGAAGTTCCCTTGTTCGTGTTGGTCACGGCAAGGTTTCTCTTACCCGTGGATACCACTCCTCTGGATTTCGAGATCCACGGTGTTTTGAACCATAACTTCTCGGAAT
>JAPKCL010000096.1 GCA_028822955.1 Candidatus Poseidoniaceae archaeon
GTTGGTACTTCAACAATTTCGAGCTGTTTTTCACGAGCATCTTCAAGCATTTCTAAGGAAAGTTCCATTCCTTCAGAATCGAATCGAAGTCGGTCGAGAGCAGTACGAGAAAATGCTCGGAATCCTGATTGTGTGTCTTTAATTCCAAGGTCACTCGAAAGGTTGCTTGCAGCAGTGATGACTTTAATGCCGAGTCGGCGGTATGCTGGCATATCGGTTCCTCCTCCTCCTTCGACGAATCGTGAACCGATCGTAAAGTCTGCTTTTCCGGAAATTATTGGCTTCAAGAGTGTTGGAATGTCTTCAGAACGGTGCTGGCCATCACTGTCAAGGACAACCAATGCATCCACATTGAGTTCTTTTGCTTTGATGAACAGTGTCTTGAGTGCTCCACCATATCCTCTGTTGACTCGATGGCGAATCACGGTAGCACCGCATGCTTCTGCAATGCGTGCACTTGAATCTGAAGAACCATCATCGATGCAAATAACGGCATCGACATGGCGTAGAGCTGTGGTTACAACTGTCCCAATGGTTTCTTCTTCATTGTACATGGGCATGCCAGCAACGATGAAAGGTTTCACCGTATCGGTATGTTCTTGCATGATTCCACCATCTCTTCGCGGTTTCCGGTTCTATTTAGTAATATAGTAATTCAAACATATTATGTGGGTGTTGTTAGGAAAGGCCCACTCAAGGGTCGAAACCCCAGAGTGAGCGGCATCGAATTCACATGGAATTCGTAAAAACATCAAGAAAAGTTCTCCTTAATCTTGAAGTTGTGAAACAGTTGTAACAGCACGCTCACCGTTGAGAACTTTCTCAAGGGCATTGAGTGACATCACCAACGGGACATAGGATTGGCCATCACTTGTCACATAGGTCGAACAGTCTGAAAAGGCAGCAGTATTGATCGAGATTTTTAATGCTCCACCAGCATTGCTCCTCCGGACATAACCGACCAGTAGGTTTGTTGTTTCATCTTGGGTTATAGGCATCGTTTTTTCATTCTTTTTTGGCACGTTTTTCAACTCCATCGCGAGGATTGCTCCTTGCGATAACCATTGAGCATTCCGTTAACGGTTATCAAAGGCATCATGACATTTGATCTCGTTGAGTAGGGGCTTGGTATCATCATCATTACCAAAGGCTCATAGATGGGTGATTCTTGAATTGGGCTATGCGAGCATTGGTCACTGGTGGTGCTGGGTTCATAGGGTCTCATTTGATTGACCGATTGGTTGCCCGTGGTGACACAGTCGTAGCATTGGATAATCTCTCCAGTGGTAAACTCGAATTTATTCAATCGCATCTCGATGCAGGGACCGTAACTCATATCCAAGGTGATATTACCGATTTTGATGCGGTTCTCGGAGCAATGAAAGGCATTGATTGTGTTTTCCATCTTGCCGCAAACCCAGACATTCGCCTCGGCACCCGTATCACCGATACCGACTTGAAACAAGGTACTCTTGCCACCTACAATATCGTTGAAGCCATGCGTCGCTGCGATGTAAAGAAAATTGCTTTTGCATCCTCATCAGTAGTATACGGCGAAGATGCCCCCCTACCAACACCAGAAAACCACGGACCCTGCTTGCCAATCTCACTCTATGGTGCGAGTAAACAAGCTGGTGAGGGATTGATCAGTAGTTGGGTCGGAACCTTTGGTCTACAAGCATGGATTTTCCGGTTTGCTAATATCATCGGCACTCGAGGAACCCATGGCGTCATTTTTGATTTCATTCACAAACTCAAGGCAGACCCTTCTCGTCTCGAAGTACTCGGGAATGGTTTGCAAGAAAAGTCATACATGGAAGTCGAAGACTGCGTAAATGGCATACTACATGTGATGCAACATACAGATGAATCGCTTAATTTGTTTAATCTTGGTTCACATGATACTGCATCCGTACGCAGAATCGCTGAAATCGTCGTTGAAGAAACGGGATGCCTTGATGCTTCAATCGAGTACACCGGTGGAGACCGTGGTTGGGCAGGTGATATCCCAAGAGCAATGCTGGGGATTGATAAGATGATGTCAACAGGCTATGATGTTCGGTTTAACAGCGAGGCTGCTATTCGTCACACGACCAAAGCACTTATTCAAGAAATTGGAATTACGAAGGAGATGAAAGAATGAAGCACACTTACGATGATGAAGCAGATGTACGGACGACCGCATTGATTCGAGTGATGGCGCTCTTTTTCGTTGGCATCATGATTATTGCTGCTACAACCAGTCCGATCGCTACAGGTACAAAAGAAGGAGAACGCGCTCCTGCGCTTGAAGGTAAATTTTACAATGGCAGTGGTTGGTCTGATTTCAATTTAGAATCCTACTGGGATTCAGGATGGGCAGAAGGCGATATCAGTGGACAATGGCTCGTCATTGAATTCATGGATACCGACTGTCCTTACTGTGTACAATCTGCTGAAGATATGGGCACTAACGCCAATGACTTCGGTGGAAATAACCCGCAATGGGATGGAGCTGTTGTCAACTTCATTGCAAGCGCGACTGAACTCGATATTGGTGGCCACGATTCAAGCCGGAATGAAGTGGTTGCTTTCCGCAACAAAATTGCAGACTCTGGAGAAGAATGCGCAAGCTCGGATTGTGGTTCACGACCTGGTGCTGCCCATAATTTCCCGTATGTCGATGATCTTGACCAAGACAACATGAAGAAATGGAAAGTCAGTGGAACTCCTAGCTATTACCTCATCCAACCGGATGGTATTATCGCTTGGAGCTCAGCAGCACATCAAGGTGAAGATTTGCGAGATGCCATCTTAACATTAGTTCCACGGGAGAGTGCTTGAATGGATCCTAATGTTCAGTTGATGATTTACGTCATTCCTTTGCTCATTGGATTTTTAATGGTCCTTCCAATTGGACGCACAATTTTTGCTTCATTCTCGGGGTCTATACCGACGATGGGCAGTGAACGTGGAAGAGTCTTCATTGGGCTCATTATTACCTGTCTTGCAGGTATGGCGGTCTCTTTCCAGACTCTTTGGATTTCTTCTAAAATAAGTGAAGGTGGGAACTTTTGTGCTTCGAACTCCATACTATCTTGTGATGATGTCATCGGTAACCCGGAGTACAATACAGACCCGTTCTTCGGAATACCGTGGGGCGGAATTGGCGCAGTTGTCTTTAGTATTCTTTTGTATTTGACCTATTCTTCTTCAAAGGAGCCTAATGCAGATTGGGCCTCTTCATATCTCAAATACGGTACCTACCTCACTTTTGCAGGTTTCTTTGTCATCGCAATGTTGGTCTATTACGAGTTTGAAATGGGGAAGATATGCCAGTATTGTACCACTGCACACTTTGCCAACATCGCTGCGTTTATCGGTTTCTTCCGTTTGATGCGCTTAAACGAATCAAAAGAATGGAATACATACTGAAGGTGAAATTATGAATCGAGAGACGACTTTTTGGACTATTGTGGCCACATTGGCTTTGGCAGTTATTCTTGTTCTTTACGCCCAGGACGCTGGACTTTTCGAACAAGAAGAGGCTCCAGCCGTGCCAACAGGTGAAACGACCAGCACAGGTGAAAACCTAGCATCGACAGCAGATTCACCGGACTCCTTATCCTTAGAATGCCTCGACCACGGTGAATTGTCAAGCGAGTCTCGCCATGACCATGTCACCTTACAAATTTTCATCGATGACACCCCCTATACCGTTGAATCTTCAACAGGGGTTCAAACCGATGTCTGCAATGGCAATGAAAACAACATGCACGTCATTCACACTCACGATGCCTCAGGAAGGCTTCATATTGAAGTCAACGAAGCTGGTGATGTCCCACTCGGTGTATTCTTTGACATCTGGGGACAACATTTCAATGAAACTGGAATCTTTGATTACCGTGTCAATTCGACCCACGAAATGGTTATGCATGTTCATGCATCAGGAGAAAGTGCAACTGTGGAGAACCGTGTCACAACCTTTGATGACTATCTTTTACAAAACGGTGAAGTGATTGAAATCCATTACCGTGCGAAATCCAATTAAGGCGTGAAGAACCCCTCAAAAGTCACTGAATCAGAAGTGTCTTTGATTTCTTCCATTCGTTGAACTGTAACATCAATGCGGTCATTTTCAGCATAGTTCTTTCTGAGTTCAATCAATAGTATCCTTTGAACATCTTCAAGATCTTCACCGTACATGATGTTCAGGTGCTGATTCTTTTCTTCATTCACTACTACTGTATACTCGACAACCCACTCTTTGAGAGGTTGCGTTCCATCTTTGGTCACGTCTTCCCATGTTTCTGCCATTATTCTTACATTGTCGCAGAGGGTTATTAAATCTGTGTAGTGTTGCATCGAGTAATTACCAGTTTACGGCGAGCAAATGCACTAATCCGGAATATTCCGGTCACATTTACTCTATTTTAGTTTTTACGCGGCCATATTGCAATGAGTCCGGCACCGGCTGCGACCAGCAGTAGTACATTCGCAAGTGACCACGACTCGGGGATGTCACGTGAACGGTATGCGAATTCAACTGCACCATAGGTTCCAAGCGATGCCTCCGAATTTAGAATTGCATTTTCAGTACTTTCATGAATTAAAAGAATACTAAATTCAGTCATGTCGTTAAACATTATTTCAAAATCAATCATACATCCTTGATTGACATTGACACTCGCAAGTCCAAGTTGAGTTGTAATAGTCGAAGTGTTCATGTCACATTCTGCCGTTGCAACCAGTACACGGTCACGAGTTGGTTCACCTGGGTTTACAAAACCATCTGGGACAGTCTTCTGATGTTCAAGAACTAAGAAAGTTAATTGCGTGTTCTCGAGTTCGACGCTCATGTTTCCAAAAGAAAGTACGCGGGCTGTGATGCCATCAGCAGTACGTAGCACTTCAAACTGTAATAGGGTCGTATCTTGACGGGTTAATTCGAGGTCGAGTATGTCCCGTTGGACATCATTCCAAGCCTCGGTGCCAGAACGAGGATTCTTGCCCTCGACAAAGAAGGTCGGAGAAGGTATTGCATCGCCGTGGAGAAGGCCAAGTCGATTGATACGGTGTTGAGCCGCAGGCGGCTGGAAAGCATCTTCACCATCTGAGGGGTGATATGCGACCATAGCAATGCGTGATCCGTGTGAATCGGCAACTCCCCTCAGATACGGGTCGATTTGTGCACACGACGGGCACCATGTGGTCGTTACTTCTTCAACCAGAAGGCTGCGACCCATTGATTCAGTTTCCATTGGGGTGAGTAATGTATTGGATGGGTCGACGACTTGCGCTTGAACCAAAGCACTACTCGATACCATAAGCAAGAGTGAAACAAGGCATGAAACAACAAAAAGCGGAGGTTTCAACTCAAACAGCCTCCCATCATGATACGCCGAAGATACCGACCCCCTTCATCTCTTTGTTTCGGTGTTGAATTAAAGCGAGGTTTCATCAACAGGAGCGTGGCGAAGGGGAGTTAGGAGGAATGAGTATGGCTGACCACTGGATTGAAAACCACAAGCGTGATTCTTGGCGTCGTCAAGCCAAGGCCAGCGGCTACAGGTCCCGTTCAGCCTTCAAATTAAAGCAAATACAAGAGCGCTTTAGTTTGATCAACAAAGGTGATATTATTCTCGACGTAGGGTGCCACCCTGGAGGTTGGGCTCAAGTTGCAACTGAATTGGTTGGTAAAGATGGCTGGGTAGTAGGCGTCGATTTGGAGGCGTGTCAGCGCGTAGAGGGTGCAGTTCTCCTTGTTGGAGATATCACGGAGCCTCATACGCAACAACGCGTTCTCCAAGAACTGAACGGCCGTCCTCTGAATTCCATTATTTCTGATATTTCTCCCAACATCACTGGCAAATGGGACATGGACCAAGCTCTGGCAATGAACTTGGTATCACTCGTTTTTGATTTTTCACTTCCACTGTTAGGCAAAGGCGGGTCCTTCGTGACCAAATTGTTCCAAGGCGTCGGTGTTGAGGAATTGATTGAAGTTATCAAACCATTTTTCTACGATGTCCGTCGATATTCACCCCACGCATCACGAAATTCATCATCCGAAGTGTACCTCATCTGTAGGAGCTTCATGCCTTGGAAATTCCGCAAAGTATGTGTTGTTGATAAATACGAAGCAGCATTAAACCTCAAACTCAGTGGTGATGACATCGCTGAAGCCCCTGACATCATCACCTCTTCTTTCTCCATGCGGAAAAAGAAAGCCGAATAGATTGATGTGCATTGAGGTGAATGTCACCTCATGGTAGAACATCACACACGACTGAAGAAGAGTAAGAAAGCCACCAGCCGCCGTCAAAAAATAACTGACTTGAAAGTGGACCATCCTGTTCACCGGCTCGAAGTTGTTTTACTCCGAATCTATCCCCTTCTTTATGGTTGCGTGCTGAACCACCTCATTTTTGCAATGAAATTCAAT
>JAPKCL010000203.1 GCA_028822955.1 Candidatus Poseidoniaceae archaeon
TCCCGTGGCGTTAACAATCCGAAGAAGTACTACTTCCTCGAAAAAATCGACCGAAGTTCCGTACGTAACCCTCACCCCTTTGCTCAACGCGTCAAAAACAACATTGAGACTTTGTACGGCCGCCATGCTCTGCACATTCTCGACTTCCTCGTCGAGATGTCTTGCCGACCTTTGACTGCTGAGCAAGAAGGAGTTCGACAGAAACAAGGAAAGGCGATGAGTAAGAACCTGGGTATGCCAAAACAATCGATTTGTCGTAAGAAGAAGGGCATCAAGGGCTCTTCTGATGAACAGAACGCTGTCATTATTGCGGCTGCTATCGTTGAACTCGCAGGAGATTTGGGCATCATGCCCAAGTTTGACCGACGTGCTACAATGGAGCAAGCTGGAATCGTTCCAAAGCAAATCATGAATGCACGTATCAGCATCTTACGCCATTGGAAGGCTCGCGTCACTATGGGTTGGGCTGCCATGCCTCCTCGTAAAAATGCAAATGATAAGCGAGAGGATGCGATCGTCCAAGCTTTGGAGCATATCTTTGAAATGCTTGGAAACCATCACAATCAAGAAGATTATGAGTGCGTTTTGTATGAGACTGAAGCACGTATTGCTCTGTTGAAAGAAGGCACCGGTGAAGCCCTGACAATCAATGTTGAAGAACGAATGTTGGTGTCTGTTTCTGTGTATGCTAGCCTCACTACATTTGGACTTCAATCCGGTGCAGCAGACCTTATTGCGGATGTGTTTGGCTTAACCAGCAGTGGAATTCGTTCTCGATATGAGGCATTGGTAGCAGAATCTGCTTCAGGTGAATTCCAAGATAACGGTGCTTTTGACATGAGTCAAACCTGTAAAGAATTGTTGAATGAGTCACACGAGCAGAATGCTTTGATAGCCAAGTTCCGACTCGGCAGACTATGCGGAAATCGTTCTTTCTTATCGGAATCTTAGTCCTTACTGCAATAGGGCCTACTCTAAGTGTCGCTGCGCCAGCTACAACAACTGGCGTAGGCATACTGTTTGGTGGACAATCTTTCGAAGTAAATCAATCGGGTTCATCGACCGTTAATTTTAGTGAAATGCCTTCGATTGTGGAAGTCTACACCGCAACATGGTGTTCAAATTGTGTTGATGTTGAGCATGCACTCGATAATATCGAAACTGATACTGGGTTGCAACAGTATCACACTCACCGTGCGATCAATGAAGCACAAGACCCACTCGGAACCATTGAAATTGACCAACTGTTTCATGACCGCTATGGAGTAAATGCTCCACCTGTTGTCGTGTTTAACGGAACGGTAATGAAGGCCGGAAGCGTGACCGATGCTGAATCTTTAGAAAGTGAGTTTACTGCACTCGCTCAACAAAACATGGAAATTACGGGAACTTCGACGTTCACTTGGAATTCCACAAGTAACTCGACCGGGACTGCTGCATGGTCCATTGAACCTCAGAATATGACATTCATCAACCAACTCGACGGGTACGATGACCAAAGTTCCCTTTTCGCCTATGCCTGGATTGTTGAGCAATCCGCATTCTTTGAAGAAGGATCGAATGGCCTTGGAAACTATCCTCATGTTGTTAGAGGAATCATTGAACTGGGTGAAATCAACATGACTTCG
>JAPKCL010000097.1 GCA_028822955.1 Candidatus Poseidoniaceae archaeon
CTTCGGTCGAGCCAGTGAATGAAATCTTGTTCACACGACCTTCATCAACTGCATCAACTAAGAATTGACCTGCTCCACTACCTTTGCCGTGGACCAAATTGATGACACCATCTGGCAAGCCTGCTTCATGCATTATTCGAGCAAGGGCAAACGAGAGAAGTGGTGCATCTTGTGGACTTTTCCAGACACATGTATTTCCGCACATAATTGCTGGAATCATTTTCCAGAAAGGTACGGCTGCTGGGAAGTTACAAGCATTGATAATTCCACAAACCCCAAGTGGGCGACGATAGGTGAACAATTCCTTGTCTGGTAATTCCGAGTTCACGGTTTGACCGTATAGGCGGCGACCTTCTGATTGGAAAAACAAACATGTATCGATTGCTTCTTGAACCGAACCGGCTGATTCTTTGAGGGTCTTACCAATTTCACGTGTTTCAAGGGCAACAATTGCATCTTTGTGATCCATGAGCAAACGGCCCATGTTCCCGATGATTTGGCCACGGGTTGGCGCAGGAGTTGCAGCCCATGATGGGAAAGCAGCATGTGCGGCGTCCAAAGCAGAGTGAACATCGTCTCGGGTTGAGAGAGGGAATTCACCGAGCGTATCATTGAGAATCGCTGGATTGATAGAAGTGAAAGTTGCACCATCACTGGCTAAACTCATTTGACCGTTGATAATATTGTAGCCTTTTACGGAAGGTTTGCCATTTGGATTTTCAGCTTTTAGGAATTCGAGACCTGTTTCAAGAACGTGAACCATATCATGCCCAACAGAACGCCCCTCTTGAAATTGATGGAACTATTCAAACGGAAAAAATCACAAGAATTACCATCGATTTTTATCTTAAGGTTAAAAGGGGGTCGGCGAGAACGAACAGAGAAGAGGGGTCAGGCCAGCATTAAATAGGCTCGACCGTTCAATAGTAGAAGTGAAAATATGGCTAAAGATGAAAAAACAATGTCGTTGCGTGTCTCCAAAGCAATTCCGTCTGATGTGGGCCATGGAAGAGCCCGTATTTCAGGCGAGAATGATCTCGGATTAAAACCCGGAGATATCGTCGAAATTAAGGGTGAAAAGCGCTCAACTGCTGCTATCTATTGGCGAAGTCGACCGGAAGATGCAAAGATGGAAATCATTCGCGTTGACGGAATCATTCGAAAAAATGCAGGCGTAAGTCTTGGTGACCGTGTAACTGTGAGCAAAGTTGAAGCCAAGGAATGTACAAAACTCATTCTATCTCCAGTCATGGCCAACAAACAGAAAGTCAAGTTCGGCCCTGGAATTGAAGGCTTTGCCCGTCGAGGTCTTTCAAAGCGCCCGGTTGTTCAAGGAGACAGGATTTTTATTCCCGGCATGACTTTATTTGCTGAGGCCTTGCCTTTTGCTGTGATTCAAACCACGCCAAAAGGAATTGTAAAAGTCACCAACGATACTGACATTGTCATCAAAGACGAAGCCGTTGACGATGTTGATGCTGGTCAAACAGAAGGTATTACTTACGAAGACATTGGTGGTATTGGACAACAATTACAGAAAGTACGTGAAATGATTGAACTCCCACTCAAACACCCTGAATTGTTCCGCCGACTCGGCATCGACCCGCCGAAGGGAGTTCTCCTCCACGGTCCACCTGGAACAGGTAAGACAATGATTGCCAAAGCGGTTGCTACTGAAGTCAACGCTCATTTCAAGAGTATCAATGGCCCAGAAATCATTTCGAAATATTACGGTGAATCTGAAAAACAACTTCGAGAAATCTTTGATGAAGCAGCAGAAAATGCTCCCGCAATTATTTTTATTGATGAAATCGATTCTATTTGCCCTAAGCGAGAAGAAGTCAGTGGAGAGGTTGAACGGCGTGTTGTCGCTCAAATGCTAACACTCATGGACGGCATGGAAGGACGAGACAATGTTGTCGTCATCGGTGCAACCAATCGAAGAGATGCACTCGACCCTGCTCTGCGACGACCTGGTCGTTTTGACCGTGAAATCGAAATCGGAGTTCCTGACCGAGAAGGTCGCAGTGAAATCATGGATGTTCACACCCGCCAAATGCCTATTTCAGATGACTTCGAACTCGAATGGGTTCTCGACAATACCTATGGGTTTGTTGGGGCTGATTTAGCTGCTCTTGCTCGTGAATCGGCAATGAAGGCTTTGCGACGGTACCTCCCGGAAATGGATTTAGAAGAGGATACAATACCTCCTGAAGTCCTTGAGAAAATGGAAGTACGTATGGATGATTTCCGTCACGCCATCAAAGACATCGAACCTTCTGCATTGCGAGAAATCTATGTTGAAATCCCTAAAGTGACTTGGGAAGAAGTTGGAGGATTGCAAGAAGTCAAAGATCGCCTCAAAGAATCAGTTGAATGGCCACTTACCAAGCCAGAATTGTTTGAGCACTTTGGCATTAAACCTCCTCGTGGAATCGTTCTATTCGGCGCACCAGGTACTGGGAAGACATTGCTTGCCAAAGCCATTGCAAACGAGGCCCAAGCCAATTTCATTAGTATTAAGGGTCCAGAGATGATTTCAAAGTGGGTCGGTGAATCCGAGCGTGGAATACGTGAGATTTTCAAGAAGGCAAAGCAATCAGCACCTGCTATCATCTTCTTAGATGAATTCGAATCGATTGCAGGTCGCCGTTCCTCATCCGGAACTGAAGGCAGTGATGTAGGCAACCGAGTTGTCAACCAATTGCTCGCCAGTATGGATGGAGTCGAATCACTCGATGGTGTCATCGTTGTTGCGGCGACCAATCGTCCGGAAATGTTGGACCCTGCACTCATGCGCAGTGGGCGGTTTGAACGTGTTCTTCACGTCCCTCCGCCAGATGCTGGTGCACGAGAAACAATTTTCAACATCCACAGCGAAGGTATGCCATTATCGAAATTCTCGCTTAAAGACATCATGGTAGGACTCGATGGATTCACTGGTGCAGATATTGAGGCAGTATGCAGAGAAGCTGCACTCATCTGTATGCGGGCAAATAAGAAGAAAGTCACCAAGGCTCACTTTGAGGAAGCCGTCAAGCGTGTTCGCCCGACAGTAAATGCAGAAATGCTCGCTTACTATCAAAAGATGGAAACTTTACTGACTTCTGGCCTCTCCAATATCAAACGATCTCGCGATACTGGATTCGGCATGGAAACGATGTGAGGCCAATTCATGAATCGACGCATTGATGTGCTGCATTGATGTGGTTGACTTGTAACTGAGGAGGGAATTGTATGGCTGTCTTTGCACGTGAAATCATTGACCGTGAAGTCATTGATTCTCATAGCCAACTCCTTGGAACACTTCGTGATATTGTTTTTGACAAACAATCAGGTTCAATATCAGGGATTCGAGTTAAAATCGAGGAGAATATTGACCCATCTGCACTCCCGTGGGAGATGGTTGACGGATTGATGGAAATTCCAGTTGACGAGGTTGCTCGTATTGCTTCAAAAGTTCATTTAAAACGCTAATAATGCATTGTTTTACTCGAAAGCATTCGTACTACGAGTGAGCATTTGCCTTCCACCAAATGACAACCTTCTAAACCCAATGGAACTCGTGGGTATGTCGGAACAGTGCTCTAGAAGGTGACCTTATGCTCAACAACGCAAATCTCAATTACAGACGAATCGGCTTACAAGCCGCATTCTGGTTGGTAATGTTCCTTTTGCTAACGAGTATTTTGCTCAATTTTGTGAATCTATCCAACACCAATCAATTATCGGCCTACGATGATGATTGGAATGACATGTCAGCATTTCGACAAGACATCAAGGATATGGGTATCAAAACCAGTTCATTGGTGAGCAGCCCCCTCTTATTAGCAGACATCGAAGACCCACGTAATACGACTTACATCCTCGCTGGCGTGGAACGTGACACACTCTCACTTCCTCAATTTGACAAAGATGGATTCATCACTATTGCATCAGAGGACGGTTATTCTCCTTCCGAAATTAATGCCATCGTTGAATTTGTAGATGCTGGAGGCACTGCGCTTATTCTTGATGATTATGGGTTTGCAGGAAGTATTGCTCAAGCCTATGGCGTGCGATACACTGGTTACCAACTCTACGATACAACCTATGTCGAAGAACTCGATTACAACTATATTTGGATGTGTATGCAAGCAACACCCTGTGGAATGAACGGAAGCAGTATCGACCCTGCGACCCTCTCAGTCCATGATCGTTGGAGCGGGATGAACGGCGAAGGTGCCCATCCCTGCAGATTATTAGACGGCCAAACCATGCCGCTGGAAGATGCTGGTTTGTGCACTCAACACTGGGTGAATGGTGAAATCCAGTACAACGCAACCTACCAACTCTTACTGAATAATATCACTGCCTTGGAACTTATTCCGGGGGTAAGTGGTGCTCTTTCCGAAGTTTCTATTCGTGCTGTGACAAGTAATGAAGCAACCGTCGATGTCAATGGCGATGGAGAGATCTGGGTCGGTAATGAACAAAATTCTGAGACCCCGGACTTGTGGGGCCAATTTAATTTGAGTATCGAAGCATGTGCCCGGAAATCTTGTGACCCCGATGATGGCGGTCGTATTGTGTTCATGGCAGATGGTTCTGCTCTGATAAATGCAATTTACGACTATGAAGGTTTTAACGACCCAAACGACCCGTTGTATGGGACGAATGATTGCTCGACAAAAAATGAAAAATGTATACCTGCAAATGATAATCGGAAGTGGGCGATGGATTTCATTGCTGAAGCACTGATGTCAACGAATATCGGTGAAGAAGGGCAACCGGCAGAAAACGCCATGGTGATTTTTGATGAGTCGCGACACCCCCAAAATGCCTTATTAGCAGATTCATACAACACAGTTTACTTCCTTTTAGTGTATTTTACAGGTGAAGGATTAGCAATGATGTTGCTCTTCCTCGTCCTCTTTATTGCCTTTGAAGCAGTACTCATCAAGAAAAGAGACCCTGAACCTTGGCGACACGTGTTTAGTATCATTTACTATGGATTCGGAGATGCGAATCGGTATACATACTATGCAAAGACCGATAAAATTCGTCAAGTATTCCTTTCCAAGGTTCGAAATCAAAATGGTTTGAGCCGTGAAGAATTCCATGCGATGCCTGCTCGAGAACTAGTATCACTCATCAACGACCCTGTTTTGGCAAAGTTCGCAATTGAGCCTACTAAATATTCACTTGAACAGACGGTGGCAGTCGTCAAACGAATCAAAGCGTGGGGACGCACCTGAGGTGAGACTATGTGGACACGAAAGGCTTCATTCACTTTCACCGGCGGTATTGCGCTGATTCTCATCGGCATGATGATAGCAAACCTGCAAATGATGATTCTTGGTATTTCCTTCATTGCATTTATTGTCGTTAATTCTTGGATATCAGGTCACGGTGACGTTGAAGTTCAACGAACCCTTTCAGCAGATAATCTCTACAAGGGTGATGATTTGTATGTTGAACTCCTAGTCACGAACCGTTCCAATCGAAATACCCAATTATTGGAAGTCTACGATAATATTCCTCATGAAATGAAACTACGAAGCGGATTGAATCAAATGCGTTTGAATCTACGACCGGGTGAAAGTGCACGGATACGATATGTTCTCAGGTGCCCACTGAGAGGGCATTATTCCATAGGTCCAGTTTCTCTTCGCTCACGTAACACCTTCAACCTCGGTGTCGAGGAAATGTATGTAGATCATCACAGCGACATCGTTATTTTCCCGCAAATCAAAGAAGTTGAGGAAGCGTTCCTCCGCTCTCGAACTCCGAAGATGTATACGGGTGCGACAACACTGCGAACACCCGGACAAGGTTCCGAGTTTTACTCACTCCGTGAATATGTCCCGGGAGACCCGTTCAAGAACATCAATTGGAAGGCATATGCCCGAACTGGAGAATTGATGGTGAATGAAAAGTGCCGTGATGCGGTAACTGACCTGTACATTCTCTTAGACAGCCGAGACATAGCACGCATTGGAACAGTACTGAAAAATCCACTTGAGATGGGGACTGTCTCTGCAGCGAGTCTTGCTGCATTCTTCCTCAAGCGACGGGATTCTGTGGCTTTGGCAATATTTGATGACAGCCTTTCGTACCTACCACCGGATACGGGTGACAAACAATATTTCAAAATCCTTAGCGCACTTGCTGGTGTCGCTCCAAAAGGAAAAATGCCATTGCAAGCAGTAACTAATTCACTCAGTGGCCGCTTTAGTAGAGGAAGTCCAGTGTTCATCATTTCATCTTGTGAAGGAGATGGAACGGTTCCTGCAGCCGTGCGAGACTTGGTCGGACGTGGCCACGAAGTGACTGTTCTCTCGCCATCGAGTATTGACTTTGAACGACTTACAAGTCGTTCA
>JAPKCL010000019.1 GCA_028822955.1 Candidatus Poseidoniaceae archaeon
CGATTCCTGTTGAGATCTACAATGAAGTTCCAGAACCCGTGTTCACATTAACTCGTCTTGGAAACGCCAGTGAGAATGAAGTGACGCTCGACGGTACTGCAACAGTAGACCCAGAAGGCGATGTCTTAGAAATTGAATATTGGTCGAGTCTCGACGGGCAACTGTCATGGAATGATACCGAGGCAGGGAAAGTCTGGACTGGCCACCTTTCGCGTGGTGTTCACTCGATTGAAATGCGAGTTGTTGACAACCGCCCTGAGCATATCAACGCCACACGAGTGACGTCAATGCTGGTGGATGTTGAAAATTCACTTCCTCAAGCAGTCATAGCAACACCAACCTCAACTCAAACCTATGACTCTGCAGACCTCATTTGGTTCTCAGCAAACGGTTCAGGCGATTACGATGCTGCTTGCTCAACCTTCCCTGCTGTAGGCGATTGGCACTGTGCTGAGGCAGAACCCTACAGCGGCTCGGAGTATCTGGTCATTGTATGGAACAGTGACTTAGATGGTCGATTGACGCCTGTTGGAGAAGACTGGCTAATTTTCGATGGACGCTTGAGTGCTGGCATGCACACCATTACGTTGAGTCTTGATGATGGGATTCACGAACCAGTCACCGTCTCACGTACCCTTGAAGTTCTTCCTTCAGCCCCTCAATTAGACCTGTTAAGCCCTCTCGATGGAGCTGCATTTTCATCCAGTTCACTCATCCAATGGGATGCTCGTCAATCTGTGGATTATGATGGCGACAATTTCACCATGACCATTCGGAGTGACTTGTTAAATGAGCCCTTTTTGAACGAAGTCTCGACTTCACAACTGCATTCTTCCGCGCTTCCTGCTGGTGAACATACGATTAAAATTACACTGACTGACGAGACTGGCAAAGAGCAAATTTCATTCATAAGTCTCACTATTGGACAATCAAACCCCGTAGCAGTCTTACTTCAACCTCAAAATTTGATCTCCATCGCACCAGGTGAATCGGTCATCTTTGAAGAACAATCTTCGGATGCTGATGGCGATATGCAAAAGCGGGAATGGCGAAGATGGTTAGTGACCGGAAATTACGAAGTGCTCTCAACTTTGAGCAGTGATTCGATTCAACTCCCTCCAGGCCAATACCATCTCTCATTGTTTGTTGAAGACAGTCGAGGAGCATTTGATGAAGTTCATACCAATGTCACTGTTCAATCCAGTCTTCCAAAACTTTCCAATCTCACCTTTATGCCCGATACGCTGCTTGCACAACAGAAGAATACCTTCACCGTTCGTGTTCAAATGAGTGACCCCGATGGTTCGACGGAAAGTGTTCGAGCAACGGTCGTTTTCAATGTTCAAAATTGGGCGTTTAATCTCACTGATGAAGACGGCGATGGCTACTGGGAAGGTGAAGTCGAAATGAACCCTGAAGCTGCAGGACGGCCTAATTTGAAGGTCATTGCTACTGATGGAACTGGAGATAATGCCATGGTTGACATTCTCAGCATTACCCTCTATGTCGAAGAATCTGAAAGTGACAGCCGAGTCATGATGTTTGTTCTTGCAGGTGCAGTATTTGTGAGCATCCTCGTGATTGTTGCCATGGTTGCATTGCGACGTCAAAGAAAGGCTGAACTTGATATGATTGATACGTGGGATTCTTTTGGTGGTTTCTCTTCGAAACCCTCAACTGAAAAGACATCGGTCAATCTTGAAGGAGGAGTCGTCGATGGTGCAGAAGAAGTCCTTGCTGAAGATGAAATCCTTGAACAATCAGATGCCGGCTCTTTAGAAGAAACACCGACTGAATCACAACCCGTCACGGGTGTAGACTTAGATTGGGATAATGTGTGAGAATAAATTCCGCACAACTTCTTTAATCTAAAGCAAATGTCAATTGATATGGACACCTCCTTGTTCCGAGTCAGTCAAGAAGATGATTTCTCTTTAGAAGATGCATTTACCGATGCTCCTGCTGACTTCGATAAAGAAGCATCCAAGAAAGTTGTAAAAAAACACACAAAACGTATTCGAACTCTTCAGGAACAGATGTGGGCAGAACAAAAGCAACGATTTCTTGTGGTTTTACAAGCGATTGATACCGGGGGAAAAGACGGAACCATTCGGGCAGTTTTTGGAAGAACGAATCCACAGGGTTTCAAAGTTCAACCCTTCAAGCGACCATCCGAAGACGAATTAGCTCACGATTATTTGTGGCGAGTTCACCAACATGTTCCAGCGAATGGTGAAATTGTCGTTTTTAATCGCAGCCATTATGAAGACATTTTAGTGGTCAAAGTACATGGATATGCTCTCGATGAGTTGATTGAGAAGCGTTACCAACACATTCGAAACTTTGAGCAAATGCTGTCAGATGAAGGAACGACCATCATTAAAATCTTCCTTCACATCACCAAAGACGAGCAAAAAAGGCGTCTTGAAGATCGTTTAAATCAACCAGAAAAGAATTGGAAATTTGAGATGAGTGACCTTAAGGAACGTGCTTATTGGGACCAGTATCAAGACGTATTTGAAAAGATGATTCAGCGAACTTCCACTGAATCAGCGCCGTGGTATGTCGTTCCTGCGAATAACAAAAAATACCGGAACGAGATAATTTCTTCAATCATAGTAGAAACAATGGAGAGTTTCAATATGGAATGGCCGAAACCTGCTGACGGACTCGAAGATATCATCATTGAATGATTCAATCACTTCTGTTGTTCAGGTAAATCCTTGTTTGTTGAGTCCGGATTTGATTCACGACCGCCCCACGGAGTGAGTGTTCGGTGCAATCCAAGTCTTCGAGCAAAGAGGAATTTGAAGTTCTTCCAGCCGTCGCCCCAGGTATGGATTTCTGCTTCACCAACGCGTGGTCGGTAAGGTACAGAGATTTCAACAGCCTTGTCCTTTCCTAAAACACGGCGAGCGAGAATTTTCATTTCTTCTGAGAGAGGCATTCCATCATTGGTTGGACGCATAGCATCATTGTTGAAAATAGATTTACGGAATACCCACATTCCTGATTGCGAATCTTTGACGCCATAGCCAAACAAAAGTCGAGCAGTAAAAGAAAGTGCCCAGTTTCCAAATCCATGGATTCCCGACATAGAGCCGTCTTCTGCCAATGAAAGGCGGTCGCATGTGATAAAATCGAGGTCATCATCAAGCAGACGCTTGACCAAGGTTGGGACTAATTCAGCAGGATAGGTACAGTCAGCATCCATGGTGACGATGATATCGTTCTTTGCAACATCAAAACCAGTTCTGTATGCTCGGCCATAGCCCTTTCTTTCTTCAAGGTGAACTCGAATTTTCTTTTCTAACGCAATTTCACGCGTTCGATCGGAAGAATTACCGTCAACAATCATAATTTCAAGGTTTTTACACCAGCCACGCGGAATTGCATCGATTGTAGGTCCAAGTGCTTCTTCCTCATTTCGAGTCGGAAGAATAACTGTAACCGTTACAGGGAGTTTATCGCCCATGAGGCTCCCACCTTACACACCTCCTTGAAGGCATTGGGTTCAAAAGTTGATTTTTTTGATGTTGTTGGAGGTGACATTGAAACCACAACGGCCCTCCCCACACACATGCACATCGCCATGGTATCTGGTGAATACCCTCCTCGTTGGGGTGGCATCGGTTCAGTGGTGTACCATTTAGCAGGTCATTTAGCATCACGTGGCCATGAAGTGAGTATCATCACTCGGACCCATAAAGGACGAGCTCCTTCTCAACGAGGAGTTTCAGTGATTGAAGTTCCTTGGCTCAAAGCACCGATGGCGTTTACCCGTTCATACGGGAAGAATGCCTTGAAGGCTCTCCAAATCCTTCACAATCGAGAGCCAATTGACATCGTTCATACCCTCTTGCCATTGGTGAGTTGGACAAAAAAAGAATACCGGATGGTTGAAGAAACCATTGCTCCAGTCTTATCAGCGCTCAATGGTAGTTGGATTGGAGAACGTGAGGGTATGCGCCTAGCAGCCAAACATCGTGAATCAGCGACTTGGAAAAACCCCAATGATTTAGCAATACTCACCACCGCCAAATGGTACGCTAAATACGAACAGGCAGGAATTTCTGAATCATCGGTGTGTGTAGCGATTAGCGAATCAACCAAGCAGGAGTTTCAACGCTGGTATTCCCCTCCTGAACAATGGAAATGTGAAACGATCTTGTATGGCGTTGACCATCTTGTTTTTCGACCTATGAACATTGATGATGAAGATGAACAATTAGAGCATGAGGCACTTCGTAAAAAATACGATGCGGCAGATGAAGATGCTTTGTGTGGCCGCCCGTCCATGGAAACGCCGTTATTACTTGCAGTCGGCCGATTAGTTGCTCGAAAAGGTCATCGTACACTCCTACGAGCTATGCCAGAAATCCTTCAACGCTTCCCAGGTGCACGATTATGCATCATTGGAAGAGGGCATATGGCCAAGACATTACTTCGTCAAGCAAAGAAACTTGGTGTTGGTCATGCTGTTTTCATTCAGCCAGGAATGTCGTTTGAAGCATTAGCCCAGCACTTTCGAAGTGCAGATTTAGTTGTTTATCCGTCGTACTATGAAGGCCAAGGCCTCATTCCATTGGAGGCGTTGGCGAGTGGTACACCCGTTGTCACAGTTGACCAGCCACCACTCACAGAAATGATTGATTCAACCGTTGGTGAATTATTTGAAACCGGAAACCCCACTGATTTAGCCAATGCTGTTTGCCGTTCTCTTGAAGACCCCGAAAGCCGTACTGCTCAAGCACAGCGAGGGCGTGAACGCGTTCTGAATACCTATACCTATGAACACAATGCTGAAGATTACGAAAAAATCTACCTTTCGATGATTGCTTCTAAAGACTGAACCCCGCCAAGCGTAACCTCCAAAGCACAACGCTCCCACAACTTACCATGGCGACCGCTGCCCTAGAACCTATTCTGTTGGCTGAAACCAAAGTTTCAGCCGATACTACTGGTAAGCGGGACCTCAATTTGGCTGCTGGAGCAACCATTGCCATCGCCATCATCACCCTTCTTTTAGCGGCCATTTGGGGCCCTTCACTTTCAAATGGATTGAATCCGAACGAAGCACAAGAATCGCTTCAAGGCGACCAAGTGTATTTCACTTGGAACGAGCCTGAATACATGCCCCGTCATGAGGAATGTATCGACCCTAATAACGGTCAAGATTCGGGTTATGAAGGCTATGGAATCGGCTATGAGCCAAGTCTTTCCATCGACAGTCAAGGAAACCTCTTCGTAACTGCACACAAAGATTTGCGTTGGGGTGGAGAAGGAACTCCATTCGGCCCAGTCTTAGGCGGTTCCACCGATACATGGTATGCATGTCAAGATGGAGACATGACAAGTTGGGATTATTGGGCTTCTTGGTTCTGGATTTCGAACGATAACGGTGAGACATGGGGTCATGGTGATAATTTTGAACCAACTCCTGGAACATTAGTTAATTCAGCGATTGGCACCTTTACAGGCTCAGGTTCGGAATGTCTCGGCGATGAAGGAGATATCGCAGTTGACGCTAACGACGTCGTTTACTATCTCGATACCACACTGGAAGACAATTGGTGGCACATGTTTGAAGATGGTGGCAACACCTACATGTCGCCCACTGTTTGTGAACGAATGCAAACAATGGCTGCTGATGACCGGCCATGGGTTGCAGCACAAGGCGATGGTATCATTCACTATCTTGGAAATTCAGGGGCTTCGCCTCCAGAATGTTCAGGTGATGTTGGTCGTTACTGGTATTACCACTCTGAAAGTGGCCGAGCACCCTTTTCACAATGCTACGCAATGCCGGGTGGATGGTCTACTATTTCGAGCCAAAACAATGGCCCTTATGTCTTCGTAGCCCAAGAAGATGCAGATTCGGATTCAGGCATCGTTCAAGTTCGAATCAGTGATGACTACGGACGAGGAACAGGACCAAGTCCAAGTGACGGGACATGGCAAGTACCCGTTGAAGTCGGTCCACGTGAAGGCAATTGTCCCGAAGGCTATCCTGTTGTCAACAACAACGAAGGCGGTATGGTTGTCGTAACTTGGGCAGATTGTCCAAATGGAAACACCGGTGCTTGGGAAATGCGAATTGCAGTTTCTTATGATAACGGAACCAGTTGGGAGTCATGGAATGCAACTGCGTTTGACCGTGGAATGAATCTGTATCCCTTTGTATCAATCACAGAAGACCAAGTCGTCAGTGTTGCATTCTATGGACTTGATTTCGATCAAAACAACAGTGATGATGGCTATGTTGCTGGAAAGGATTGGTACCTCTATGCAGGTGCCCTCCATCATCCAATGAAAGGCGATGTTTGGGACTTCAAAATCATTGACCCAACACCGCTTCATACCGTTACTGCCTACGAGGAAAGCAGTGGCGATACCCATGCTCTGCACGATTTCTTTGAAACAGTAATGTCTCCAGATGGTACCTGGATGGGAATTGCCTACCAAGAAAATATAGGTTTGCATCCATTTGAAGAAAACGAAGAACAGCGTTACATCAAATTCATCCGTGGCGATATGGCTTCGATGCACAGCATTGTTTCCGCATCTGAAGATTCCTCAATGGAGATGCCAGCGTTTTTAATCGAAGAATTAATTCTCGCTACTCGTACTTGATAGCATTCAGTTTTGACACCCGTAGGGTGTCGCTTGTGGAGGCGCGGTGTTCATAGGCACACCACCTGTTGGAGAACCATGCTCGCGAAGCGGTTGATGGCCCTCTGCCTCGCCGCGATGCTGATTTGTATGCTTTTACCGGTTTCTGCGGACGATTCTTTGCAAAGTGCCAATCCTCTTACTGATGGCGTTACGTCGAACGGTTATGTGTGTGACCCGGATTGTGATGCCGGTAATGATCAAACCGACTTTTGGAAGATTGAAGCCAAGAAAGGCGACATCGTTCAAGTCTCCTTTTCAGGTTCGATGAACGGTGCTGCATGGTGGTGTCCTGGTGATGGGTGGACGGGTACTTTCTCTCTGCTCAACGCACAAGGGGGTACGATTGTCGATACTTCTGCTGACGATAGCGCCTCCTCAAAAGTGCTCTCGACAACCGTGAACTCAGCTAGTTTTGTGTACATTAAAGTCAAGTCCGAAGATTCGTGGTGTAACGACGGGTTTGATTATACGCTTACGCCTTCGATTGACAAAGCAAATCGAGACACTGATGAAGATGGATTTATTGATAATGAAGATGATTGTGAAAACCTTGTTGGTACTTCTACCAATGACCGAAAAGGTTGTACTGATTCTGATTCCGACGGCTGGTCAGACCCTGATTCAGGCTGGGGACCTCAAAACGGAGCTGACGCATTTGTCAGTGAAGTAACTCAATGGCTCGACAGCGATAACGATGGTTATGGAGATAATCTCGATGGATTTGAAGGAGACCATTGTCCATTTCGCCGTGGTTATTCACTTCAAGATCGGTATGGATGCCTTGATTCAGATGGCGACGGATACTCCAATGAAGACCCTGGCGCTTTAGATGGCGTTACTGCTTGGTATGCCCATCCAATAGGATTTGGGGACGCCTTTTCGCTCGACCCCAGTCAATGGAACGATACCGACGCTGATGGTTTCGGTGACAATTGGGAAGATGGTGATTGGAACCTTTCACGCGCCGGCTGGGGTATTGGGTCTTGGTTGCAAACCGCTTCAACTCCCGATGCTTGCCCTTTCATAACCGGCACATCAACCGGTGACCGATATGGTTGTACAGATACAGATGCCGATGGCTTTTCCGACGGTGACCTCAATTGGACCAAAGCGAATGGTTCTGATGCTTTCCCACTTGAACCATCACAATGGCAAGACCGTGATTCAGATGGCTGGGGCGATAACCAATCCGAAGGTGCTCTTCGGGTGGATTACTTCCCCGATAACCCAACTCAATGGGCAGATTCCGATAAAGATGGCTGGGGCGATAATCAATCCTATGGAGCATCCCAAGTCGATGATTTCCCGTTCATCGATTCTCAATATCGAGATACTGATGGTGATGGTTATGGCGATAATATCAACGGTTTTGAAGCCGATATCTGTGTATTTTCATCAGCAGAAGAAGTTGAATCTGAATGGATTTCTTACTTTGACCGCCTTGGATGTAGAGACGTTGATACCGACGGTTATTCCGACCCGACCAATGATTGGATTGCTCATCCCGATGGATTTGCCGATGCGTTCCCGGATGATGAAAGTCAATGGTATGATACCGATGACGATGGTTACGGGGATAATCTCGAATATTTTGATGGTCAAACCCTCAAATTTGCCTATCGCGGTGATGGTTGTAGGACGACAGAAGGGACCTCCACTTTTGACCGCTGGGGCTGCCCTGACAGTGACGAAGACGGTTGGTCCGATTCGACAAATTCGTGGTTAGCAAGTCCCGGAGGTAAAGGCGATGCTTGGCCGATGGACCCTACACAATGGCACGACCTCGATGGCGATGGACGTGGCGATAATCCTCTTGGAACGACTGCAGATGTTTGTCCCAGTCAAGCAGGAACTTCCGTTGGCCCCTCATCTGGTGGTGACCGCTGGGGTTGCCCTGATACCGACGGTGATGGCTGGTCCGACCTCGGTGATTCATTCATTCACGAACCGACACAGTCTCGGGACACTGATGGTGATGGATTTGGAGATTCCAAAGACGGCAACCAAGGTGATGCCTGTCCTGAAGTTCGTGGCACTTCGATTCTTGATCGTCTCGGCTGCCGCGATACAGATGGTGATGGCTGGTCAGACCCAACAGAGAGTTGGCAAGCCCATCCTTATGGTTCAGCAGATTCGTTTCCAACAGAATCCCTTCAATGGCGCGACACAGATGGTGATGGTTTCGGGGACGTACCTTTAGGAGCCCTTCGAGATGATTGTCCCGAAATATCGGGAATATCTACACGAGATACACAAGGTTGTGCTGATTCCAATGGCGATGGTTGGTCAGATTCATATGGTGAGTTTTCAGCCGCAGTTGCCATTTTGGGAGAAGACCCTGCAGCATCATGGTTGACTTATTTAGTGATTGGATTTGGTTTCATTTTCGGTGCAACCTTAGCCCTTATCGTTCGCAAGGGCCGAGATACTGAATTCCTACAAGAGGAATTATTCGAATCAAAGGATACGGCCAACTTAGATGCGCTGACAATGGATCAATTACCAGAGGGTATGATTCCGTTAGAACATCTACCACCTCTCCCAATTCCTGCTGGAATGGAGATAGCGCCTCAACAACCCATTCCAGAACAAGGTGGTGATGTCAATGCGTGAACCATCACGAATTTTGCCGTTCCTTCTCGTTTCACTTTTGTTTGGTTGCATTGTGTTTCCTCTTGGACTTGTTCAGGACGTTCAAGCAGAAACCTCTGCGGTTGAAGATGCACTTGATGCTGAAGGTTTGACATTAGTAGCCTTGCGAAACGATACCATGGATATGAATCAAGACGGCGAACCTGATGCTATACGGGTGGTGGTCATTCTTAACTCGTCTTCTGATTGGACTGAAATTGAATTGCGATTGTATGGAGTTCACAGGGATAAGGAAGTACTTCAAGAACAATACATGGCGTTTACTGGGCAATCAAATGCCAGTTTAGTCTATGATGCATGGTCGGAGGGCGAACATGCACTACGACTTGATTTCATCAATCAAGATGGGAGTAAAATCACAACACTTCAACTACCGTCCTATGTTCTCAAACCTGCTTTGAAGACTCCACAAATAACACTCGACTTGAATGCCCCGGACTGGATTGAAACCGGAGATGATTGCTCGATTGCTCGAGTTTTTGCCGATGAAACAGGACCTCGATATGATGCATCAGGGATACGAACTTTTTCCGGCGCTCCATTCACAGTTCTTGACAACCAGACTCTTTTGGACTGCTCACATTGGCCTGCAGGCGAATATACTCTGAAAGAAGCCTATCGCAATGATTTAGGCCAAACTGCAGAATCTTGGCTTAATATTTCGATTCACAATCGCCCCGCACCGACTTTCTCAATGTCGGTGATTGGTAATGAGAATGTCACAGATAATCCATGTGGAATTACTATGATTCCAAACATGGACGGGGTTGACTTTTCAACTTTTGAAAAGATTTGGACAATTCAAGGTACCGTACTCCCAGGTAACCGTAGCACGACATATGATTGCTCAATTCTACCTGCTGGTGTGCACCTGATTACTTTGGAAGTCATCAATAATGAACAAATCCGAACAGTTCACGGAATCAATCTTGTTCGGCTCCCGGGGTTGACTCTTTCCGAAGATGAAGCAGCTTCTCTTCCAAGCCGTTCTTTTGGTGAGGAAACTCAGACAGAGTCTGTAGGCTGGTTCTCGATCGGAGTGCTTGGCTTGATTGTCTGTATTGTCGTCTTTATGCTCCTCGTTCGAGTGAAGGAGGATACGGGTGCTGGGGTATTGCGTAACCTTGGACCAACACCAATGATTCTTGCAGACGGTTCTCCTGACCCCCAAGGTCTTCCAACAATGACCGATGGTGAAGGGGTTCTTTGGCGACAACACCCCGATGGCACGACTGATTGGTGGGATCACCAACTTCGAATTTGGCATAAATGGTGAGAGTTATGTTTTTTGTATTGCAATTATTCCTTTCTTCTTGTTTACTTTTTGTTGTCGTTAGCGTACTTATTTGGTTTATTCGAATACGTCCGCGAAAACCTCAAGTCGATGCGTTATGGAATTCTGATTGTGAACACTTGACGACCACGTCAATAGATGGAAGCAAGATCACTTTCCGAAATGTCCGAGACTTTTTTTGGCGAACCACTCGGGACCGTGATGAGGCTTGGGCCGATGAAGTCGTTGTCGATGTGGATGAACTCAAAGATATCTGGTTTATAGTAGATCATTTCCACTCGATTCACGGTATGGCACATACCTATCTTACCTTTGAATTCAATGATGGAACCTGTCTCTCCTTTTCGTTTGAAGCTCGCCGAAGGGCCAAGCAGCGCTACCATCCATGGGATGGTCTTTGGCGGAATTATGAACTGTACCTCTTGGTCGGTTTTGAACGAGACCTTACAGGATTACGAACGAACGCTCGAGGAAACAAGGATTACATGTTCCGAGCAATAACTCCACCTGGGAAAGATAAGGAAATGCTACGCCGATTAGCAATGAAAACAAATCAACTTGCTGAGAATCCTGAATGGTACCATTCATTCTTGACCACGTGCAACACTTCAATCGTCCGTATGGTGAATCGCGTCACTCCTGGCCGTGTGCCATTCTTATGGCGGAACTTCCTTCCTGGATATACACCTCGGGCTGCGCTCAAACTCGGATTGGTTGAGGATTGGGGTGGATTGGAAGGTACACTTGAACGAGCTCGAATCGACCTTATCGCTCAGAAATGGGATGGTGAAGGAGATTATTCAGAAATGCTTCGTGAGCATTTGCCGAGTTCAACGATCCAAGAAAAGTAATAATTGCCCCGAAGAATATTCAATCTTAAGGTTCTCATCTTCGACTTGGTTGTGAAGTCCATGAGTTCCTGGACGTAATATTTCGTTGTTCAAATTCCATTTTGCTCCAGTGATTGTTACGCCTTCGACAGTACCGATAGCGAATAAGGAAAAGGAAGTATTCATTTCTATAGAAGAGTTTTCATAGCCAGACTTTTCAAGTAATTGAACGGTGCAATCTGTTGTATGAATACGAGTGCTTGATGGTGCCTGGCACAGTGTAAGTATCGCTGCAAATTGATGAGCCAGATCTCCACCTTCGATACCAATAATTTCTATTTGTTCCGCACCTTGGGCAACAGACCATTCTATGGCTTTTACAAGGTCATTTTCCCCCTGTCCATCTTGGAGAATGTATTTGACAGAATCTTGCTGTAGAATTTCCTCTCGAATTTCTTCAGAGAGACTGTCCATGTCGCCGATGACAGTATCCATTGAGAGGCTTTGTTCTCGGCATTGAAGAGCAGCTCCATCGCATGCAATGACGTGTGAGGCTGCTTGGGCCAATGGCTTCCAAATACTCGCCTTCGGCCAGAGGCCATTCGCTACGATGAGGTAGGTCTTTTCGGCCATAGTGCTGCGAGGTTGTTCATCTTCTCAAACCCACCTATTCTGTTTCTGAACGGTGGATTTGAAGTTTAATCTTATGACCCCCTACGGGGGTCAATGAATACAAACCTCAACAAGCGTTTTCAAGGAAGCCAACCGACAAGGGGCCATGGCGGCGGCGGCAAGCAGAACTTTCCCTACAGTATCCTTGCTGCTTTCTCTCTTATTTGTGGTTCATCTCTTCTCACCTCTCGTGCAACACCCGTTGGAATCGGAAATGGAATTGGACGATATATTGGTTCAATCTTCCAATGAATATATCACTCTCAACGACGCATATAGTCATGACTTTGCAGGTTCAAGCCTCTCCTTTGATGGATTGAACGATGCAACTGTACGTGAAGAATCAGCACTGGATATCTGGATGGCTGAAATGCTTCTGATGCTTCCAAACGAATCCATGGGGACTCCTGATCTAAAAATAAGCCACGATGAAGGCTTTGATGCATGCTGGACAACAGAGGAAGGAAATGTCTACGTTGGCTCTCTTGAAGGCGGTAATGTCTCCTACTCTTCAGTTCAATCAGGTTGGTCGTCGTATCTCGTTGATTCAGTGTCCCCGGCAAATGAAAGTTCTCTCGTTGATTGTGCTCTTGCAGTCAATGAAGACGGGCGACAATATGTTCTCTATGCTGATGGCAGTAACATTAAATCTGCTCACATCGCTTATCCAAGTTCGGTATTCTCTGAACTCTCATGGCAAAAAATCACCATTCGGTACAACGTTCAACCAACCGATATCGAGATGGTATTACTCCCCAATCAACTCGAATTAGCTGTTTTCCGTGATGTAAACGGCGCTCTTTGGCAACTCAATTACAGTGGTAATATTTGGTATGATAACCTTCTCGATATTGGCCCAGTAGGTGATTCAATTGAATTAGAAATGGACCCCGATGGAGTCGCTCATCTTTTGTATACAGCCGGTGAAGAAGTTCGATTAATTCGGTATGATGGCAGCACCTACGACCGCCGAGTGCTCGTACGAGATTCCAACCTTGCCGGCCATATTGGTATGGGTCTTGACACGAATTCGGTTGAACAAATTGCAACCACCTCGTTGACGAACGGCGTCACAACTTTACAATTATTACGAAGTCTTTCAGGTCAAAACGAAGGTCGAATTAATCCTATTCCAAACTTCCAATCTACCGCTTCAGTCGATGTCGAAGAAGGTGATTCGGCAATGGGTGACATCAATGGAGATGGTTTTGATGATTTCATCTTCTCTGAACCAGGCTTCTCAAATAATCTCGCCGAAACAGGTCAAGTGACCGTATCGTTTGGTTCTGCTCAAGGTATCTCTTCATCCAATATTTGGTCAATGACTGGTTCACAAGCCGGTCAACGTTTTGGTTCAGGACTTGCAGTCCAAGACTTCAATGGCGATGGACTAAACGATATTGCCATCGGCTCTTCTGGATGGAATAACACTCTGGCAAATGAATCTGGAAACCATGGTTTGATTGAAATATTCCTTGGTAATTCATCTGGGGTCGATAGTGAATCATGGTGGAATGTCTCTGGTAACCAAGGCGAAGCACTTGGTTGGAAAGTCGAAGGTATTGCAAACATGAATGGTGATGGCTTTGCTGACTTAGCGGCTGTTGCAGGCAATTATTCGCTCATTGTTGCAACGACTCCTACTGAAATCGTTCACAAAGGAAAGATTGTGATTTACCAAGGAAACAGTTCGATGATGAACCATGTTCGTAACATCACTCAAACTCAAGAATCAACACTTTTGGGCCGTTCACTCAGTGGTTCTGGAGACCTGAATGGTGATGGTTTTGATGATTTACTCGTATCGAATGCGGCAAGTTTTGAATCGTTCAGTGGTTTTCCTTCAGTCGAAATTTTCTTCGGTTCATCCTTAGGCTACAATGGTATAGCAGACCAGAAAATTCTTTCCACAGTTCAAGGGAAAATGTTTGGACACACCATTGATTTCATTGGCGATGTCAATGCCGATGGCTTTGACGATATGATGTTCTCAGAAGTCTATAACGGGACTGCCGGATACCAATCCGGCAAAATGTGGTTGTATCATGGCTCTTCTGCTGGAATTCACTCTGTCGTTCCAAACTGGACGAAAGCCGGTGATGCAGCCAATGCTATGCTTGGGAGAATGTTCATGGGTGCTGGAGACGTCAATGAAGATGGATACGATGATATTTTACTTATGCAGCAAGGTGCAACTCGAAATGGTAAGGTCGAGCTTATTCTCGGCTCAGCATCAGGTTTACTTAGCGGTTCAGAATTACTTGCTACAGGGTCGGCTCAAGAATACAAGGGTCTCTCGATGTCATCACTTGGTGACGTTGATGGTGATGGATTAAACGAAATCAGTTTGAGTTACCGTCAATCTACTTCGGGAACCTCTTTCCAAGTCGTCCATGAATTATATTCAGAACGCGATTGGGAATCAACGACTTTCACCTATGATGATGAACTTGAGTTCCTTGATCTCTCGACTGCAAGTCGAGGTGAAGCAAGTATGCTCTTATCGTTCAAGAACTTGGAATCATTACATTTCCTCGAGCATGTCGACGATGGAACTGCAACTGGTCTATGGGCGGATAACATGCTTTCATCAGCGACTCTGGCCTCTACCAGTTTTGCTTTCGCAGGAACCAGTGCTGGGCGACCAGTGATTCTCTCAACAGAAGGCGGCCATGGTTTGGAAATGCAAACCACTTCCAGTTATACTGCTGTTGAAAAAAGTATTCTAACGACCGGAACGATGGGTGCATTCCTTGGTTCTGCACTTGATTCAGACGGCCATCAACATGTTGCACATGCAACTATGGGCGTTGGAGGTCACCAAATTTTCACCTCTATTGAAGACGATTCAGGTTGGACAAATACGCAGGTTGCCACAGAACTTGATCTTGCAGACCCAATCGTTGTGCTCACAGATTCAAATGATGCAACCAGTTTGCTGTACCGCGATTCAACAGATAATCAATTGATAATGTCTCATCTTGATGGCAGTTGGACTACTGACATGATTGGTTCACAAGGCGAGGCTGTCTCCAGTGATTTCCCAGCCATCTATCTACCAAATGACGTCCTGGCAATGGCTTTGATTTCTGACGATGGTCAAAATCAAAACCTCAGTGTTTGGATGTATAACGGTACAAACCTCACCTCGAGTACCATCACCAGCCTTACCGACCTTTCCAGTAAAATCCATCTTGGCTTAGCCGACGATGGAACGATGATGGTGGCAACACTCACTTCTACTGGAGTATTGAACCTCTATGAACGACAATTTAATCAATCAACTTGGGCTGAAAACTCGACTTGGAATTCAACAGTTCTTACTCAACCAAGTGGTTCGATGAACAGCTTCAATCTCGACCTCACAGGTGGAGCAGAACCTGCAATGGCCGTCCGTGGAGATGCGAACAGTGACGTTCTTTATGTTCGAAATGGGTCCTTAGACTGGCATTCGTTCGGAGAGCAACCAACATCGACTCTCGATGGAGCATGGGACCTCTCTGGCGAAAATGGAATCTATATTTTGATGACCAGTGTTGGTTCAAACAACCTTTTGACATGGAACAGCCTCAATGTTGAATCTGTTTCAGGAAGTGAAACCAATCCGCAGTACCTTTGGAGTAGCCTCTCCTTTGGTGACATCACTGCTACAGGAACAGTTGGCCTCTATACCGATTCGAATGAAACATTGCATCTTGCGATTCAAGACAGCGTCCTTTGGGATGTTGAAGTCTTACGTTTGTATCCTGATGCGGACCGGGACCTCATTTTCGATTTGGTTGATGACCTCCCACTGTTAGGGAATCAATGGTCTGACGCCGATGGCGATGGATATGGAGACAATGCCCTTGGCCCTCTTCATGACGCTTGTGAATCAACAAATGCTCCTTCTTCGTATTACATGTACGGTTGTCTTGACTATGATAACGATGGGTATGCAGATGTTGAAGATGCCTGTAACGATGATGACGGGACATCTTGGATCGACCGTAAAGGATGCAACGATTACGACCAAGATGGCTGGTCGAATAACAATTTCAATTACTTTGATGGAGACTTTTTCACATTCAATTGGAAACTCGCTTCCGACAGTGATGGAGATGGCTATGGGGATAATTCCGGGCCTGATTGTTGCATTACAGAATACGACTCAAGTCAACTTGAAGGTGACTTGTTTCCATTTAACCCATCTCAATACAAAGATCAAGATGGTGATGGCTGGGGTGACAACTCTTCAGACCCCGTTGACGGAGATGCGTGTAAATGGGATTATGGCGCATCATGGAGAGACCGTAAAGGCTGTCTTGACACCGACCTTGATGGCTCTTCAGACCCATCAACCAGTGGAGGATTCGAATGGAATGTTACACACGGTGCAGATGCTTGGCCGTTTGATGGCACCCAATGGGCAGATTCCGATGGTGATGGTTACGGAGACAACAGTTCGGAAGGCGCTACTAATCCTGACCGGTTCCCCGACAATATAGGGGCGGCCGAAGATAATGATTCAGATGGCTATCCTGACAAATGGACTGCATATTATGATTTATCGGATAACCTAAGTGAAAATGATGGTGGCGGACTCGTTCTCGATGGCTGTCCCAATACATGGGGTAATTCGACCGACCCGTATCCTGGATGTCCAGATACAGATGGTGATGGATTCATGAATTCACAAGATGAATTCCCACTTGAATCTTCACAGTGGCTTGATTTTGACTCTGATGGTTTCGGCGATAATCCCGCTGGCTATCAGGCTGATGAATGTCCAACAATCGCTGGTGTGCTTGAAGGAACGAGTCCTTTCCCAGACGGGACTGGTATCGGTTGCAGATTTTTAGATGCTACCGATGATGATGGTGATTTTGTACCGAATGTAGAAGATATCTGTACTGGTACTGATGAAGGACTTTCTGTCAATTCAGTTGGTTGTGCAGAAAACCAATTAGATGATGATAGTGATGATGTCATGAACGATCTCGACCTTTGCCCTCTCACTCAGTTGGGTAAGATTGTTGACGCAAGTGGTTGCAGTGATGCTCAACTTCAAACCGATGAGGATTTGGATAATGTTGCAGGCCCTTCTGACTTGTGTCCAGATACAATTTACGATGAAAGAGAAGATGTTGATGAGAACGGCTGTTCTGCATCTCAACGTGATTCCGACGCAGACGGTGTAACCGATGCGAATGATGACTGTCTCGATACCCCACAAGGGTATCCAATTCTTGAGAATGGATGTACTGATGAAAGTGCTTTCGACCAAGATTTTGATGGTGATGGTTTTGCAGGTACATACAACTTCACACTCAACAGTGAAACCGGTTTGAGAGAAAATCAATCAGGAGACGCTTATCCAACGGACGGTGAACAATGGTTTGACCAAGATGGCGATGGCTACGGTGACAATTCGAACGGCTCTGAGTCCGATGATTGCCCGACAGAATTTGGCACCTCTTTCGTTGATTATCTCGGTTGCTTTGATGATGGTGATGGCTATCGTGATGAGTTTGAACCTGCAGGTCTTGCGGGTAACCCTACCCAATGGCTGGATGAAGATTACGATGGTTTTGGAGATAATTTGACTGGCACTTCACCTGACTTATGTCCGGATACACCTTACTCGGCGAGAGCAGATGTTGATTCAACTGGTTGTATCTTAGACCAACTTGATTCGGATAACGATGGTGTTTCCGACCTCAGAGACAACTGTCCAAATGAAGCCAAAGGCGAAGATGGATATTCTGACGGCTGTCCTCTTCCATCTGCAAACTCCGATGATGGTGCTTCTTCAGTGTTCGGCTCATCGGCCATCATGATTTCAGTTGTAGTTGGTGTCGTTCTCCTGCTCATTGGAGCAGTCCTCTTCATACGTAGTCGAGGCGGTGGTTACGATGTTGACGATGACGATGACGATGATTGGGATGATGATGACGATGACGAACCTCTTCCATTTAGGAACAGTCGTAGTACACAATCTCCACCGCCAACGAGAAGTACTCCTTCACCTGGACCATCGAGCGGTCCCAAAAGCGGTCCATCCAATGCGCCTCCAAGTGGGCCATCCCGGGGTCCTTCGAAAGCCCCATCTCGAGGTCCACCTGGAAGAGGGCCAAGTTCTGCCTCCCCTCCAAGTGGCCCCTCACGTGGCGGCCCATCACCAAGGGCAGGTCCAACGTCGAGTTCCTCATTTGCAGAACAATCGGAGCCTGAACCAGAAAATGAAGACGAAGGCACTGCTAAGGTTCGAAAGGCGACGCTCAAAATCGACTTGTCAATCTTTGAAGACTGGCAGAGTGACGATCGAGAATCTGCTGCAGATTGGGTGCGAAGCTCTCTCGATGAAGGAGATGAAGAACGTTCAATCATGATGCAATTACAAGAAACAGGTTGGTCTGCACCACAATCGAGAGCGATTTTTAATATGGGGCGGAGCCGCTGAAACGGAGTTATGTTTGAGAGTGAAGGAACGCTCTACAACATCATACTCAAGAACAGGATTCAATTGGATGCAAAAGAGGGGGCTAGAAAGTGGACGGTAAAGATCTCGAAGGCGCTTCTATGCCCAGTGGAATTGAGGTGGATGAGGCAGCAGCCTATTTTGGTGTAATTGAACCATCTGACATGGTCCATACCTTGATGGCAATGGAGCACAGTCAAGCGTTAGAACAATTCTTTTCGATTCTGTCGGATATCGTTCTTTTACCTGGAGATTTTGATTTTGAAGCAGCGAGTGAACGTATTCAATGTGAAGGTGGCGAAATATATTATTTGGTCACCGGACATTTGGGCCTCATGAGCCTTCCCGACCAACTTTCTAACTATCTTGGGCTACCTGACTCAACCGGGAACTTGAGTGGAAATAATCCTGCAATTTCCGTTGATGACCAAAATAAATTAGCAACACTTGCCGACCCAATGCGAATCATCAAACTCTTAGCCATTGCTTCAACTACGGGGTCCGAAGGGGAAGTTACTCGATATCACAATTCAATAAGAGCCTTATTTGCCGACCCCGCTGGAAATATGGGCACTCTACTCAGTGTTGTTGATGAACTTGAGGCAGCGATGGATGTAGCCGGTCATGCTTTGCCGATACCTTCCTTGGCGAGTGGAGAAGCAGATACGGTAGCGATAGTATCTCTCCCTGATACGGCCACTCTCCCTCAGCCGATTGTTGAAACAGTCCCCTTACCCGGAGCAAAAGTTGAAGAAAGTGTGTCCTTGCCTCAAACTTTAGAACCCACGATTACAAAGGACCTCGTGGAATTACCTACCATCGTAAAAACTCTTGAACCAGCACCAGCACTCGACACCTCAAATCAGAAATTAGTAGCAAAAGCCGAGGAGGATGCGTTTTCCGGAGCGTTTGACATGGGTCTTGGTAAGGAAGAGCCCGTCGTCATGCCCGAGCCAGAACCAATGCCCGAGCCTGAACCAGAGCCTGAACCAGAACCAATGCTCGAACCTGAACCAGAGCCAGAACCAATGCTCGAGCCTGAACCGGAACCAGAACCAGAATTCGTAAGTGCAGCAGAACACTTTATTGCAGCAGATGTCGATGGAAGTCAGGAACTTTCTATTGAAGAATTAGCCGTTGCAACAGGGACTTCGCTTGAAGAAGCCGAAATTCTACACAAGCAAGCCGATACTGATGGCGATGGCGTCGTTTCTCTTTCTGAATTTATTTCATCACCAGCAGCAGAAAAAACAGAAGGGCTTCCACGACCAGTTGCTCCAGTCCGTAAACCGCTTGCACAACCTGCCTCTACTCCACAGCCAACACCTCAACCAACTCCACAGCCAACACCCCAACCAACTCCACAGACTCAACAAGATTGGAATCAACAGCAACAACCGCAACAACAACCTCAGCAACAAGGTTGGAATCAGCAACAACCTCAGCAACAACCTCAACAACAAGGTTGGAATCAACAACAACCTCAACAACAAGGTTGGAATCAACAACCATTACAAAATATACAACCTACCATTCGCTCTGGCGTTCTATGTCGTAGTTGTGGGATTGGTCTCGACCCTTATTGGCGCTTCTGTCCAATTTGTGGAATGCAGAATGCAGTTCACTGATCATTCCAAAGTACGAATTCCCCTTTGGAAATAAAGAGTGTATCGTCAAGCCAAACACTGGCATTTTTGAGTACGCCTGGAATGTGAATTCCAACCGAAGAAGTACCACCTAATGCCGTGTTGTCTCCAACAGAGAAATAGCACGTACCAAGTCGCTTTTCATCCTCGAGAACATTGCCAGAAAGACGAGCTTGAGGATTCATTCCGAAACCAAATTCAGCCACTGTCCACACATTTTCTCGCTCCTTTGCTCGAAGGCGTTTTGCAGCCTCACCGAATTCTTGTCGGATTGTTGCAGCAATCGTACCTCCTTTGACATCCATGACCATTCCATTTTCGATAACGAACGTAATCGGTTCGTCAACCAAATTTGATTCCCATGAACCATCGATTACTACTGTTCCGTTCATTGTACCTTCTCGTGGCATGATGAATGCTTTCCCTGCAGGAAGGTTTGTCAGCATTTTTGGACGATTACAAATCCCATTGTCATCGAGTTTCCATTCACGCCAGCCGACTTCAAAAGTGACATCAGTTCCCTGTTCAGAGGTCACTTTCACAATTCTTCTTCGACGGAAATAAGAGCCAAGGTCACTGATTTTTTGCTTGATGAGAGAGAAGTCTGCCGACATTCCACCGCGACTAAACATTTCATTCGTCATTCCCGGCATTGTAGCGACACGGGCCCCACCGCGAAGCGATTGGCGTATTGCACGAGTATGTGTGAGTGAATAGCGAGTTGGTGCAATAACAACTTGTTGTTGACGCATCAAATTTGCCACAGGTGGTGGTGGTTCTTCTCCATGATGACGAGCTTTTGGCATGACGATGAGCAGAACACGGTCAGAGCGTTCATTTGCCGCTTCATGTAATGCTTGACCAATATCCCCCGTTGTTGGGTCGCATACAATGAGTACATTCTCGCCTCGTCGAATGTCCATACACGTCTTAATTACTGTCTGTGCACTGACTTTCAATTGTACAGCAACTTCTTCTATAGAAAGTTCGTCGAAAGGAATTACTTCCCCAGATGATTCAATATTTGGTTGGCCCATTCTATCGACGGGTTCTTCGGCAATTGTTTTTACGTCGCCAACCACTTCTTCGAGTTCATCATCTTCAGTGTTTTTGGGTTCCATCTTCTTCTCTTTACCAGAAAAAGGTCGGACCATATAACTCCGAGGGGGGCTTATACCTTCAATGTGTGGCAGTCGTTTTCGAAGAAATGCTTTCAAACTGTTCAAATGAAGGCAAGGTACAAGCGTTCATGACTGAGGAAGGAGTGGCTTAAACCATGCAAGCCTATACAACATTCATCGAACGAGTCAAAGATATTCATCGTCTTGGAGCGCTACAAGGGCATTTAGGTTGGGACCAAGAGACCATCATGCCAACAAAGGGCTCTGAAGCACGTTCAGACATACTTTCTTGGCTTGCTGCAGAACGGCATAACCGTTTGATTGACCCAGAAATGGGTCAGATGTTGAACTCACTTGAGCAAGATAAAACATTAGACGATGATCAAAGTGCGAATGTTCGAGAGATGCGTAGATCTTACGACAAAGCAGTGAAACTACCATCGGAGTTTGTCGCTGCATTTGCAAAAGCCAAATCCGAAGCCCTCTTATCATGGCAGAAAGCACGAGTAAATTCTGATTTTAGTGCATTTCAACCCCAATTGGAAGTTCTCATAGGAATGACGAAAGAAAAAATAGCTTATTATGGAGGCCAAGACAATCCATACGATTTACTTCTTGATGAATACGAAGTTGGGATGAAAGTATCAGATTATGACCCATTGTTTGCCGGTCTTCGTTCCCGTCTCGTTCCACTTCTGCAAAAAATCACCATGGCCCAAGAGACAAACCCAGACCCAGTACTACCGGAAGGTCTTCGTTTTCCCATTGCATCTCAAACTGACTTTTGCATCAAAGTCTCAGAGGCGATGGGGTTTGATTTTGATGCCGGTCGTATGGATGCATCAACGCATCCGTTTTCTGCAGGGCTTTGGCCAGGGGACACACGTTTCACTACTCGGTTTGATGAATTCGACCCGTTTTCATGCTTGTATGCAGTGATGCATGAAACCGGACATGCTCTGTATGAGCAAGGGCTTTCGAAAGCGTTCTCATTGACGCCAAGAGGTGCAGCAGTTTCACTCGGTGTCCATGAATCGCAAAGCCGATTCTGGGAAAATCAAATTGGAAGAACACCTGCGTTTTGGAGTATCGCTTTACCTTGGTTCAAGGAGCACTTTCCTGAGGCACCTGAATGGGACCCTACGACATTGAACCGTATTGCTAATACCGTCTCAAAGGGCTTTATACGGGTTGAGGCTGATGAAGTGACTTATAACTTACATGTTATGCTACGCTATGAGATAGAGAAGAAAATATTCAATGAGAATTTACCTATCTCTCAATTACCTGAAACATGGAATACGATGTTTGAAGAATGGTTCGGGGTAAAAGTTCCCGATGATAGTGTTGGTTGCCTTCAAGATATTCATTGGTCAATGGGTGCTTTTGGTTATTTCCCAACGTATACTTTAGGAAATCTCTATGCTGCACAATTACTTGAAGCCATGGAAAAAGACTTGGGGAATATCGATGAGGTTGTTTCATCAGGTAACTGGTCGAGTTTACTTCAATGGTTACGGCCTCGTATTCACGAGCAAGGAAGTAAAATGACGCCTGCTGAACTTATTGAATCAGCAACAGGATCTCCACCTTCACCCGAACCTTTCCTTCGATATGTTGAAGGTAAATACGGTTCGTTGTACGGTTTGTAATCACTCATCTTCTGAACCAAGCATCGAATTCATTCGAGCTGTAAGTTCATTGATAGCGTTCATCAAATCATCTGTTCGGTCTTCTTCACTGTCGGTTCCAAATGACAGTCCAAGCATAGTGACCATTGCACCTG
>JAPKCL010000098.1 GCA_028822955.1 Candidatus Poseidoniaceae archaeon
CGACAAAAGTTCGTAAGGCTTCACCATTCTCAAGAACCTCAGAAATCATTTGGATTCCCCGTTCAAGTGATGAAGCCATTCCTGTGAGTTCAAGCAGTTGGCCACCTTGAAGTTCAACTAAGGTACGTGTATCACTGGAACCCTTTCCTTGAAGCACAAGAACACTGCCAAGAATTTCGAGTGCGTTCCCGATGTGGGTGCCAATCGGTTCATTCATGTCGGTAATTTGAGCCACGGTCTTGATTCCCAAGCCTTTGGCTGCACCGACCATTGATTCCGCCAATGCAATCGCATCCCGTTCGGTTTTCATGAACGCAGCCTTACCACATTTCACATCAAGTACGAGTGCATTCAATCCTTCAGCCGCTTTTTTGGAAACAATCGAAGCAGTAATCAGTGGTATACTATCAACAGTGTCCGTAACATCCCGTATTGCATAGAGTAAGCCGTCTGCAGGAGCGATGGCATCATTTTGTGCTGCGATGCAACATCCAATCGTTTCGACGGCTTCTTGCATCTGTATTGGGGTGAGGTTGCAATTGAAACCAGGTATTGATTCTAGTTTGTCAATCGTGCCTCCTGTGTGACCTAACCCTCTTCCTGCCAACATCGGCACCCGTAAGCCACATGCTGCAAGTGCTGGGGCGAGGATCAATGACATTTTGTCTCCAACCCCACCAGTACTGTGTTTATCAGCTACATTGGCTTGTCCTTGCCATTGCAGTACAGCACCGGAATTCATCATACCACGCGTAAGTGCTGTTGTTTCATCGACTGAAACCCCATGTGTGTGAACACAACGAAGCCATCTTTCAATCGATTCAACTGGGAATTGACGTTGAGCAACACCTTCAATAAAGCGTGTCAAATCCGACATATCCATTGATTCATTGCTTTCAATCGAGTCGCATAAGCGTTCGATGAGGCCGTCACTCATCGGCTCACACCTCGTCTTCTGCAAGACCAATTTCGACCAAACGCTGATGTAAATATTGACCTGCAGTGATCGATTGGAACAAAGGTTCCCCACCAGTGAGTTGAATAAATTCTTCTCGAGGAGTCAAGTCAATGTCATTGCGTGGATGAACGAACATCGGCATTGAAAATCGTCGAGCATTAGAATTACTCGGATTGACGACACGGTGAGTTGTTGATTTGAACAATCCATTGGTGAGGTTCTGTAGCATATCACCAGAGTCAACTATGATATGGCTTGCATCACCTTTGACTTGTATCCAACTTCCATCATGGTCCATTACTTCGAGTCCATCGGCTGTTGCTGTGACGAGTAAGGTGATGAAATTGATATCTTCATGCGCGGCTGAACGAACGGCTCCTTGGGGTACATCATCACCAAGAGGGGGATAGTGGATGATTCGCATGATGGTGTTGCCATCTGCTGCCATTGAACTGAGCCAATTTTTTTCTTTTCCGAGATACAAACTGCATGAATGCAAGAGGCTTTGAGAAAGGGTTTCCATTCGAGTGAATAATCCATCAATCACAGGTTTGAATCCAGGCGCATCTTGTTCAGGCCACACATTCGCAACATAGGTTGGTACTTCGCCTGTTGTCGGATGACTACGGCCACTTTGCCAAAATTCTTTCAAATCAGGTGCAGGGTTGTTTTTAGCGTGTTCGATTCCAAAAGCTGTGTAGCCACGTTGGTGAGCAATTTTGGGTTGAAGATAGGTTTTCTTGGTCGTTTCACTGAGTGAGAAAAAGGCATCACCTTGTTCATATGCTTGTTCAATCGAATCCAATGGGATTCCATGATTCTTCAACGCAAAGAATCCAATATCTTTGAGAGAATCGCCCACTGCCTGAATAAATGCTTGTTGCCGTTGAGTATCACCGCTGGTGTACTCTGAAAAATCGACGACAGGGATGCTTCGCATCATACCACCTTCATCAGTTTAAGTTATTTCTCACCTTTGAGAGGAGGCGTAGCATCTCGATATAAATCCAAATAACAGTGACAAGGAGTCCAAAGGCTCCCCACCATTCGCCGACTTTTGGTGTTCGTTGTTTAATTCCAGTCTCGATGAAATTAAAATCCAAAATGAGGCACAATGAAGCCACGGCAAGAATAAACAATGTTACGATAATGCCCATTGGTCCGGAAGAGTGTAGGAACGGAACTTGAAAAGAGCCAGGTATGAAGGACAGTGCAAAGCTAACCACATACAACAACATAATTCCGATGACAAGGCTCATGACCACTTTCTGAAAGAGTGGAGTTGCCTTGATTATTCGTGTTGCGTACAATCCATACATGGCGCCGACAATACACATTGTTCCAACGGCTGCTTGGAATACGATTCCAGAGTACATTTGTTCAAAAGCAAGTGATATTCCTCCGATCATTAGACCTTCAAATGCTGCATACGAGAGCATCAATGGTACAGGATTTGTCGGGCGCATAAAGACCAATAACATAACGAGAATGAAACCGGTTATGCCGCCAATGGCCGCAGCGGCCATAGCGATGTTCATGCTGATGGTTATTGCTGCATATGCAGTTACTGCCGCAAAAAAGACGGTGGTTCCGAACATAATGCCTATTTTCTGCATTGTTCCTTCATAGGACATGGTCTCATACCCGTCGATATTATTCCAAAATTGGTTTGAGAGAACAGGGTTACTTGAACGATAGACCATAGCAATCAGTCTTTGGACATCGGGGTCCTTTGTCAAACTTGTGATGTTCAAGCGTTCTCATTGACCTGTTCTTGGTAGTACTCACCCAATTGCTCAATCGACCAACCTTGGTCGAGATACGATTGAATTGTTTCTTCAGGCCACCCTGGGCAACGTGCAAGATCTTCAGGTGACAGTCCCGATGCTTTCGGTGGTGCCCCACTTCCATCAAGAACAGGCATATCCCAATTACCAGCATCGACTTTCGTTCCAGCAAGCGCATCGAGGTTTTCACTTTCGATGGTAATCAAATCCTTCATTTCCTCACCTTCACTTTCGATATTTCTCAAGATGAAGAATGCTCCAGCAGCTAAGAGAATACCACCCAACATGAAGAAGAACATCATATCGGTCCCGAAACTCGAACTCGTGTCTGCACTCGGTGTGGCATTGCTGTTTCGTTGTTCTGTTGAACAGCCATTTCCATCAACCGGAATATTGGCAAGAGTATCTGGGCAGAGGTCATCACGATTGATGACAAAATCTCCATCATTATCCAACATGCTGTCGTCAACGGTTGTTTGATTCTCTTCAGTCAAAATGCCACCAAGGTCACATCCAAGAGCTTCGGATTCATTGACCCCATCGCCGTCGGCATCTGCAAGCGTCAGTGCATCGGTTGGAGATACATCGACAACCTCAGGGTCCAAAGCAGTTGATTGTGCCCAAGAAACTTCGACTGCATCGGCAATACAATCACCATCAGTATCGGCATTAGTTGCATGGCTGCCAAAGATATACTCTATTTTATTCAGCAATCCATCGCCGTCCGCATCATAGTCGCCTTCAAGGATATTTTGAGCACCAAGAGTACGTGTTGTACGGTTAAGCCCATTTGCTACTTCCCAGTAATCCGGTAGTCCGTCATTATCTGTGTCGGTTACATTGTCAGTTCGAACCCAATCACGGTTCCATCCAGCAAGGAAAGGGGCAGTAACTTCTGCGCTTGTGAGAATGAGTCCCATCTCACGGTTACGTGTCGTCGCTGAATCGCCCCAGTTAATTGATGAAATCAGAACGTGCTCGGCGTCAACAATCATGCCTTTGTTGTGTAGTTTGGATACTTCATCATCTTCACTCATGACAATTGCATTAATGTCATATCCAAGGGTCGTATTCCATTCTTCATTGAATGTGTCAATAACTTCTTGGATATCCTTATCGAGATAAGCCCCGTTTAAGATCACACGAATTCGAATACCATCTTGAGCAGCATTTTCCAGAGCAGTGACAATTGGGTTATCGCCCCAACCCCAACTCCAATCAACATCAAGGTATTGCAAAGATAACAAAATTTCTTCATCTGCTTGTTCAATCATCCACACTAATCCATCAATGCAGGTGTCTGGGCAAGTGATGAGACGTCCAGATACATCGGTCGTAATCGGATCTGCCATCGTTCCATTGACTAGAGATTTGAGAGAATCCATGGACCAATCAGTTGGTGCAGAGCCAGGAAGGATTTGGGTGATGTAGGTTCGACTGGAAGACTCATCATAGGTGAGCTGAGTCAAAACCTTTTGAGCAAGGTCAGTGTTGTAGATGATTACACCCCATTCGGAATTTCCGCGTTCATCGGGTGCTGGCTGTGAGGAACTCTTCCAATTACCTGAACCAATCCAAACACTCTCGTTGTCACGTACGGCGACTTTACTGTGGATGTAGGTATATGGTTCATCATTTTGTCCACCAAACCAGAAGGTATCAATTCCAGCAGTTGCCAGTACATTTGCCGTACCAATCTGATTGTTCTTGTCGTAGTTATTCCACCAGTATTCGGCATAGTTGAGGACAACGGTCACTTCCACGCCTCGGTTATGAGCCTCAATCAAGGCCTGAACTAAATTTGGCTGTTCGATTTGGTAAAGGTGAACGTGCAATGATTCATTTGCATTGTCAATCCATGCAACCAAGTCAACCAAGCCATCTTGAGGACCAATCAACGGCGTGACGGTACTCATGCCTGAAAACAGGGTAGGTCCGCAGAAGGTACTGGCTCCTAATCGACCCCAGCGGTGTTGCCAATCCAAAACAACATCTGTGTCGGGTAAATTTCCACAACCATCGCCTCGATGGTAGACAAGTAAGGAGAGGCTCGTGACTGGTTCGACTAAACTGATGCCACTCCAACCTTCAATATCGACAGGCCCATTGCCGTAGACTACCGCGTCTGCAAGAAGGCCTGCAGGAGTGGAAATCTGAAGTGCAGCACCAGAATTTGGAAGAGATAAACCGGAGGTGAGCAGAGCAGAATCAAAGCCGATGATCGTTCCATCTTCATAGACAGATAGACCGCTTGGATCTGATGCCATGATTACCGAACTGTTCGCAGGAATGTTGATTCCACCGAAGGGGTAATCAGTTGCTTCATTTGCTGAATTAATGAGAGTAAACATCCACCCATTCATGTAAGCGATATTGTCGCCAGTGTTGGTAATTTCAATGAATTCTGTATTACTGGAAATGGTTGTTGAGCCTTCAGGCATAAATCGGCTGATGACAATGTCCTGCGCATCAGTGACATGACTTGCGTTTGGTTCTTCATAGCCTGGTGTTGGCCAGAGAAGTAATTGCCATCCATCTTGCTCGGTTTCCCCAGGTCCCATCGTTTTACAATCACTGACGATGTTCCAGAGTGCTGATTGAACCGGAGTTCCATCTGGGTCAGAGAGTTGTATTTGGTCTCCCAAACCGGAGATGACATTCTTCTCCATGAGGAGAACAGCCCGCTCTTGAGGAGCGAGCATCATCGAATCATCACTTTGGTTCCACATTGAGGTTGTTCTGAAAAAGCGACGGTCTCCATCATTTGAATCAACTCTCCAGCGGCTCAAGTTAAGGTCAGTTGCACCGTTGTTCATGACTTCAATCCAATCTTCCACAGGGTCAACCGAATCATCATTACAGTAAGCCAAGATTTCAGTGATGACCAAATCATGCGTGCCTGCATACATTGCCCAAACAGGATTGAGTTCACCAGGAGTCATCCAAGCAGATTGAATCCAGTCACTGTTGCTTGCAGCAGCAGTTCCAAGTGGGCCAGCACCGGCATGTGTACTGTTTGGAGCGATCAAAGATTCCCCTTCGACAGTTGAAGTCCAAGCGATGCTGTCAACCATGTCCCCGTTCCCATCTATGAGGTCAATGGAATCAGGTGTTGTATGCTTAAGGTAGAAACTTGTGGTGCCGTTTAACGCAATCAATGCAACTTCACCAGGCTGAATCATGGAGGTCGATTGCAAAGGCATGTTGAATTGGTGCAGGGTGAGTGAACGGCCATCAGCTTGTAACTTCCATCCACCAACATCCAATGCAATGGTGCCATTATTGTACACTTCGAGCCATTCTCCGAGAGGCCATTGTCGTGAATCACTACCAAATGCATCCGGGAATACTTCGGTAAAGATAACGACACCAGTAGCTGGCGATTCACCAAGTTCAGGGTGGCCAGGCGTCATTCCATTCGATGGGACCCATGGGTCTGCAGCAACTTCCGCAGAGACCAGTGAGATGTTTTGGCCGTAATTCGTGGTGTACCAAGCAGAGTCAACAATCATTCCTGTAGAATCTCTGAGCATAAGTTGATTGTAGTAATCCCACAATTCAGTGCCTGCGTTAAACTG
>JAPKCL010000099.1 GCA_028822955.1 Candidatus Poseidoniaceae archaeon
TCTTGATTGTCATCTTGATTGTTATCATCGCCATTGCCAGGTTGGTCGTTCATGTCAGCCCACAAGTATCCAGCATCCTCACAATCACTTTGGTTGGTGAGTTGCATCATTAGAGTGTGCGATGTCATGTCGTAACAGACCATCTGTGGTTCAGAAGTACCGTTACTATTGTTGCCTTCATCGTGGCCTTCATCGTCATCTTGGTTGATTTGGTCGATTTGGTAAAAGAAGTTAGCAAATTCACTCTCGTCAAGAAGTTCGTTTCCGTCACGATCACTCATCATGAAAGCAATCCCCATCCATTCTTCTTCAACGACGGAGAGAGGTTCTCCATTTTCGTCAACCTGCATAGCATTTAATGCAGCGATGATTTCAGCAAGGGAAATGTTTCCATCGCTATCAGTATCGTACATACTGAGGACTTGAGCATCTGTTGGGAAGTATTCATCACCGCTCTGCATGTGTGCATGGAACATTCCGAATTCGTTGTGGTCGAGCAGTTCATCTCCGTTTTCATCATAATATTCAAACACGAAGCCATACATCATGAGTCCTTTTTCAGGCATTGAATCGGTCATATCTGCAAGGAGTTCGGAAAGACTGATGTAGCTATCACCGTCAGTGTCCAGCATGTAGAGGATTCCATCAGAATCCATCTCAGTCTGTTCACAGAAATTGCCGTTTGAAGGGGCAGTGTCGCCAGCCATCAATTCGGTCTCGTTCCCTTCTTCGTCTTCGAATGATCCATCGGCTAGGATTGCATCTCCTGTCTTGACGTCATAGCAAAAGTCGCCCATGATTTCGTCTATACGTTCGTAAAACATTTCGAATTCAAAACTGTCAAGCATTTCATTGCCATCCATATCTTTTTCGTTGAAGATGTTGGTGTAGAAGGTGGTCATTTTGCTTGCATCAGAATCATTTACAGAGGTCATCGCTGCAAGGATTTCAGAGAGCGTGATGTTTCCATCTTGGTCTGCATCAAACATCATCATCATCATTTCTAGGTCTGTGTACTGACCTTCGCCGCTATTGTCTCCGCCCATGTTATCAATTCCTTCCATGAAGGAGAGGAATTCCTCGAAGTCGAGTTCCCCATCACTGCTGTTGTCTTCTGACATGAACAGGTTGGAGATCATAGTTTTGGTTGCGTTGTCCATTGGGTCTTGGCCGCTCATTTCACTCATGTTGTCCATTGTGTGCAGGAATTCCTCGAGCGAGATGGTACCGCTCATGTCCGTGTCGTACATATCAAACATCATTTGGTCGAAATCTATTTCTCCAAAAGAGTCGCCAGACATGTAGACTATATCGCCCATTTCGTCGTAAATTGTGACTATAGTGTAATACATAGTGTCACCGAGGCCGTTCTCATCAAGGTCGAGCATCCAGAAAGTAGTGTTGAAAGTGGTGTTGTATACCTCGTTCTGGTCAAGGTCGATGATTGAGATCAAAGTATAGCCATAATCTCCTCCATCGTTGATATGAATCTCCAATGTTTGGTTATCGCCATCATCATCGTAACGAAGGTCATAATCTGTCATGTCATTCAGATCATGTTCGTTGATGTAGAAGTCCATGAATTCGTTGAATTCAAGCATGCCATCTCCAGCATCTTCGGTATCGTTACCGTCCATGCTTTCCCATCCGAGGTCGTAATCTGCCATCTTAGCAAGGAGATCACTTTCTTCATCTGCATCCATTGCAGATATGTTTTCTTCAGCTCGGAGTGAGTTTTCGTAGTCAATGAGTTCTGTAGCGTTGATAGCACCGTCGCCATCTGCGTCAATAAGGTCAAATTCTTCTTGTGGATCTTCATTTCCAGTGCCGTTGTCTGGTCCATTCATCTCACAAACGCTGCCATTTTCCATGCAGATTTCTGTGTAGGATGAGCCTACAGTATTGCCTTCGCTGTAAACATTCGCTTCGACGTAATACCAGGTGCCTTCGTCTGCCATTGGGGAAGCGTTTGTGCTTCCAGCAAAGAAAAGAGTGAGGTCAATGTCTGCCCAGTGAGTGTTCCATGAGGTGTTATCACTTTCTTCCATCATGTCAACAGGTCCAAACGAAGCAGAAAAGTTGTCGTCACTGGTGACGTGTATTTCTGCTGTTAAGTTCCCATAGACAGTTCCGTTTGTGTTAAAGTCGACGATTAAGTCAAGTTCATCGTAATCCATAGAAGCCTGTGTATTTTCATGTTCCCGAGAGTCAGTGCTTGGGTCTGCAAAAGAGACACCTGCGAAGGTTGTCGTAATCAGTGCAAGAGCCATAAGGATGGCTGCGCCGGGCTTCAATTTGAGTGATATAGAATCAGTCATGCCTTGCGGGCATCACCCTGCCTTATAATGGGTATGGTCAATCTACGATTTTAATGTTTTTTGGCACTTTAACTGGCTCTTTCCAGCATACAACTCGAGTTTCTTGACCGTTGAATTGAAGAGTTAAGTGATGTTGGGCCGTTCATAGTCCCTTAGTGTAGCGGTCCATCATGGAGGATTCTGGGTCCTCTGACCTCGGTTCAAATCCGGGAGGGACTACCACCGCTCTGTTGAATGAAAGGGTTTGATACAAGTGTGCCTTTCCGGTGGACATGGCGAAGGTTGAAATCTATACCAATCGAGGGTGTGGTGCTTGTGTCAATGCCAAACGTTTACTGGATTCTAAAAAAATTCAATACCAAGAAATACGCCTTGGTTCGTCAAAGCGTACCGATGCTGAGTTTCATATTCGGACCAATGGGAGTAAAACCATTCCACAAATTTTTATTGGTGATGAATGGATTGGTGGCTTTGAAGAATTACAGAAGTATGAACAGGCAAATGAGTTAGATTGGCGTTTAGGACTCAGTGAAAAGCCTCATGTCTCAGTATTCACACGTATTCTCCGAACACTTACAGGTCGGATTTACTGAAGCATTCTAATCATCTGTTCAAGGTAAAACTCGTAACCATCTGCATGGCTTGGCCGTGAGTAATACTTCCAGTATAATCGCGAACTTTACCATGGGTTAAGATGCGTGCTCGAAATTTACATACCGTTGTCGTGTCGTCTTTTAGGTGGTGTTTGTAAAAATGAACACCGACTTTGTATTTTCCGAGTGGTGCGTTTTCTGGCCAAACAATGTTTTCGACCGCTTTTTCACTGGTCGGTCTTACGTTCATATCGACATCAAGTTCACCGCCACAAGCGCTCTTTTTGTTATTGAAATAAATTCGTTCTCCAGAAGGGCAGAAGAGATGAAGGTCGAGATCATTGAAGTCATCCCAAGCTAAGGAAATCTGAACTTCACCAGATTTTCCACCTTCACGTTCAAGTCGGTACAGAATATCATCGTTTTCCATTTCAGCCGTCTCCATCATCCTGATACCACTGCCAATTTCTTCCTGTTCGATGAATGCAGCATGCTCATTCAAGGGCACTTCATACTGTTGAATCCACGTGTTACGCAGTTCAATGGAGGATTGCTCTGACTTCGTATCGGTCGTAATTTCACTACTTGTACCGCCACTCTCTTCAAATAAATCTTCTACCAAGAGCCGAAGTGCAATGATATGTTCATCTCGTGCTTGGTCTCGAGCATCATAATTCTCTCGTTCCTGAATTGTCAAATCATCAACTTGACGACTTGGAGACTCGAGTATACTTGATTCTTCATGGTCATTCAATGTTGCAGATTGGTTTTGTTCTACCTGAATCTCTTGTTGTGTGACTTTATGTTCTTGGATTTTACTTCCAGCTGAAGTGAAATGAGTTGGTACTTCAGCGGCTTTGGGAGCATGCTTTTCTTGCCGGGCTGCAATATCGAGCATTTTTTGTTGGAGTATGCTTGAACGGATTCTTCCAAAGAGTACTCCACCACCAATGATGGCAAAAATGAGGAAAATCCAAAAGGTGATCATGCATGTTCTCCTGTATCCAAAGATTAGTTGTGTAGTGCAGCATTAATCTTGTCCAGCATTTCTTTTCCAGGCCGCAATACATTATCAGGTACATCGACCAAAGGCACATCAACCAAACCTAAATCTTCAGCAAGAGAAGGTTTTGTATTGTCAAAATACAAGAGGCCAGTGACGTGTTTCTTGTCGCTTTCTGCATTGTGGAGTGCAGTGAGTGCTGCAACTGGGTTTTCAGGGTCGTGTTCGGCAGAAATAGTTTCGAGACGGATTGTAGATCCATCATGCAGCGTAATGTCGCGATAATGACCCTCGGGTACATCTATTTCCTCAACTGGATTAAAGTGGGGAATATAATCAGTCATGTGAAGAGTAATCTCATTTTCTTTGACATATCCATACGAGCGCATCGACTCATCGTTATTATTGAACGTAACACAAGGGCTGATGACATCGATAAGGGCGAAACCTTTGTGTGACATTGCAGCCTTGATTAGTGAGCCTAATTGTTTCTTAGAACCGGAGAATGAGCGTGCAACAAATGTGCAACCAAGATTGATTGCCATTGCACACAAATCAATAGGTTGTGTCTTGTTTGGTGCTCCCTTTTTCTTTTTAGAACCAATGTCGGCTGTGGCGGAGTATTGACCTTTTGTCAAACCATATACGCCGTTGTTTTCAATGATGTAGACCATATCTATGTTACGGCGGATGGCGTGAATTAATTGCCCAATTCCAATCGAAGCAGAATCACCATCGCCAGAGACGCCAATGTAGAGCAAGTCTTTGTTGATGGTATAGGCACCAGTAGTGACCGATGGCATTCTTCCGTGAACGGTGTTGAATCCGTGGGATTGACCAAGGTAGTAAGCAGGTGTCTTTGAAGAACATCCGATACCCGACATCTTTGCTACACGATGAGGTTCAATGCCGTTTTCCCAAGCAGCGTTAATGATCACGCTTGAGACTTGGTCGTGTCCACAGCCAGGGCAGAGAGATGATTTCCCTCCAGTGTAACTTTCCTTCGGTTCGTTCAGAACATTGAGTTTTATTGCACGTGCTGGGCGTTTCGGTGTGTCGCTCATTCTACTTCCTCCTCTAGAGTCTCAAGAATTCGTTGAGCGTAAATACCGGCTCTTGGAGGCATTCCGTCGCTGTAAGCAACAGAACGCACTTTTGTAATCAAACTATTTGGTAACTCCTTCCGAAGAATACCATACAATTGTCCATCACGATTGATTTCCAAAACAATCGTCATTTCATGCCGACTGATGAAGTTTTCAACTTCGCTGTGGATTGGAAGAGCGCGTATTCGGCATTGACTGACTTTGATTCCAGTTGCTTCCAGAATGTCATCGATCTCTTGGATTGTGTTTTCCATACTTCCAAGGTAAATGATTCCGATTTCACATTCGGTTTCTTCTCGTAGAATCGGTGCTGGTAGGATGTCTCGTGCACCATCGATTTTGCGCTTCAAACGTTGCATGAGTTCGTAATAATCGTCAGGCTTTTCGGAGTAAACACCCTTTGAATTGTGCCCTGTTCCTCGGTAGAGAATTGGGTCCATGCCTGAACCTGGCAGTGTACGATAAGGGATACCGTCTCCATCGACATCGAGGTATCGTCCAAATTCTTCGAAGGCTTCGAATACATCTCGGTCTCGAACAACTTTGCCTCTGTCCATATCTTGGTCTGGGTACTCAAATCCTTCACAAGCCCAACGGTTCATTCCGAGATCTAAGTCACTGAGTCCAAAAATAGGTGTTTGGAATCGTTCTGCATAATCGAAGGCACGCCATCCGAATTCAAAACACTCCTCAACGGTTCCAGGCATGAGGACAATGTGTTGGGTATCACCATGGCTTCCTTCATACAGCATTGTAATGTCTGATTGTTGCGTTCGAGTTGGCAAACCTGTCGAGGGTCCAACACGGTTGACGTCCCAAAACACTGAAGGGATTTCGGCAAAATAGCCGAGACCAATAAATTCCTGCATGAGAGAAATACCTGGCCCAGACGTCGCGGTCATACCTCGGCCACCGGCCCAGCCAGCACCTAATACCATACCTGCGGCAGCAAGTTCATCTTCTGCTTGTACGACTGCACATGTTGTGTTTCCGTCATCGTCTGTTCGAAGTTGAGGGATGTAATTGATGATGCCTTCCGCAAGTGAAGAAGAAGGAGTGATTGGATACCAAGCAAGTAATTGCACGCCGCCGAAAAGACATCCGAGAGCAACTGCTTCATTTCCTTCGATAAAGAACTGAGGTTTCTCGATCTTTCGCTTTTCGACTACATAGGGGTCGTTCTTTGAGTGATTATCTTTGAAATAATCACGGCCAAGACC
>JAPKCL010000204.1 GCA_028822955.1 Candidatus Poseidoniaceae archaeon
GTCCAGATAATACTCTTGATTCTCCAATTTGGTTAGCAGCTGCAATGCTGACATTCATGGCTCCTACAATTATGGCATATGGTCGTATTATGGGTGCTTCTTGGAACATGCTCATCATCAATAAATGGCGTACTGCAAATGGTCGTGCGAACCCGATTGACCCCGCAAAACCAAAATTCTTCAACCGTCTGTTTTCACTCGTTCTCGTCTTGTTCTTGATAACCATGCCATTGACGGCATTGAATGGAATAGTTACCGTGTTTTATGTTTTATTCAATCAGCCAAGTAATGCAACAGAAGTTCTTAATTTTGGCGGCATTATTGGACATTCTATTTATCAACGGATTGATTTGATTTCGGATTTGCTTTTCCATTGGCAATTTATCAAAGCATTACCCCAATTCCTCTCCCTCTATTTATCACTCAATATTGCCATTGTCGGATTGGCATTCATTTTTGAATTAACTCGAAACTTAATCTTAGGTGGGCAATCTTTCGGTGGTCTCTTCGGCGTAACACTTGATTCGCCACGGGAAATCCGAACAGAAGTTAAAGCACAAACTCGCCAACTCACCTTTGCCTTTGCAGGATTTTCAGGGTATACCGTTCTTCTCTTAGTTTTGGTATGTTACAAAGAATTCGGAGATTTGATGCCTTATACCTCATCGCTTGAAGCGAGAGGGTTTGATGAAGGTAACCGGTTACTCACAACATGGATGTTTATCGCATTTGGTCAGGCTGTATTTTTGTTCACTTGGCTGCTTTCAATCATACGTTTTTCCCCGCTACTTAAGTTACGTTTCGATTTGAATCCTGATGAACGAAGGGAAGGTGCAGTGAAGTTTGCTGGTGGAGATTGGATGCGAGACCTCGTTGATGATGCTGCGATTCGCGAGGACCTTGATGGTCTCATTCAATTCCAACGACGCAAAATTGAGGGTGATTCAGCTCTTGTTCGACATGAAAAAGCACGGGCTCACATGTGGGAACTTGCTCTTCGTGGATTGTGGCCAAAAGCAATCGAAGAAGCACGTAAAGTTCTTGCACAGGCAGGAGGCGATGACGATATCGCTCGAATGATTGTTGCCGTAGGACATATGTCGTCCCGTCGACTCGATGCTGCCCGTGAATCTCTTCACGGCTTACAACAGGCAGAAGGATATGATGAACCAGAACTCTTGGCTTTCGTGTGTGAATGGCTTGACCCTTGGCAGGGCATGGTAACTGAAGATGACTTCTGGGATTGGGAAAATAACTCCTGCATTGATCACCTTCAATCGCTTATGCGGATGCTTCGCGGCTGGCAACCATCAGGCAATGATGATTCGATTCACAGTGACCGATTGACGCGTGTCGCACAACTTTCTATGATTTCGCTCATGCGAGCACACCGTAAGCATGACGAGGCACTCGACCTCTCTTTGAAACTGATTCGCGAGGACCCAACTGGAGTTCGACCTCGTATCGCAGCCTCTCTTTGTCTTGTTGACAAAGGAGATTGGCATAGTGCACGTTCGATTCTCACTGAATTG
>JAPKCL010000100.1 GCA_028822955.1 Candidatus Poseidoniaceae archaeon
GACTGTCTTGCTTTGGACGCCAGTTTCCAAGACTCAAACGGTGACGGCACAGCTTGTGGTGCTGGCGACCTCGGTGTTGATGAAGACTACAGTGAACAATGGATTACTGATTTAGTCAACAGCCGAGAAATTTACCTTATCCCAATGCTTAACGTTGATGGAAACAAGTACGACCGAGAGGTGTTCTGCCCTGCGCCTGCTTGGGAAACATGTCCTTCCGGTGGATGGAGAAAGAACTTGAGAAACAATGGACCTGAACCTTTACCAGATCTAACTCAGGAAGTTGACGAAGATTGCGATGGCGTTGACCTCAACCGAAATTATCAATTTGAATGGGGTTGGCCTCTAGGCGCTACAATCCCTCTTATTCCAGGAACTTGTACCCCATCGGAAGATGAGCAAGCAGGAATTTCCAATAACGACGTCTATACTGGTCCGTTCGATACCAAGGATAACGATGGTGACGGTCTCATCAATGAAGACAATGTCGATGGTGAAGACGACGATAATGACGGTGTTAAAGACGAAGATTGGGCTGGTGGAAATTCAGAACCAGAAACCCGCTTTATCCAAGACATGACTGAAATGAATGACGATAATGGCGATGGCGAGTCCGAATACAAAGCAACACTCACATTCCACTCCTACTCTGAACTGGTTCTCTACCCGTGGGGTCACTGCGCAAATTGCCAAACAACCGACCATGAACAACTCATTTACCACGGTGATGAAATGGCAGAGATGACGCAATACACCAACATGCAATCAAGTGACCTTTATCCAACCACTGGCGACTTCTGCGATTGGCACTACGGTGTTCATGGCTCCTATTGTTATACGATGGAGATTGGAACTGCGTTCCACCAGAATGAAATCGATGTTGACCACATAGCGGTTCGAAATCTCGGTGTCGCTTTCTACATGGCCGAGATTGCTGACAATCCTCGTGAGCGAGCAGATTTGGCTATTGGTAACATCTCCCAACAAAATTACTTAGCTGAAATTGAAGAAACAGATATTCCTGAAGAAGGCGATATCCCAATCGATGTCTGCGTTTCCAATTCTTTCCCATACAGTGAATCAAAATCGAAGATTCAATGGCGTACCGTCAAACCAAGTCGCTTGCAAAGCGATTACGGCCCACGCGAATGGGCAACGACCTCATGGGAATCGGTTGATGTTATGGCGATTGAAGGCGCTTGTACAGTATCGGATGGGAACGGAACAATCCTTCGAGGAATGATTCCAATTTCAGAAACTGCCACTGGAACTTTACATTACAAGGCTTCAGTATCGACACTTTCCGGTTCTGACTTTTATCAATATCCCGCTGATGGTGATTATTACACCCTCGATTTATCCTATCGAGCAGCTTACGGTAGCGTTCTTGGTTCCCTGATCATGTTCGGAATCACGGCGACATTTGTTTGGGGCGGCTTAGCCGTCTGTCTGCGAATGATGCTTACTGATGATGAAGAGGCCGACTTGGCAGCAGCAGTAAATGCTGAATCAGTGAAGGCTTGAGGAGGGAATTGAATGGCAGAAGATGGAGATTCAGACCAATTTAACGGCCGTATGGGCCTTATCTTTGCATCAATTGGTGCCGCAATCGGTACTGGAAACATTTGGCGTTTCCCTCGTATGGTTGGCGCGAACGGTGGTGGAACATTCCTTGTCCCATGGCTGTTTTTCTTGTTTATCTGGTCGATACCACTGGTCATTGCAGAATACGCAATGGGTAAGAGAAGCCGAACAGGAACGATCGGTACATTCCGTATATTTGCCGGAAAGAAATTCGCTTGGATGGGTCTTTGGACCGCTTGGATTTCAACCGCTATTGGTTTCTATTATGCAGTTGTCTCTGGTTGGACCATCAAGTACTTCCAACTCGGAATTACCGGTGCATTGAACGGTGAAGATGTTGACACCACAGAGGTGTGGAACGCCTTTTTACAAAACCCAGGACAAGTTATCTTCTTCCAATTTTTGGTTATTGTTTTGACCTTAGCCGCAATTTGGAAAGGAGCAAAAGCAATTGAAAAGGTTAACTTTTATCTGATGATTTCTTTGTTTGCTTTGTTATTCCTCACCCTCTTCCTTTCACTTTGGATGGACTTCTCCGACGGCACTCTTGACGGAGCCTTGTTCATGTTCACCGTTGACTTTGACATGTTAATGGAGCCTGAAGTATGGATCAATGGTTTATCACAATCAGCCTGGTCCTGTTCTGCAGGAATGGGTATGTGTATTACTTATGCAGTTTACATGAGTAAAGATGAGGATACTGTTCTCAACGCTTTCACAATGGGATTGGCAAATAACAGCATCTCGATTATCGCAGGTCTTGCTGTTCTCTCTGCTATCTTTGCAGTCAATCCTGACCCATTGGCAACCGTTACAGGAGGCTCTTCAGCCATCACGTTCCTCGCTTTGCCTGAAGTGTTCGCACTTGCACCGTTTGCACCGATTGGTCCGCTGTTTATGATGGCAGGATTCTTTTTGGCACTTTCTTTTGCTGCGATGACTTCGATGATTTCAACCGTTGAATTATGTGTTCGAAATTTCGTCGACCACGGCTATGAGCGTGGAAAGTCAGTCGCCCTTACCGGTGTTGCATTATTCTTGTTCGGACTTCCTTCCGCAGTCATGTGGGTTAAACTCGACAGCAATGGTGTAGCCTTCCCTGAATTCTTAGAAGTCCAAGACCACATCTGGGGCTATGGGTTAATGTTCTCAGGTTTGTTTATTGCCTTCTCGATTTGGAAGTATGGCTATTATCGATGGAAGTCCGGTGTCGAAGCCGGTGTTGCACCATCTGGATTCAAAGGCTACCTTGGCTTTGGAGTATCCGCTTTCCGAGATGATTTCATCAACACTGGAGATAACGATATGCATGTCGGCCGATGGTGGGATTTGTTGATGTATTTGGCATTCCCAATCTTGTTTACAGTTCTGATGCTTTCCTACTTCAGCGACATGATTGCCAACACACCAAATGTATGGGACCCATCAAATCCAAAAGGTCTCTCAATCATTTTCCTCTTCTGGGGAGTCGTTGCAACCTTGTTTATCTTCTTCAACAAATTCCTCATTCAACGCCCATTGTATCGAAATATTCCAAATGGCGCAGATGTTGACATCTCAACATTGCCGGGTGGCGACGATGAATTGGTTGTAGCATTGGGCGAAATTGCGCCAGGTTTTGAACACCTTTCAAAGGATAAAACCCTCGATGCAGAATTAGCATGATAAGGTGAGGGCATGGACGACCTCGTCGAAACATTGGCGGTTGGTCTGTTCATCTCACTGATTCTAATTGTCATCTCGTGGTGGTTTTGGAAACGCTATGATGAGCCGAGTGAGGCTCAGATTGAACGAGAAGAATCGATTTCTAAAAAGGAAAAAGAAACTCAAATGTGGCATGCTGTTGAATCTCAGATGGTTCAAGAAAGAGTCGCTCTGGAAGAACAGGCCTTGTATGAACGACGTAAGGCTGAAGAACGCGCACGAGCATTACCACCCCCAACAGGTGAAGTCTCCAATGCTTTTGCTGCCTTTGACATGGAACGTCAAACCCCTGTGAAGTCGTTTACTGAACATCATGATGCCCCATCGGCAGAAGCTGCTCTCATTGGAAATGAGTTGGAACCCGAAGCCAATGATGAGGATGTTTTGTCAGTTGCAGAATTGGTTGAAGTTCGTCAAGACAAAGCATTTGTTTTAGAGCAACAAGAGACCGTTGCAGACCTTTCTTCGGATGCTGAAGAACAAGAATCAGTTCTCGAGCCAACCTCGGAGGCCACTATCAGCGAGACCTCGGATGAGATCGAAGCATCGATTCCGTCCGCACCAGATTTGGATGTGTTAACTCAAGCATCATCTGATTCAGTCAGTGAACCGGAATGGTCACTGGAGAGAGAAGAGCCTCCAGTCGAAACGGACTGGAGCGATAATTGGTTCAACAACCTCGAAGAAGAATGAAGCCAACAAACACCATGCTGACCCCGTTTCAAGGCGAAGAGGTGATGAACAGTCAGTCCGTGGAACGCTCATGGTGCAACGCCCACGTGGTACTCGCGACTTCACGCCAAAGGTGATGGCGCGTCGCCTGGCCTTTGAGCAACTCTTGGAAGAGCGTGCTCGCCGTCATGGTTTTTCACGCATTCAAACTCCAATTTTTGAGTCACTTGATCTGTTCACCGCTAAGTCAGGACCAGGTATCATCTCCCAACTCTATGCTTTTGAGGATAAGAGTGAACGACCGTTGACGCTACGACCTGAATTAACAGCACCAGTGATGCGAATGATTGCTGAGGAAGGCATGCAAATGCTCCAAAAACCACTCCGTCTTTCGTACTACGGTCAATGCTACCGCTATGAAGAATCAAAGAAAGGCCGATACCGTGAATTTTTCCAATACGGTGTCGAATTGATTGGAGAATCAGGTCCATTGGCAGAAGCAGAAGTCATCGCTCTTGCCATCGACATGCTCGATGCGTGTGGCCTTGAGAACTGGGAGGTTCGAATCGGCCATGTTGGTATTCTCAAAGATGCACTGACTGGATTGGGCCTTTCTGCTGAAATACCCGAAGGTGCCAATGAGCCACCTGTTGCCAGTGCTATGCGCTTTCTCGACAAAGGCGACGATGCTGGTTTAGCGAAACTGTTCACGGACAATGGAATCAATCCAGACAACACGGCACCTTTGCGCGCTCTTGCTGACCTTGAAGGCGGAGTTGAGACACTCGGGCCAGCCCGAGATATTCTCACATCTCTGGAAGGCGTTTCTCTTGAAGCACTGGATGATTTACAAACCACGCTTGAGGCAGTTGCTGCATTAGCACCCACACCACCTTCACTGGCCGTTGATTTGACCGTTGCTCGAGGATTGGATTACTACACCGGTATGGTGTTCGAAGTGAAAGTCCCCGAACTTGGTGGCGAAGGACAAGTGCTTGGTGGCGGTTCATACAAACTCCTCCATCTGTTTGGCCTACCTGACCTTGACCCGAGTTGTGGGTTTGGTCTTGGCTTCGACCGCGTCTTATTGGCTCTTGAAGCACAAGCAGAAGCCAGTGGTCGCAGTGAAGTCGTTCCAGGCGAGACTGACCCGAAGGGATTAGTTGCATTCATTCCATTCGGAATAGACGTATCAGGCGTACTTCCGATTGTCGCGAGTTTGCGAAATGCAGGTGAGCGAATCGAACTTGAACTTCGTGGACGAAAGATTGCGAAAGCGATGAAGTGGGCCAACTCAATTGGATGCCAATTCACCGTTGTCATCGGACCACGAGACCTTGAGAACGGTCAAGCAATGGTCAAGAGTTTGGTATCTGGAGAACAACAAGCAGTTGAGCTCAATGCCGATGCAATAGCAGCAGCGATTCAAGCAATGCGCTGAATCACGCTTCGGTTTCTTCTTCTTTGCCGATGTTGACAAAGACCGCCATTGCGATTGCAGCAGATGCTACAACCAATGTGAATCCAGGTGTGTCTTCTTCAGGCATAGCATCGATTCCTGCTTGAAAGTCTTCATCCCATGTCGATTCATCGATTGGCATTTCAAGACGTGCTTCTTCTCCAAGTTTGAATCCGAATCCTGCAGGCGAACCACTACCCTGGAGTCCTAAAATCCCTCCACTTTGATAATCTCCCTTAACCTTCATCGTAACTTCGATTACTGGGTTATCGTTGCTTTTATCCCATTCCAAATGCCCATCTTCTTCGGTCATTGTGTAAGAGAAGACGATGTTCTTCCAGTTTTCAGCAGGCCAAGGTTGTTCTGTATGTTGGAATACTTTGTTTGGCCCACGGTAAACGGTGATGTTGAGGTATTCGCAATCGTTGTTACAACTTCCGTCACCACCGTTATCGATATCACCTTCGTAATATACGTTGAAATTACCACGCATTTCAGCACCTTCAGTCATGATGAGGCGCTTATCGAGAGTTGGGTCCATGGTGAATCGGTATTTGATATTGATAAGACCGTTGTCTTTTTCTTCAGTGAGTTCTCCTTCTTCAA
>JAPKCL010000101.1 GCA_028822955.1 Candidatus Poseidoniaceae archaeon
AAATGGCTGCAGAAATGAGTGGTCACATCTTTTTGGCCGACCGCGGCTGGTATGGATTTGATTGTTCACTCTACAATGCTGCTCGCTTAATTGAAGTCTGGAGTCGCAGAGACAGTCCAAGTGAAGGTGGACCTTCATTCTCAAGCGAACTTGACCGATTAGCCCCGAGCCTGCCAACCACAGGTGAAGTCAAAGTTCCATGCCAAGAAGCCGACAAGTTACCGGTTGTTGCTGCCATTACCGAAGCATTCAGTGACCGAGAATCTTCAACCGTTGACGGTGTCCGTGTTCGATTCAATTTCGATGGTGAATATGCTGGATGGTATTTGGCTCGTAAGTCAAACACAGAGGCTGTTCTGGTGATGCGAGTTGAAGCGAAAACGGATGCTCATCTTGACATGATGATGAAAGAAATCAACGATAAAGTTGCGCCGCTCATCAATATTGAACGTTTACTCGAGTCAATTTGAATCAAAGTTCTGCTTCGTCGAAGTCAGGAGCGATGGTGTAATCAAAAATAATCAGTTCAACAGAGAAGGTTACTTCTTCACCGTCATCGCTACGACTACAGAGTCCGGGCGGTGTACCTCCTGCCTCAGCAGTCACGCCAATCACTGCTGAATAAGCACCTAATCCAGCACCCATTGAATCGATTTGTGAAATGATCTCTGATTCAGAAAAACCTGAGACGGTTGCACCAACCATTGAGGAATTAAACCATTCAACAGTAACATCATGCCCGCCGTTTTGTCCACCGTTTTGACCATCAGCAGTTCCATTGAATCCAGCATGCATGGCAGAACCAGAAATTGTATCAGCCGCACTTTGACCACCAAGTGGACCTGCACAACTTGGACCTCCTGAATTCGATTCGTCTTCGCCATAGGACATCACGACTCGAACACCAACGATGTTCATCTCTTCAGCACCGTCAACCGAATCGGTATGAAGGTCATCGATCATGAATGTATCACCGTCTGCAATGTATTCGATTCCATCAGCGATTTGAACGTAAGTCAGTTCGCCATTGACGTTGTAATCAGCGACACCGCCCATTGCTCCACTACCACTCATGTTACCACCTTGTAAACCAAAATAAAGCGGGAAAGCAATGAGGAAAAAAGCGACACAAGCCACAGTGATTTGGGTATCACGGTTGGTTTTCAAATCGTCAAAGGTAATCATTTGCGCCGCCCTCAACTCAACCGATGAAGTGTCGACCTCTATGACTTTCGGTCGATTGTGGAATTGGACAAGAGAGAATGGATTTGTTCATTCTTTCGCATCTTCGGTCAATACATTAACTCGTAGTGCTTCGTAAACACGATAATAAGGGCCACGAGCGGCACAAAGAAAATCATCGACAGGATGAACAAATTGATCGATACTTCGGGTTCTTGCTCTGGCAACTGTTCGACGATGGTGATCTCTGGTTCCTGCACCGTGAGCGTGAAGGTTACTGAATTGGAGCCACCAGAGTTATTTCCCCAAATGGTGAAAATTGTTTCAGATTGATTCACCGAAGACACACCCGAAACAGAACCGTTCTCCATTACCAAACCATCAGGGAGTGAAGGGGAAATCTCCCACACTTCGACCAAACCGCCATCGTTGGTGATGTTGAGAGCGAGTGAGGAATTGTCACGAAGAAGCACCGGTGGATTGGATTCAATCGATAAGATTGCAACGGGTTCGACAACAGTGAGGTTGAACGTAACGTTGTATGAACCACCAGAGTTCTGAGCGATGACGGTGTACTGTGTCATGGTGAAATTCACCACAGGTGTACCAGAAATGCCTCCATTTTCAAACACCAAACCGTCGGGGAGTGAAGGGATAATTTCCCAAATGGCAACCATTCCTTCACCAAGAGACGGGGTAATCTCGGTAATGTTCTGGCCGCGTGTAAGAACAATGTTCTCTGGAGAATAGGTGACTTCAGGAATCGGTTCATGAATCAAAAGAGTGATGTTTGCAAATGATGCTCCACCGCTGTTATTCGCCCATATGGTGAATGAAGTCAAGGTCATGTTCACTTCTGGCGTTCCAGAAAGAACGCCATTGGAAAACGATAGTCCGAAAGGAAGGGTTGGCTCAATCTCCCAAGTTTCGACCTGCCCACCACTCATCACTGGCATAATTGACGTCATTGATTGAGTACGGATAAGCGTGAGAGAATCTGGTGAATAACCAATCACTGCAACTGGTTCAACGACTGTGATATTCAACAAAGCCTCTGCTGAACCACCTGTATTATTGGCCCAAACGGTGTACTGTGTCTGCGACATGTTCACCGATGAAGCACCCCAAACGCTTCCGTTTGAACTATCAAACTGCAAACCGGGTGGAAGCTGCGGGCTGATCTCCCATGAAACTACGCCACCACCAGCAACCGAGGGTGAAAGAGTAGGCATGCTCAAACTTCGAGTCAGTGTGAGATTGCTTGATGAATACGAGATTATGGCAATCTCAGCATTCACGGTAATGTCGACCGTAGTCGTAACGGTACCACCAATATTGGTAGCAGAAATCGTGTAGACGGTAAGTACGCTCAACGCATCTGGTATTCCTGAAATCTCACCATTTGTCGAGTTAAACAAGAGCCCTGAAGAAAGTGCAGGGTCAATCGACCATGTCACAACATCTCCGCCGGACGTTGTTGGTAAAAGCGTGGACATAACAGAATTGTTGGTGAGAATGAAGCTATCTGGAGAGTAAGACAAGACCGGTGCTACAGCATTCACGGTAATGTTGACCGTAGTCGTAACGGTACCACCAGTATTGGTTGCAGAAATCGTGTAGACGGTAAGTACGCTCAACGCATCTGGTATTCCTGAAATCTCACCATTTGTCGAGTTAAACAAGAGCCCTGAGGAAAGGGCAGGGTCAATCGACCACGTTACAATATCTCCACCTGACGTTGTTGGTGAAAGCGTGGCCATAGCAGTATTGTTGGTCAGAACAAGGCTATCAGGAGCATAAGACAAAACAGATGTTACAGCATTCACGGTAATGTTCACAGTAGCCGTAACGGTACCACCAGTATTGGTTGCAGAAATCGTGTAGACGGTAAGTACGCTCAACGCATCTGGCATTCCTGAAATCTCGCCATTGGCCGTGTTAAACGTGAGTCCTGAAGAAAGTGCAGGGTCAATCGACCACGTCACAATATCTCCGCCTGATGTTGTTGGTGAAAGCGTGGTTATTGTAGAATGGTTGGTGAGAGTGAGGCTATCAGGAGAATAGGCGAGAGTAGGCGCTACGGCATTCACAGTGATGTTGATGAAAGTAGTCGCCACACCTCCAGAGTTAGCAGCGGTAATCGTGAACATGGTTCGAGGAAGTAATTCCGTAGGTATTCCTGAAAGATTACCGGTAAAGGCATCGAAGAGAATACCCGATGGTAAAGGTCGACTGATGGACCATGACCCCACACTGCTTGCTGGAGCAAAGGCATACTTGAGGGCAGAATTGTATTCATCTGAATACGAGATGTGAATGCCGTTGTTCGAATCATGCGCTATGGAAGAAGAACCTCCGACCGATGTGTTTGAATCTGCTGTTGCCGCAACCCAAGAGCCACTGGAATCAGTAAGATGAATCAATCCAGAACTATCCGCGTAGGCGATGTGCACGAAATCATTTGAATCCACTGAAAGAGAAGCAAACCAAACAACTGACGAAGTAAGCGTTGATACGGTCCAAGAACCACTGGAACCCGTTGCATACTTCAGAACATACGTCGTATCATCACTGTACGCGAGGTGAATCGCATCATTCGAATCAATCGAAAGAGAGGTGAAACCGAAACCAACCCCACTGGAATCAACAACCGAAGTGACCCAAGAACCGCTGGAATCGGTTGCGTGTTTAACCGCTGAATTCGTGCCATCACGGTATGAGATGTGCACTGCGTCGTTGGAGTCCAAATCAATCGAGAGGTATTCACCTACATCGCCCGATGCGTCAACGGTTGTTGTCACCCATGCGCCGCTGGAATTGGTGGCATATTTGAGGGCTGTATTTGTGCTGTCTTCGTATGCAATGTGAACATGACCATTCGAATCGATTACAATGGAGGTGAAGGAGCCAACGTAACCCACTGTATCGATTGATGACAGAACCCACGCACCACTGGAATCGGTGGCATATTTGAGGTCTCCATTTGTTTCATCATGATAGGAGATGTGTACATTATCATTCGAATCAAGAGCTATCGATGTGGCATAGCCAACGATGTCAGCACTACTGTCAAGGGTACTGATCACCCATGAACCGCTTTTGTTGGTGATGTACTGGAGTTTATTCGAACTAAAATCGTAGTAGGAAATGTGAACTGCATTGTTTGAATCGATGACCACAGAACTGTCTTGGCCGACATATCCGTTCTGTAATGAGCCAGAGTGGAGTGTCGAATTCACAAACGTGGAAAGAATGTTTGAAATCAAGACATCCCCGCCCGTATTGGTAGGTGAAAGGATTGTCATTGCAGTATTGTTGGTCAAATTCAAGTCGTCTGGTGAATATGTGATGATTGGAAGATTATCAACAACGGTGATGTTGACCGAAGTGGTGAACGAACCACCTGTATTGGTAGCAGTGACCGAATACGTGGTAAGAGGTGAAACGGCGGTTGGCGTTCCAGAAATCTCACCAGTTGTAATGTTCAATTCCAAACCAATAGGCAAGTCTGGACTCACTGTGAACCTGTATACATTGTAGGAGGAATCCAATCGGCTGTGGAGAAGATTACCGTTCATCTCATCGTAATATGAAATATCAACTGCGCCGTTGGTATCAACAGATATCGAGGTATGACTGCCAACATTGCCGACGCTATCTATCTCAGATAATTCCCATGAACCATTCAGGTTGGTTGCGTATTTGAGCTGTTGATTGGTTTCATCATAGTATGAAATGTGAACAAAGCCGTTTGAATCAAGAGCGAGAGAAGCGAATGAGCCAACGCTTCCGAGAGTATCAATCTCAATCGATGTCCATCCAGTTGAGCCGTTGTACATTGCATAGCGTAAATTTTCACCTACGGATGAATAAATACCCATGTGATAGGCAATATGGAGGTCATCATTTGAATCGATAGCAAGTGATGTATAGAGCCCTACATTGGCAAAAGATTGCACCGTAGTTTTGACCCATGAACCGTTTTTATTGGTAACATGGATAAGATCGCGGTCGGCGTCATCATAGGCGGAAATGTGAACCTTATCGTTCGAATCAAGAGCGATGGATGAGTAGTGGCCTGCACGGATCAATCCATTGCTCGTTGTGTTGAAGGCAGTCTCAGTGACCCATGAACCAGTCGTGTCTGTTGCGTATTTGAGATAGGAAGCTGGAATACTTGAATTCGAGTGGAGATATGAAATGTGTACTTTTGCGTTCGAATCGATGGCAATCGAAGTGTATAAACCAACGACTGAAGCGCCAATTCCGAGTGCACCAGTTGAATCGATCGTCGTGTTCACCCAAGAGCCGCTTCTGTCGGTAATGTACATCAAATCCCCATTGCTTTCATCGTAGTAAGAAATGTGAATCACATCATTGGAATCAACAGTAATCGAAGAATATTGGCCAACATCACCGTTCGAATCAATGGTTGAATTGACCCAGGAACCCGTCGTGTCAGTTGCATATTTGAGGTCGCCGTTCGTTGCATCGTAATAGGAAATATGTTTGGAACCTGTAGAATCGAGAACGAATGAAGAATATTCACCAACATCGCCCCCCGCATCTACAACTCTGAGTTGCGTGACAGTGGTATTTGCGCCGCTCGGTATTGGTCCACCGGTATTCACTGGGACTGTCGTTGGTGACATTGTAGTATTATTGGTCAAGTTAAATTCGCTTGGTGAATACGAAATCACTGGGATTTCATCAACAACGGTGATGTTGATCGAAGTGTTGAACGAACCATCTGTATTGGTAGCAGAAATAGTGTAGACGGTAAGTACGCTCAACGCATCTGGTATTCCTGAAATCTCACCATTTG
>JAPKCL010000020.1 GCA_028822955.1 Candidatus Poseidoniaceae archaeon
CCCCAATAAACTGAATATTTCTTCACGTGCAGGGGAAAGGGCACCAACTCTCCATGTCACCTGTACCTTCTGCCAATCATCACGAATTTCGGGAAGTTCGATCTTTAATTTCAATGGATTACCCGCGAGTGGCTGACCAATAATTTCAATATTGGGGGTTTCTGGAGAGGATTTTATGAAATTTTGTTGTTGAACTAAATCTGCAAGATTTGCACCAACACGTAAAGCGAGTGGAGAAAAAAGCAAAGGGACAATGACAACTGCCAAAATGGGATAATCAAGTAACCCAATTCGTACGGTCCCTGTTCCAACACCAGGAATGCCAAACGAACTCAAGACCGGTTCGATAAACAGATACCCGAGTGCGATAAGTAAAATTACCACTGCTTTCGAAATGAATCGTCGTACTGCTGAATGAATTGGGTTCGGAGTCAAGTACCAGCCTCGCCGTTGTTTATTGACAACTAACGGTTTTTTTGAATACTCAAGATGGTGTGATGCCCGTTTAATTATTGAATCATCAACTGGTTCTCCGTCAAGAAGATAGCGTTGTTCAATCAGCCAATTATTTTCATCACCGAGTCTAAAACTTGGAGTACGTTCAGTCAATGATTTCATCAATTCCTCTTTCTTTCCATTTTCGAGAATTATTATATTTGATGCGATGGGTAATTCCGAAGGAATAAACCTATACGATTCAAAGGGTGGAAAACGAACTCTTTGTTCAAGCTGCAATTTTGAAATAAAATCACCACCTATCTAAACAAGAGCCGAGTGCCTGCCTTTAGGGCTAATTTGCGGAATGCTGGAACTTTTTTCAACAGTGCCAATCCAAGAGGTACGGGCTTTTCGATATCACCAATTTCATTGATAATTTCGAAATGCTTGTCTAATTCTTTATCCTCAACATCACTCACCAGTAAATTCCTTAACATACGGGCCTTATCTTGGTCTTTCTTCATTGATTGGAAATGTTTTGAAGTTATCTTTATTAGATTTTTTTCTGAAAGTTCATCATCGGTAATGGCTTTACTTAATGGTTGAAGAATACCCTTGATTTGTTTGAAGCCAGGGCCGATACCTCCACCAGTAGTCGGTTTTGCCATTCCTGCAGCATCACCCAGTAACATGATACGGTTACCAACTGTTTTCTTAACCATACCACTTGGAATCGGTCCGCAAAATCGAGCAATTTCTTTGACATCTTGAAAGCGGTCTTTCCATAATGGGTGTTGTAATAGATCATCATAGCACTGTTCAACACTCCTGCCATTGAGTCGTTCTGAAATCGCTCCTGGCTTTTTTGCATGGGTAATTCCATCTGGATTTGGAAGTCACCGAATTGGTATTTGGTCGACTCCAGAACGACTCAATGGCAGGAGCGATTTCAGAACCACTGAACATTTCCAACCAGCGGTCTGTACCTTTGTAGCCTAATACTTCTGCTTGAAAACCAATCATCATTTCTTTTGGGCGACCCATTTTGAAATAGCGCCGAGTCCAACTGTGTGCTCCATCACACCCAATGAGCAATTTACATTTGAGGTCCATTTCTTCGCCATTCGATTCAATTTTGAGAGTGACACCTTCTGGTGTAGTTTCGGCAGAACGTGGTTGAGAGTTGAGCCAAAGTGATGCGCCGGATTCCATGGCTTGTTGGACCACGCCTTGGTCGAACTTCTTTCTACAAACGACATAGGTTCGCAGTTTTCCGTCCGTTCCAACAGGTACTAAACTACCACCTGGACCATGAATACGTGCGCCATCAATTTCTTCAAGAACAGTGTCGTAAAGACCAACTTCATGCAATGCCTTCGGTGTTACCAATCCAGCACATTGGAAGGGACGCCCAATTTCACTGTGCTCTTCGAGCATCAAAACACTATGGCCAAGTGATGCCAAATGAGTCGCAGCACGACCCCCTGTTGGACCAGCACCAACAATAATGACATCCCAATTGGACTGCTTCATAGTTTAACTCAAGAGTCGGTTGAACATCAACCTTCGCCATGACAGCCTTGAAAGTGTGAGTTTTCAGCGCTTTGCAAATTTGTAGCCAATTGACTCGTTCTTCTTGAGGTATAATTTTGATGAGAACTCACGGTCTGTCTTTTTCGATATAAAATCGCCAAAGGGACCAATTTCTCTCTTTTCAATGAGTGTTTTGGCTTCTTCTCGAGTAATTTCTCTTTTGGAAACCTCTCTTAAGATTTGTATGCTACAGCCACTGGAACCCTCTTCGGGTTGGTAATGTGTTTCAGTTTCGACGATATTCGCCTTGTGAGTTGGGCAAACACCAACGACACCTTCGACGACAGTGTACCGTTTTGCATCTGCAGCCGCTTCCCGAGGTGGGAACTCAAATTTAATGCGATTATCATCACGAACAAGGTACGCTTTGAAAGGTCGTCCTCGCTTTGAAATAAAATCTTCTAACAATTCTGATTTTCCATTGGCGAGAATATGTTTCGCTTCTTCGGGAGAAATAGGTCGCTTACACATTTCTTTTGAAACTCCACGGAACTTGCAATCATCATGGTCGCATGCATACATAGTCTGGCCAATTCGAATTGTTCCATGCTCACAAGCTGGACACGGGCACACTTCTTCATCCGATGCATCAGACGATGATTCACCTCCTCCAATAAATTCAACCTTGCCTTCATCGGTGAGTTTGACCGATGCAATATAGGGTTCACCTGAGCGATTAAAGAAACCGTGCAAATCGTCGATTTGTCGACTCTCAAGTAAACGCATAGCAGTAGGTTGATCGAACCATCGTCCCGAGGTATCCTTCCAGAGAACAAATGAACATCCTTTGTCTCGACCTTCATTCTTTTCACATTGATATGTTAACGTGGTTTCGATAATTTTACTTTTACAAATCAAACATTCTCCGATTGAAGGTTCATTGATGTACAATTCAGTTCGGTCGTGGTTCTTAATTCTCTCAACCATCTCTGTCGTTTGTTGAATGACTGTGTTCATGTAATTCTCTCGAGGTTCTTCTCCTCGTTGGACTCGAAGGAGGGAAGATTCCATTTCACCAGTCATCTCTGGTGAAGTAATCCATTCGACGGGTATTTTTCGTAAGACATCGATGATTCTAATTCCATGGGCAGTTGCACTAATGCTTCCACCACGTGAACGTTGAATGTATCCTCGGTCAACCAATTTTTCAATTGTGTCAGCACGAGTTGCTGGTGTTCCCAGACCCTTATCTTTGATTGCCTCTGCCAATGTTTCATCATCAATTTGCTTACCAGCATGCTCCATCAATCGCAATAAACCAGCTTCCTTGAGTCGTCCTTTTGGCTTTGATTTTTCTTCGGAAAATTCGAATGATTCAACAGACCCATCACATGGATTGCTCGGGAGAACGTTCCATCCTTCTGGTAATGATTGCTTCTTTGGACGGACTGCTCGCCATCCTTCAACTTTGATTGTTCGGGATTCCTTGGTAAAGTTCTCACCATCGAGTGTTGCTGTTCGCTTTTGTACATCCCATGTTGCTTCAGGATGCCATGATGCCAAGAATGTTCGAACGATTAAATCGTAAAGGCGCGTGTGGTCAGAGTTCAAATTCCCTTCTGGGATTTTTCCTGTTGGAATAATTGCAAAGTGGTCGCTCACTTTTGAGTTGTCAAAGTTCCTTCCAGCGTTTTGCATACCATCATCGACGATACGTGACGAATGTACATTGTACCCATCTTGAGCACCAAGTTGACGAATAGTCTTAGCAATTTGTTCATGCATGTCTTCAGGTAAATGTCGAGAATCAGTACGTGGGTAAGTCGTCAGTTTGAATGAGTCATACAAATCCTGTGCGACACCGAGTGTTTTTTTAGCAGACCAACTAAATATATTATTTGCTTCTCTTTGAAGACTTGTAAGGTCAAAGTTCAATGGTGGTTTCTCGACAGAATCACGCTGAATCTGCTTAACACTTGCCTTTGCTTCTGACTTTAGAATAGCATTCAAATGGTCATGTTCTGATTTCTCGATTATTCGATGTGATTTGTAATCGGGTTGGTCAGGGTCATCGACGTGGTTGTTGCGTTCCCAACGTCCTTTCCATTCAGCATCGCCTGATTTGAAAACCGCCTCGAGTTGCCAATATGGTAGAGGTGAGTGACCTAAAACCTTCAGTTCATGCTCAACAATCATGGCTAATGTAGCCGTTTGAACGCGACCAAGGGAGATGGCTACACGCTCATTCTTCTTACGTGGCAAGAATGAATTGGCAACACGAGAACCGTTCATTCCAATAATCCAATCTGCTTCTGAACGTGAATAAGCAGCATCTCGTAGTGCTGAATATTCTTCTCCATCCAATCGATCATTCCATGCTTGTTGAATCGAATCCTTCGTCATCGATTGAAGCCACATACGTGAACTTTTTACTTTGGATTTAGTGTGTTGAACAATTGTTCGGAAGATGAGTTCACCTTCTCTTGCAGCGTCACAGGCATTTACGATTTCAGTAACACCTTTTGCTTTGATGAGTTTAGTTATTGCAGAAAGTTGTTTTTTACCCCTTCCACCAATTGGTTTGTATTCAAAAGATTCTGGGATATATGGTAATCTGTCAATCGTTTTTCTCCAATCTTTAAATGCTTCATCATAATCATCCATGTACTTGAGTTGTAATAAATGACCAATGGCCCATGTGACTATAATTCCATTCCCTTCCCAGTGGGTATCGGTTTTGGAGGTTGCACCAAGAACTTGTGCAATGTCATTGGCGACACTTGGTTTCTCTGCAACTATAATCACACCCATAATTCTACATGCGACCGACGAGGCTACTTGAACTCTCTTATTTCTGAGGTCAATGAACAGATACTCTTGTGTCTGTGGATGGAATCCCACAGGAAAAAAAGTTATTTTATTTCAGACGAGAACGAGATTTATTTTCATTCCAGGGTAATTCCGAATTTGGACCGCCACAACCGATGCACCCCGGATACCCTGCTTCATGTAGGTCTCGACAAGCAGAAATTAGTTCCTTCCAGCCATCATGTACTGGCATTTTTATCCATCGAACATCTGATTCTGGTTCTACCATCCCGATATATCCAATGAGGACAAGACTGCCGTCTTCTCCATCACGTTCATACATGCATACATCGTTTCGCGTACTTGTACTAAAAGATGGGAATTGTGTCTTGGCGGGTTGATAGTCACTGATATCTAAGAGAATGGCTTCGACATCTTTTTGAAATTCAGTTGGAATTTCCAAGTGTATCTTGGTACTTCTCAACAGTTGCCGAGAAGTTTCTCGCACGACTGGCCAAAGCGGGTCATCTATGCGCACAAACAGTCGTAGAGGGCGAAAGTCTTGAAGGATACCCCCACGAGGGGATGGTATGGGCATAGGTTACCGAGTCTTTGTTCGGCCGACTTTGCGCGCCCAAGATTCAGAAAAGGCACACACTCGTGCGTTGTTGATGCTCCGTGCATTCTCATCAAACCCAGTAACCCGCGGAGTCCTTTCGCTTTTATTCCGTCCTCGGAAAAGCCTTCCAATCGAATGTTTTGGCCACACTTACAAGCATCCTTTTGGTAATGCTGCTGGTCTCGATAAACGTGCTGAAGCACTTCGTGGCTGGGAAACGATTGGTTTGTCTTTCATAGAAATTGGCGGAGTGACCGAGCATGAACAGGGTGGTAATCCCAAGCCTCGGATGTTTCGGGCTACGTCAGCCAGGTCACTTGTTAATCGAATGGGATTCAACAATCCTGGTTCTGAGAAAGTTGCGTTACAATTGAAACAACACTTTGCTAAATTTGGTTCGCCTTCAATCCCCCTATGGGCGAATTTGGGTAAATCCAAAACGACAGCACTCGAGGATGCACCGGATGATTATGCGCAAACAATGGATCGACTCTGGGATTATTGTGATGTATTTGTCATCAATGTTTCTTCACCTAACACTCCGAATCTCCGTGAACTACAACATGATAGTGCACTTGAATCGATTGTTGTTGCGTGCAAAAATATCAATCTCAAGAATTCCGAACGTACCCAATCGAATCCTAAACCATTGTTGGTCAAAATTGCACCAGACTTGTCTGATGACCAATTATTAGCGATTGTACAAACCGCTCGCAGTGCTGGCTGTGACGGAATTGTTGCGACTAACACCACAATTGAGCGTCCAGACACCTCTTCCAAAACTGAACAAAAGGTGTTCACTCAAGCCGGTGGGCTTAGTGGCGCTCCTCTGAACAACCGCTCAACAGATATGATTCACAAAATCTACGCTCTGACGAATGGAGAATGGCCAATAATTGGAGTCGGTGGAATTCTCTCTGCTGATGACGCTTGGGCTAAAATTGGAGCAGGTGCAAGTCTTTTACAAGCTTACAGCGGATTTGTGTTTGAAGGTGCAGGTCTTACAAAATCCGTAGTCCATGGACTTGATAAGAAATTGAAAGAGCATGGATACTCAACACTTCAAGAAGCGATTGGTTTTTCCCATCGCAATACTGCATAACCGGTGATGTACATGTTTTCTCGACGAATACGAATCCTACTGATTGGAGCTGTTGTTACGTTTGGTCTTCTTGGTGTACTGTTAATACAAGCACCTGAACCAACTCGAACCGTCGATGAAATCATGGTAGAACCTTCTTTGTTCCTTGATCGTGAAATTGCTGTTCGAGGAGAAATTGTCGACGGAAGTATCGATGCGAATCAAAGCGTCTTCTTTCTTCATGGCTATTCTCATACATTACGTATTGATTACTTGGGTGCATCCGTCTCAAATGGTCTCGGAGATAATCGTACTGTGTATGCCCAAGGAATGCTTTACTATCTTGATGGCGAGTATGTTTTCGAGGCTGATGTCATCAAAACTTCATGTCCGTCGAAGTATGAAGAAGAATCTTGAGTCCTAATCCTTGAAACTTCATGAGCGTTGCGTTCAAATACAGTCAGTTACAGGACATGACGGGATAGGTGGGGAGCTAGGCGTACCCTGTACCACAAATCGTCTTCACGGTGGGCTGAAAGCCTTTGGGCGGCGAAAGCGGCTTCTTGGTTTCTACATGCGGACGTTGATGTCTCGCCCCCACATGACTCGGGTGCTGTGAACTGTTTCCGGAGGGAAACAGGAATCGGATAACCGGGGGAATAGGTCAGGCCGGGAACGGAGCAGCCCTACTCGGAGCCATGTGTGCTGTGGGGTAACGGGATGGAGGAAGTGTGTGGGTTTAGTCGAGAAGAGCGCACGTCCACCATTGGAATTCCCACTCCTGAGGTTTCGATATGGTTCTTTTGAACATGTATTCGGTTTCACATTTTTTCATTTGGTCTACCGCAGGTCGCTTTATTCGCACCAATTGGCCACTGTTTTTTCTTCTCAGTATTGGATGGGAAGTACTCGAACTTTTTCTTCCGTTTGAATTTGCAATTGAAGATTGGGACAACAAAGGTATGGACTTACTTGTGAATACTTTCGGATACTACATTGGTTCCCGTATGGGATACAGTGCAAGTATTGGTCAAATATCAAACACAACATCACAGAACCAGCCAGGTCCTTGAAAGTCGGGCACTTGTTCCCATTGTGAAAGAGCATGTTCATCTTTCAAAAGCTCGGTGAATTGAAGTTCATGGCTGGTAACGGCCTTTATCTCGACTTCGCGTTCGACTTCTTCTGACTGAACCCAGGAAACCTGTGCGGAAAGAACGACTTCTTCCTGCCTCCAAACAACCGATATGAGACAATCAACCAGCCATTGTTGCTTCACCTCTGCCTTATACAGTACTTCTTCTAACCATTGTACTAAAAGTAAGTCCCATTGCTTGACCTGACCATCATACGGTGCAGTTATTTGCCATTGGGCTGCGTGGCGGATGTGCGAATTAATTGTTTTCCGTGCAGATTCTGAGAGGAGTATATCCTGCATTCCAACGGTTGCTTCTGTGAACAAACGACTTGGTTTTGATGCAAATGCTCGCAGACCTATGTCTGCAGTTGTTGGCCTTGGCCAAGAACTCATCCGACCACCTCAGCGCTTAGAAACTTGAAGATTCCAAGACATTTCACCAATACGGTCTATTAAGTCATCACGACTCAAAACAAACGATTCAGTGCGGTTCGCACCTAAGATACATTCACATGCAGCATTTGCTAATAACGCAGTGTTCCGAACAGATAATTTCTTTGATATTGCTACTGCAATCGCAACAGCAGCAGCATCGATCAATCCAATCATTTGGCGCAAATCATCGAGTGTGCATGGTGCATGAACTACTTCTTCATCACGTGAATAAATAGTTACACCTGCTTCACCGGAAAGAACAACCAAATGGTCCCAGTTATGCGTTTCAATCAACATGGATGCAGCCTCGCTGCCAGTAGATGCACCGAGTCTTCTTCGCATCAATTCAAGTCCCTGTGATTGGAAAAGAATCCAATTAACGCCGTGTGTGCGATGCAATCCAGTGAGTTTCGGGTCTGCAATAATTGGGACATTCTTCTCTCTTGCTGCCGCAATGATTCTTTCAGCACCGGCATCATTCACGACACCTTGCCCATAATCTGAAAGAATCAAGACATTTGCTGATTGAACTTCATGAATTGCTTGGTCGTAAAGCAATAATGAAGCGTCTGAAGGTACCGGATTATCATCTTCCACATCCCACCGTAGGAGGAGTTGTTCATCGCTCACTAAACTTTCACGAGTTGCTAAAAGTCGTGTTTTTACCGTTGTTGTTCTTCCTTCAATAATTGCAATTCCGTTAGTCGAAACACCTTCATCGTCGAGTAATTCCAAGATGTTTAATCCGGCCTTGTCATCTCCTACGACACCAAACAGGTGACTTTGCAATCCCATTGAATTGAGTCCACGCCCAACGTGTGCCGCAGCACCAACATCTTCTTCGCGCATGGTTTCGCGAAGAACAGGCACTGGTGCTCTTGAATTGAGGTTATTCGCATAACCGTGGATGTAGCAATCCATCATGATGTCTCCAATGAGGACAACTTTGCTTTTCTCAGCAGCCTTCAGTTGGTTTTTGAGATTATTGAGGTCTTCGTAAATTGCCTCTTCTTCATCGGACATACCCATATCGAACCCTCGCATTTGCTCCTATGAGACCATTCACTTGATATTATCGCGTAGTTCTGCTAGTAGAGTTGCGTGTTGTGCTTCAGAAATACCGAGAGTTTCACGTAATGTCGCTAGCATTGCGCCTTCGTCACGGGTGATGACTCCATCATCCAATGCCGTGACAAGGGTTGATTTGTAGGTGATATATTTCTGAGAGACAATTGGCGATTGTTTTGCATCATTCAATAATTTGTCATGTGTTAATCGGTCAAAACCATAGGCTATTCGAACAGTTTCGAGTAATGCAATTTCATCATCAATTAATTCTCCATCAACCATTGCTTGTCGTAACATATCACGGTAAATCTCTTCAGGTGGTGGTGCTTTTTGTTCGCGCCGAGCCTCATCAGACAAACGGCGTACACGCTCAGGGTGCATACCAAGGAAATCGACAACTTCAGAAAGTAAATACTGTTCATCACGAGTGATTTTTCCATCTTCCCAGGCCCGTGCAAATAATCTTCGAATCAAATGCTCCCCTGCCTGTGCATCAAGTGACGCTACACCTTCAGGGTTTGAGACCGGTGAAACGACTGGGTTTTCGTGGAAATTCATCCCTTCATCTACAAATGAAAGTAAATCAAGTGACGCTTGACCACCCTTTCGCAATTCAGATAGTGGGACGCTTTGACCATCACGGTTTACCAATTGAGAAAGTATTCTTTCACGTAAAGCGCTTGCCTTAACTCGACCTGTTGGCGTCAATCCATAGACCTGCCGTCGTTGTTTTGCACCAGGTACATGCCGTTTGGAATTTGTGAGGTCACCTCGAAGTTCTAGTCGTTTTAGCGTCCGAGGTACGTGCTTACGTTGAACGTGTACTGCAGCAGAAATACCAGCTTGTGTAAGTGCGGCAGGAGCCTCCCATTCACCTTCTGGCAAATTGTTATCGCATAAATGCAACAACATCCGCTCTTCAGTCGTCAATGAACCAAGATAGCCGTCAACCATTTCGCTCCCCAATGTGCCGTAGAAGTGAAGGCACATAGGGGCATCGGTTACCCTACAAGTCAAATGCGGCGATGGTGACGGCGAAGCATGGCGAGACAGAACCGTAAGTTCACGCCACGGCAGAGAACAACTCGGCCATTGGGGGTCTCTTTGACCACGAACCTTCCTCCTTCGCAAGCGCTTCTTCCACCGGTCATGCGAGACGGCAGTTGGTTTATTGAGCCCCCCCTCTCTTCACGTCTGTATCAAAAAAGTGGACTTGGTAATATGCAGAGTGATCAAAGTATCCGTCTCACATCTGAAGAAATTTTATTTTGTCATTGGCACCGTCATGTACCGCTTCCGAGTGAGCATTGGTTTCAGGATTGTGTGAAGGAGAACCCTGATATTGTCGCTCGTGGCGTCGTATTTGATACTGCACGGAGTGGAGGTGAAATCCTCATTCCAGCGGAAAACATACCATCGAAATGGGGGATTGAAATCCCCAAAGCAACTTGGGCATTACGCTGGAACCGTGAGCAGGTTTTTTCTAAGGAACATCCAGTTGCCCACGTGCGTTGGGCATGGACAACCGATGAAATAGACTGGGTCGAAATGCTCGAATGGACAAATACCGTTCATTCATATGGCATGGTCGCAGAATTCTTTGTGATTGATGAAGAAATGGATGTAACCATGTATTTGCTCGGAATGGCCCATCCAAGTGGTAATCAACGCCTTTGGAGTTCATTTTCAAACGACGAAAAACAACATTTGTCAACTCTATGGGATAAGCGTATTACTCGAGGCACTGGATGGTATATTCCAGAGATGTCGGTATGGCCTTGTGAATCGATTGGCGTTGAGCACCTCTCTGGCCGTCATCTTCGTCATGAAGAGGGGGAATGGCTGGATGTCATGCTCAATGATTTAGAATTACCATCCGAACTGGAACTTTTCAACGATCTTATGTTGCGAGGAGTACTCTTGCGACCTGGATTCAAATTCGGAAGTCGTTGGCGCGTTTATGATACACCCGTCGGAGAAGCACATGCACCTTGGCTTGTTCAACCCGTCGAGTTAGCACCAGTGAATTGGGAAGCTGCCTGTTTGGCAGTGCGTCTTTCCGAAGGTGTTCACAAGTTTTGGCTATGCGCACTTCCTATGAACAGAGAGTGGTTTTACTTGCAGATGCAGCGATGGTTACCTGGCCGTTCTTAGACTCATTCCAACTCATCAATTGAGCGGCCCCAGGCATCTGTGTCGTTCACAATCTCTTTGACGTCACTTTGTTTTCCAAGCGAAGGATTTAATTGGGATTGTTTAGTTTTTTTGACCTTATCAAACATTCCTATCAAGACCCAGACAACACAAACAATTCCAGCACTTCCGAGTAAATTCCCTGGTTTTCTCAGTTCATCGATGAGAGTTGTTTCGCCATCAAGGGCGGTATATTCGAGTTCTATTGTCCACCGATGTCCGCTTTGTGAGATAAGAATCAATTCTCCTTTCACCGTCATTCGGTCCTGCAGTAAATCATTTGGATCGATTTCTAATGAGGCTACATCATTCCCATCGAGAGTAATTTGATTTGATACGGTTCCGATACGTGACAAAGGTCCATCGAGTTGCACAGTAAAAGATTGCGATGAATTACCGAACGAGGAGACTGGTATCTCAATTGTGGATGGTTCAAATGCCGGAAGGGTTCCCGAAAATTTATTTTCGGCAGGTATTCGCCCAAGCGTTAAAATTTGAGTTTTCAAATACATAGAATCCCCACCACAATAAATGAAACCCTCAAGCGACGCAACGGCATTTACTGTAGATATTGATGAATACTGCAATTCAATTTTATTGTTTTCGCCTTCAATAAGGTAACTCTCATTGGTGAACATTCTTCCGTCCGAGAGGCTTAGGTCATAAGTCAATTCACACGGTTCAGTACTGCTAACAAATATGGGGAATCCATCCGTTGGTAAGTAAACGCCCCCAAAGTCGGGTGCATCGATGTGGAACTGTGGCGTACAGTTTGGAGCAGTAAAATGTATTTGCACCGTTATATTGATCTCAACAGTAGCCACCCAAGGTACAAGAAATCCATCATGAGTGAATATTTGTATTCCCTCTGCGCCAAATTTCGTCCCATTAAGAAAAAGGTCTGAGGCTTCTCCGGAATTTGCACCGTTTCGTAAATCGGTTCTTCCGTCAGCCTCGATTACGGTAAGCCATGGTTGGTCAGAATCCCGATTGAGTTCATTCTTATCCTCATCACCAACACTTCGGTCTTGATAAGTTACAAGAACTCCTGAACCGGGTAGATGTTGGTCAAATCCAGAGTTTGAACGATATTCAATCCAGATATTCTCTTGGTCTGTTAATGGTATATGCAGCGAAGTGCCATTGTCGCTCATCCCGTTAAGTTGTACACTTGGTCCAATACAAGGGGATTGAGCACTTTCAGGCCAACTAAGGTCCATTGTTTTACTTCGGTTTGCTCCTAAAAGGTCGAGTGTGGCCGAAGATGGGAGTGCTGGCCAAACACCTCCTCCATTCCAGTTTCCACTTGCCATGATATCCCAATCACCAATACCCTGCCAACTGTTTAATTGACCTGTTTCATGAACAGGATAGAGGTCCATAGCGCCCATTTGATGTAGCATTTCATGGAGAATTGTTCCCATTCCACTTGACCCTGTACGAAGACTCGCCATTGTGTAATGTGCCACTTTCACACCTTCATCGACTTCAATTGGCTCATCGAACGTAGTGAAATGACTCCAAATTTTTGAAGTTTGACTTGGATTCTCTTCTTGACCTTTTGTAGTATGCAAAATTAATAATCTGTCTACAAAACCGTCACCGTCTAGGTCGTATTCATCCCAATCCACATAGGTTTCATGGTCGAGTACAGTTTCTTCTGCTAATCGCATAGGAAGGAATGTTCCGTCATCTCCCATGTCCCGGTTACCATTTGAATCCGTACCATAGTCCGTAACTGGACCACTTGCACGAGATATTTTGCTGTTCACATCGACTTGCATAACTGTCGTAGAACCTGACAGTTGTTGGATATACTTTTTTCCAACATCGTCTAAAAGAGCTTGAGCTTGATTGACACCCCATGCATCAGTCGATGGTTGCTCATCAAAGTCAACAAGTAACACTAACCACCGTTCGTTTTCTTGCAAGGGTAGAAGATTCATCTCTTCATCTTCGATGTCGTATGTATTTTCTGCCATCCATTGTTCTAGTGTCTCATTGTTTGAGAAACTCCATGAACTCGCAAGTAACAGTATGATGATGACTGGCACACCATACCGTGGACTCATGCTCAATGGGACTACGGTGAAGTGTTTGAATGCTTGGCTTTACAGGGTAGGTTAAAGCACAGTTGTAGATATGTTGAGTGGATGTATTGTGTCGAGAACAGAGGTGAGATGCTTTGGTTCCAGTTGGAGTAAAACCTGCTCAGGTCGAAGTTGCATCCCCCATGACTCAGAGTGAGGGCGAGTATCGAGAATCAGTTCGTTAATTTTTGAGTTCTGAAGGAGAGTGAATACTCGTTCGTGAACGGTTGATTCGGGCCATGGGTCCTCAAGTGTAGCGATTTTTAATTCAATTTCCGTTAATTGGAATGGTGAAGTGAGTGTTCGATGTGATTGAGTTTGAAGCAGATCAAGTCCTCGTAATGAACATCCTATTGAATGACAATTCGACTTGAAGGAATTTGGTAGTGGGTTCGAAGAACAACCACTGATGATCACATCTGTCAATCGGTGTTGAAGAGCTATTTCCAGTAAGTGTTCTCTCTCACTATTGGAAGTGCACAAAGAATGGGCAGAATGAATTGGAAATGGGGCGTTAAGTTGCTTTGAAAGTGGGAGTGCAGCCCCACTGCATGAACAGTCGACCATGAGTATGTTACGAATACCACCTTCGTCATCCATGATTTTACTTTGACCAATCATTGTAGGTGGTGGTGAACGTAGCCATTTGCGTGAACACATTTCGATTGTACCGATAGCAAATACTCCCAATAGAAGTGCTAGACCACCAAACTCAGGCAGTGAGGCGAAGAGGAGGAGGATAGTCAGTCCATAAATCCGAATCCTCCACCAATCAGCAGACTCTTCATTGAGCATTCCTGACATTCCAGCGAGCATCATTGCAAATACTGCGCATGCAACAATAATTTCCGACCAAATCACCGCAATGACAATTGAAAGCATGTGGACCGCGTCATAGCGAGCATCAAGTTGCATCGATTGGTGAGTTTGGTGCCCAGTTTCAAACAGGAACGGAAACAACAGTCCAATCGTACTCAACACGGCTAAAATCACACTGAATATTCCTGCGAAAAACCAATTTCGAAGCAACTTTCTCTCGGCAGGGAGTAAACCGGGTCGCGCAAATGACCATGTCTGTTGTAATAGAAATGGCATCACTGTAAGTAGTCCTAGAACTGCAGCAGTCATCCATCTGACAGCACTCCATTTTGCAGGGTCAAAGAGATTTAGACAACCGGTTTCACATGGATTGAGGTATCGTAAAACCGTATCGAGAATAGCATCAACTTGAGTGAGCCATGCAACTGTTGCGAGTGAAGTGAGAAACAGAAGGAGTGTGACTCTCGCTGTTAATTCGTTCAAATGTTCCTGAACAGGACTTTGTTGGTCGCGTTCAAGTTGCAGTGACATAGCCTACCCTCAAGTATCCGTGGAGGAAGAAGATAAACTCAGACAAGGTCCTTTGCTTGAGGTGAAGCACGAGCCTGTACAATTGTTCGGTAAACGCCAAATATGGCCCAAAGGGCGAGCATACCCAGAGTGAGCATAATCTCCCATGGCTGTTCACCATCGACCGCCCAAGCAAACATGACGAGCAACAGAGCTGCTACGGCACTACGGCGGACACCTTGCGGGATAGCAAGACTCTTGTCGAGGTATTCAGGACCACCGCCAAACCTGCGCTCATAAAATTCACCTTGAATTACCGCAGCCACGATAATGATTGAAAGTGTAGCAAAATAGAACAGATTTCCATCATCAAAGAATTTTTCAGCGAGATTTTCTTGACGTTCTGCCTCGACACCCGCAGGGTCTTCAACAGCAACGAAGAGTGCATCATAATCGCCTACACTGATTGTACGAAGTGCCAAACCATCATCGTCATCATTAGTTGTAGTATCAGGTGGACTTATTGAGAAAGAAATAATGTTCCAAGCATCTCCTGCGTCAAAGTTACCGTTTCCATTGACAGCATTTCCTACTAATTGGAATGGAATGATTCCGACATCAGAACTTGGTGCAGTCCATGTGATGATCCAGTCATTTCCAACGGCCGATTGTGAAAGAGCACCAGGTTCATCTGCAACAGTTCTCGAACCTTCGCCTGGTGTAAGTGTTCCCTTGTTGTAGTCCCAAATCATGTATCCGCCATCTGGATTTTCAGCATGCTGAAGTGAAATTGTAAAGTCATACGATTGGTCGACAGTATAGGAGCGAGGGACACCAGAAATTGAAACAACAACAGAATTTGACGGAGCACCATCTCCATGACAACTGCATCCAGTTTCAACAACGAGATTATCACCACTCTTCCAAGGCGGTCCACCGGGCATTGCCAAAGCAGGTGCAATCAAGAGGAGTGCCATTAATCCAAAGACCAACAATCGAGAATTGCGTGATAGCATAGTTCCACCCAAATCTTCCCACGCACCGCCGCCCTTTCAACGTTCCTTTTCCACATGCCCCTTAGGGGCATAAATCACGTTCAGCAAAGCGTCATCAAATTTCTTTGATAGCAGTGTTAAGTTGAGACATCATAGCCTTTCCGTCACCGAATAACATCATGGTTTTGTCCATGTAAAACAAGTCATTATCGACGCCAGCATATCCTACTGAGAGTGAACGCTTGATGATGACTACTGTTCGAGCCATGTCAGCATCGATGATTGGCATACCAGCGAGTGGTCCTTCTCCGCTTCGTGCAGCAGGATTGGTCGTATCGTTGGCACCGATGACAACAGCAACATCACAATCCGGGAATTCGCTGTTAATTTCATCCATTTCTATCAATTGTTCATAGGGAACACTTGCTTCTGCAAGTAAGACGTTCATGTGTCCTGGCATTCGACCTGCAACAGGGTGAATTGCATACTTGACTTCTGTTCCAAATTTCTCCGTAATAAGGTCTGCAAATTCCTTGACTTGGTGTTGACATTGCGATACAGCCATTCCGTAGCCTGGGACGATGATGACTTTTTGTGCACCATCGATCATCATAGCGACTTCATCAGCATCTGAGCCAACCTTCGTACGTGTGAGAGAAGCTTTCTCTCCATTGCCACCGAAGGACTTGAACAAGACATCCAAGAGGGTTCTGTTCATTGCCTTACACATAATGAAGGTAAGAATAAGTCCGGATGCTCCTACTAAAGAACCAGCAATAATCAGTACTGAATTACCAATAATGAATCCAGTGAATGCTGCTGCGATTCCCGACAAGGAGTTGAGTAAGGATACAACAACTGGCATGTCCGCTCCACCAATTGGTAGAACAAGGATAATTCCGAGTGCGCATGAGATACCGATGATACCCCACATGTAATCCGTGTTTGTAGGGTCTCCAATGCTGAGGTAAATCAAAACACCAACGGCTAACATGAGAATGATTTTGACAGGATTGAGCCAACTTGGGCCCCATGTCGGCGTCTTTATCCACTTTCCAAAGACACTGATACCACCTTTCAGTTTGTACATTGCCAGCATAGAACCAGTGAGTGTCATCCACCCAACAAGTGCTGAAAGTCCAGCTGCAACCATTGTAACGGTCAATTCTAAGCCGACTGGAATCGTTTCAGCATTTTCAAGATATTTCCAAATTTCAGAAAGCGCAACAAGAGCAGATGCTGCTCCGCCAAAACCATTGAACATTGCCACTAATTCTGGCATTCCGGTCATTTCGACCCGAACTGCCAACCAATATCCAATAAGTGAACCGATAACCAAACCTGCACCAATGAGAATCCATTGCGCTCCCCCTTCGAGTTGCATGTCGAGGACAGTCGTGATGACGGCAACAAGCATACCCATGGCTCCGAGTTGATTTCCGAATGGAGCAGTACGTGGATGCCCTAACTTTTTGAGTCCTGAAATAAACAGGATGGCAGAGAGCAAATATCCAATTGAAACCCAATCTTCCATCTTAAGCACCTCTGCGCTTCTTTCCAGCAATCATATTGAGCATACGATTTGTAACAGCAAATCCACCAACGACGTTAATCATTGCCAGAACAACAGCAACGAATGCAAGTATTCCTGATACGGCAGTCTGTTGGGCATCATAGGCTACGTTTGCACCAAGCAATGCACCAATGATACTGATTCCAGAAATCGCATTTGCTCCACTCATGAGAGGTGTGTGCAAGGTAGCAGGGACCTTGGTAATCAATTCAAATCCGAGGAATATGGCAAGTATGAACAATGTAACGTTTCCGATTAAAATTTCTGGAGTCATTCGAGTACACCTCCGAGGCGTGTTTGTTTTGGATGTAAAGCGCCATCATGGCAAAGAAGAACTCCACCCATGCCGTTGACATAGAAATCAGAGCCTTCAGGCGCACCGACTAAGACATCGTCGTCTTCACTGATGACAAGTTCACCCTCTTTCACAAGAGAAGTGATGAACGTTGTCAAGTTGTTTGAATACAACATACTGGATGTTGTAGCGAGTGTTCCGGGTAAATTGGAGGTCCCCACGATGATGACACCGTTTTCAGTTGTGATCACCTCTCCAGCAACCGTATCTTCACAGTTTCCACCAACATCTGCGTTCATGTCAACAACGACTGCACCGGGTTTGAAATTTAGAATTGCACTTGAAGGAACTGTTATTGGTGCAGGACGTCCAAAGATGCGTGCAGTTGTGACGATGATATCAGCATCAGCTGCCACACCACATACGGTATCGTTGACTTTTTGTATGAATTCACCAGTTAATGGTTTTGCATACCCAGATTCATCTTCGAAATCATCCATTCCATCGACTTCAATGAAACGGCCGCCGACGGATTCTATTTGTTCAGCTGCCGATTTACGAACATCCGATGCATACACAATAGCACCGAGGCGCTTGGCAGTTGCAATTGCTTGGAGCCCTGCAACACCACTTCCCATAATGACGACTTTTGCTGGACGGATCGTTCCGGCCGACGTGGTCATCATTGGAATGCCTCTTGGGACGTGAGCAGCACCAAGTAGGACTGCTTTGTATCCTGCAAGATTATCTTGGCTGGAATTGACGTCCATCGATTGAGCACGGGAGAGTCTTCGTGGAATCATGTCCATAGAGAGTAGAGTTATTCCTGCATCGATACATGCTTGAACATATTCGGGATTGCGGAATGGGTCAGCAACACATGCGATGCGGGTTCCCTTTGCAATACCTTCAACTCCAGGGAATCGAATAGAAATTATTGTTTCACACGATAACACTTCATCTCGGGTTGCCATGTTGGCTCCTGCAGATTCGTAATCAGCATCAAGATAATTAGAGTCCTTCCCTGCACCCTTTTCGATGAATACCTCAAAGCCCGCTTTCAGTAATTTCTTCATGCTTGAAGGGGCAATAGCCACTCGTGTTTCGCCAGCAGGTTCCATCGGTACTCCAAGTTTCATTCAACTTCCTCAATTACCCTTGGCCGTAAATACGACTGGGTATGTTCTTCGGACCGAGAGGAGGTTCTTAGATGACACGCTTCGAAGTTGTCAATTTTTAAATCAAAAATCCAGTATTTTCAACTTTTCCCAGCATATACTGAAACGATTCGACCATGTTGCTTATTGATGGTCGGGTATTGGGAAGAATACCGAGGAATTTACAATGAGCACTCACCGAAGAAAAATCGCCGTTATAGGAGCTGGAAATGTAGGTGCAACTTGCGCCTTTGTACTTGCACAGATGAAAATTGCTGATATCGTTTTATTAGACATCTATGAAGGATTCGCAAAAGGAAAAGCACTGGACATGTCACAAAATGGACAAGTTCTCAATTACAACGGAACCATTACTGGAACTTCTGATTACAACGATATTGCTGGTGCCAGCGTTGTTGTCGTAACTTCTGGATTTCCTCGTCAACCTGGAATGACCCGAGAAGATCTGATTGCTAAGAATGCTGGAATCGTTAAACAAGTCGGTGAAGGAATTCGCGACCATGCTCCGGATTCTACTATTGTTATGGTCACCAACCCCCTCGACCTGATGACTTACCATATGCAAAAGGTCACGGGATTCCCTGCAAACCGCGTTTGTGGACAAGCAGGTGTTTTAGACAGCGCACGAATGACGCATTTTGTTGCTCAAGCAGTTGGATGTTCAGAAGAAGATGTTCAAGCAATGGTATTAGGAGGTCACGGAGATACAATGGTCCCTCTTCCTCGATTTACGACCGTTGGTGGTATCTCGATTACTCATCTTCTTGATGAGGAAACCATTGATTCTATCTGTAAGCGTACTGCCTCTGGCGGTGGCGAAATTGTCAAACTTCTCGAGCGTGGTTCTGCGTTCTACGCACCAGGTTCTGCTGCAGCAGTCATGGCAGAGGCAATTTTGAATGACCGTAAGCGATTGATTCCAGCATCTGCTCATCTGACAGGCCAATATGGACTCGATGATGTGTACATTGGCGTCCCAGTTATTCTTGGTGCGAATGGCATTGAACGTATTCTTGAATTAGAACTGTCCGATAGTGAACTTGAATCTCTCCAAGGATCGGGTAACTTTTACAAGTCGCAATTAAAAGAATTACTCGGATATTAATTCGATTACCGAATGATAGCAAGCGAGTGGCTTTGCCCTTGAGTTGTAATGAATTTCTCATCGACAGAATTGTTTTCTACCCGTGTGAGTTTTTTTCCTTGACGCCCACGTGAAATCATTCTTGCTAGAATTTCTTGTCCAATGTAACATCCTTTAGCTGGGTGAACCAATTGATTTAATCCCGCAGAGAGTGGATGATTTTTCCCCGTAACTTCAAACCCATTCCAAGGAATTTGATTCTCAATTCTCCATTCATGGAACAAGGCTTGGTCAACAGTAGGCTTTGATTCCACATCGAGCGAGGCTATGAGGAGTGAATATCTTTCATCCACATGACCATGTGTTACGCCATCCAATGATTCAAATTGTCCAACATTCGTATTATGGATTCCGTATTCGATACAAAATTGATTCCGAGATGTGACATCAACAATCGTCACTTTTTGGTCGAGGATACGTGGAGTTACATGTTTGAGTAATCTTTCAAGTTGTGATGTGTGCAATTGAACTGCAAGAAAATCGCCCATATGGAATACTGTAGCAAGGTCAACAATTTTGGCTTTTGTTGTCGTGAATACCGTTTGCCGAACTTCGCCTTGAATCATATCGACCATTTTATTAGATGACAATCCATCAATGAATTGCAAAGCATCTGCACCTTGCCAAACCGTCAATGATGCATCATCGTAAGCCACTCGTGGCATAGGAGAGCCTCAAGCGAATGATTCGCCGCATCCACATGAAGATTCGGCATTTGGATTGTTAATTCTAAATCCTCCACCCATCAATCGGTCGACGTAATCGATTTCGATACCATCAAGGAGATGGCTTGAAGCATTTGGGACTAAGACTCTGAACCCCTCTATGACCACTTCTTGACAACTTTGGTCAGTCTCTTCGACGATCTGTAAATCATACATGTAACCAGAGCAGCCACCGGAAAGAACACCAACTAAAAGAGCCATAGAACGGTCATCACCAAATGCATCGACCAGCATTTCTTGTGCCTTTGATGAGATGGTTAAATTGACATTGACCACTTCTGGGGTCATGAGTTGCACAGGGCCAGATGTCTCGCATGTACCGCAGTCCATGAACATACGATACGCCACTTCTCTATGAACCTGTTCTTCGATTCAGGTGTTAAAGATTGTTTCAACGGCGTTTGTTTTTGCGTTCAGTTTCCTTAAGAAGGATACCACATCGTCGAATTTGTTCCTTTGCGCGCTTGATTTCTTCAGGTTCAAGACCTCGAGGAATTGATTGTTCGAAACATTTCATTGCGTCTGGATATCGTTCCATTTCAGCATATGCACTACCCATGTTGTACAACGTCTTTCCACGAACTTCTGACGGTCGAATCAGCATTGCTTGATGATATGCTTCGACACATTTTGGATACTCTTCAAGATAATAGTAGGCGTTACCTCGACCATTCAAGATTCGTATAATCATGTCATCATTACCTGCAAATGAGGGCAGTGCTCGGTCAAAGGAAGAAAGTGCTTCTCTAAATTTACCACCTTCGATCAATGCAACTCCTTGATTGTACCATGCTACATCTTCATTCGCTACGGAACTTGAATTAACTTCTGTGTCGACTGTAGCAGATGCTAATTCTTGAGCCTTAATGGCTGCCTGTGTGAGGTCAAATGCTGGTTGCGCGGTCATCTCTGCTGAAACTGGCTCGATGCTCTGTGGGCGTTCATTCAATGCTTGGGCTGAATTGATGAGAAGTGATTGTGCGGCTTCGGTAGTCGGCTGAACTACTTCTAAATTTTGAGGTTGAGGTGGGGTTTGAAGCCCGAGTGCATTCATGTAATAGTCAGCCTGTGACTCTTGAAGGTCAACTGGCATTGCCAC
>JAPKCL010000102.1 GCA_028822955.1 Candidatus Poseidoniaceae archaeon
CCCAAACGTCCTTGCCGAGAAGGGCGTTGCATGATGGTAGCATACTTTGCTTCAAAAGCTGCTTTCAAATCAATTTCCATTGCTAAGGAGTGGCCCATCAGCAACAGAAGAATATCGGCCATTTCTTCTGCACAGTCTGCAAGTGGTTTTCCTTTGGTCACCGCTGCTGCAAATTCGCCTAATTCTTCAACAGTAAGGGCAATTCTATAGCCCATCTCGTGCCCGTTATTTTCTTCGAACTTGTGCTTATCATGAAACACTGCAATTTTTTTCATCATCGTTTCCCATTCATTCTGTGCCTCATGGGCCATCCACTGGTCAACTGACATTCCTTCCATACACGATGATTCGTGAGACCGGACATTATGCCTTCGGTGTAAAAGTCAATTCCCACCAACGACAAAATCTTTCCAGCGCTTCATGTATTCAACAAAAACTGGGCTCAAGTCTGCATCCAGTAAATGCTGTTCGCTAAACGGTGGACGTTCTGGTGAATAGTCAGGGTCGCCAAGGTGCATTGGCCAATCGGGGTGAGCAATCGCGACTCGGGCGACACCAACCAAATCTGCACCTTCATCCATAAGCCATTCTGCGTCTATAGAAGACCATACAGCACCGGTTGAGAGCAGTGGAATATGTGCAGGAATAACATCATCGAATCGCTTGGTCAGACTCGGACCGTCTTCATCACCCTCAACCCCTTGGAATACATCCCAGCATGAAATGTGGAGCATATCGATGTCCATTTCACACAAGATTCCGGCAAGTTCGAGACTTTCATGCAAGAAGATTCCTGCCTTTTCAATGATGGGCGAGATACGAACTGCAAGAATGAAGTCAGGGCCAGTTACTTGTCGTACGGAAGTGATCATGTCACGCAAGAACTTGCTTCGACCCAGTAAATCACCACCCCAGACATCATCACGCCGATTGGTTATACTTCCAAGGAATTGGCAAATAAGATACGAATGGGCGCCGTGCAATTCAACACCATCAAAACCTGCTTTTTGGCAACGAAGTGCTGCATCTGTAAATGATTGTATCATTTCAAGCACTTCATCATGCGTTAATGCTCGAGTGTACAAACCATCCATTCCGGCCTCAGTGTTTTCGCTGGCAGAGACGGGTTGAACCTGATTCAGAGATTGTGGAGCACGCATGCCACCGTGAAATATTTGAGCGAGACTCAAGGTGCCAGTTGCTTTTAATTGCGTAGCCATATCTGTAAGGCCGGGGAGTTGATGGTCACCCCATACACCCATCTCTCCGTCCCAGCCACGCCCGTGTTCAGTGACGTTGGCTGCAGCAGTTGTAGTGATTGCAAATCCATCTTTCGCTCTGCGAACCAACCATTTGATTTCTTCATCGGAAAGTGTGCCGTCTTCATTGCTTTGTTTGTTCGTCATAGCAGCAAGTACGCTACGGTTCGCCATGACATGCCCCGTTCGAGGAAGTGTAAATTGACTCGATGGGTCCATGCTTGAAGCAAGAACTGCACCTTTTTCATGCTTCGCATGTTTCAAACTGATGAGATGGTTATTCGGATTCTTCTTGGTTGAGGTAACCAGGTTCTGCTTTGGCAGGGAGCAGACGGTCAAGCCATTTTGGTGACCACCAGTTCCACTTACCCATGAGACGCATTGTCGCTGGAACAACCAGTGCACGGACAATGGTTGCATCGAGAAGAATTGCAAGGGCCAAACCAAATCCAATTTGCTTGAGAATAATGATTGAAGACAAACCAAATGCGCTGAAAACAACAACCATGATAGCAGCTGCTCCAGTGATCAGGCGACCGGTCTTTTGCAATCCATTAGCAACAGCAAGTGTATTGTCGCCTGTTCGTTCCCATTCTTCATGGATACGTGAAAGCATCAAGACTTCATAGTCCATTGATAATCCAAAGACAATACAAAACATGATGACAGGATTTGTAGCCTCAATTGGCTGGGGAGTAAAGTTGAGCAGATCTGCCCCATAACCCCATTGGAAAACAAAGACCAACATTCCGAACGATGCTGAAATCGAGAGAATATTCATCACGATAGCCTTGATTGGAATAATGACACTGCGGACTTGAATGAAAATCAATATAATGGTTGAGATGAGAATAAAAGCCAGTGCAATAGGGAGATTATCTTGAATGGCCCAAAGCGTGTCGAGACTGTAGGCAGCAAAGCCTGCAACCTTGAGTGAGGAATCATCACCGATAATCAGGAGGGTCGTGAAATCATCTCGGTCTTCACGGAGGTCTGCTACGAACTCATGGCTTTCCTTACTCGTGCTTGGCCCATCAATAGCGTACACCACGTAGGTGACATCACCAGAGATGAACTGCTGGCGAAGATATTCACGTGTGGCGTTTTGTTCTGGTGTGAGGTATTCAGCAGGTGTTGACCAAAACTGAACCACACTTGATTCGTTCATATCGATCTGCGGTAATGCATAGCCAAAAGCCTCGACAATTCGTTCATCTTCAACTTGTGTGACCATCCAGCGATGCATTTGACGCAGATTCGATTCATTCAACGGGTCAGTTCCATCAAAGTCAATCACGACAATAGCAGCATTCGAGGTGCTTTGAGGCCATAGAGAATCAATATGGTCAAGTCCAAGTCGTGATTCATCATCTGGAGGGAGAGCATCACGATTCGCAAGAGAGAATTCAGCTTGGAAGAAGGGCAAACCTGCACCAAGCAAGAGGATGAGTGTTGGAATCAAGACCGCCCAAGGCCGGTCCATCACTGTGTTTGCGATTCGAGACCATATGCCATCCTCGCCATTCTCTTCAATCTTGAACGAGAAGGGGAGTTTTCGACCTGTATTGATTCGAGGACCGAGAATTGCTAAAACTGCAGGCAAAACAATGAGAGAATAGATCATTGCAATGGTAACGGCTAAAGTTCCACCAATGCCCAGACTTGGCAAACTGGTATTGGCGAAGAACAACATCCCCATTAATCCAATAGCAACGGTTACACCGCTGAAAAAGACTGCTTTACCCGCAGTAGCAACGGTCATTGCAGTGGCTGTGCGAATATTGTCTGGGTCACGTCCCATCTCTTCTCTGAACCGATTGACAAGGAAGAGTGAATAGTCAATCGACACACCAATTCCAATCAGTGAAATGATATTGACGGCATATTGTGTTACATCCGTGACATTGGATAACCAAATGGTAACTCCCATGGCAGAGAGTACGGTAAGGATACCAACTCCAACTGGCAAGAGGGCTGCGATAAGCGTTCCAAAAACAATGGCAAGAATGATGAGTGAAAGTGGACCCGAAACAAGTTCTGCCTTGACAAGGTCTTCTTGGATTCGGTTATCAAAAGTGAATTCAATGGCTGTTTTGTCGGTTCTCCAAGCATCGAACTGGCTATCGATTTCTACCGATTCCCAATGTTCTGAATAGAGAACTTTGGCATCTTTGCGTGACATGTTGAAGACGACCTTATTCTGTGCCCAAAATCCATCTTCATTCTCTAAAGTGAACTCATCACGTTCATCACCTGTCGTCTCCCACGAGTACTCTATAGAAACATCTGCTAATTGAGCAAAATCAGCAAGGGCATCCTGTACTTCTTGTTGCCAAATCTCAGAGGTATCATTGAGGGTGGAATGGCGAACCAAGTAAACAAAACCTTGAGCACTTTCAGAATCGCCTCCGTCATCGCTAAATGCATCGTTCATAGTCGAAATGGCTTCGACTGACTCGAGGTCACCTTCTCCCCAAGCCTCGGACCAATCCGGTCCCATAGCCATCAAAGAGGCCATCCCTAAGCAGGCAAGAATACCAAACGCAAAGACTTGTTTTCGATAATCATAGGTGAATTCACCGAGTTTGTAGAACGCCCGGCCTTCGAACATTCGAGAGTCTGTGGAGGATTCCATTGTGTCTTGGCGGTATGATACCATTTATCAATAGATGTTTTGACCGATGTGAACGAAAAGAATAGTATTGTCAAGAGATGTCAAATGATTCACAAGAAGTTTGCCATATTGTCGCTTAAAAAACAAATATCTGGGCCGATATGTATGGGCCAGTATAAGAGGCACAGCGTTGGAAACACTCTCATGCATTCCAATAGGTCATAGGGTCCCAAGTTTCACCGACTACCGGCCAACCTTGTTCGTTCCATGTGAGCGTATTTGCTTGGATGAACGCCCAAGCGATTCCATCGGTCATAGGATCTTCTTCATCGCCACCGTCAGGGTAGAAATGGTGCGTAAAGACTTGAGTTTCCCCGTATGTGAAAATTGAAGGGTGGCCTGGCCCGATATAGCCAGATGAACGGTCCATGACCAATGAGCCTCCACCTTCAAGCATTGAGACGCCGTTTGCATCAACATAGGTTCCATTGATGGTCGTTGAACGGCCAACGTAGATTTCATAGGTTGATTCCGGTCCTCCACAGCACCTGTACCAATTGACAAAGAGATAGTAGAATTCGCCTTGCTTGTGGACATAGGCAGCCTCAGTCCATGATTCCTCTCCTGCTTCTACTTCTGGGTCAAGAGGCCCGTTCGCCAGATGGACATAGGTTCCTGAAGCGCCGTTATCCCATTCTTCACCCGTGAGATGCTCACCTGTTGTGGCATTGATTTCAGTCATCCAAATGTGTGCACCACCGTAAATAAGGTACGTTCGACCGTCATCATCGGTAAAGGTAGCAGGGTCAAGAGCAGGTGGTTCAGGTTGGTCTTGGTTCTCCTCACCGAGGGGTTGACAGAGAATTGGCGAGCCATGGTCTGTCCATACTAAGTTAGGCGCAGTTCCTGTTGCCTTGACCATTCCTATGCATGATTCGGTTGAATCTGGATTACCCATTGCATTTCCAACTGGAACGGTATAATACAAGGTACGTGCATCTAAGAACCCTGGAGCCCAATAGGCACCATCGTTGGAGGATACTGCTTCAGAGATCCATGCTGGTTTTTCGCTCAAGATACACTGACCTGGACTGAATGCAGTCTCATTTGGGAAAATATACCATGTTTCAAGACCGCAATTATAGCCGTCTGCTTGTTCCTTACCCGTATTGGCAATCATGAGCATTCCATCGATTTCCACAATTTCTGAAGGGTCATGTACGACCCATTCTGCTTCAACATAGTAGTAGGTATCATCATAGTTCATGCCATTGAATACTGTTTCGAGTGAATCAAGTGTTACGGGATTGGAAGAAGGTGGAGTCTCACCGTCATCCGGAGATTCAGTAATATCCTCAATTTCTAGAATACGCTCAGCCATCAGTGTACCAATGGCTACACACCCAGCAGGAGACGGGTGGAGTAAATCTTCGTCATAGTACTCACGGTTACTGGGAGTAATTGCATCGCCCATATCGAAAAAGTGAACGTTGTCAAGGGTGTTCGCAAGTGCTTCATATCGAGTTTCCATTTTTTCCATGACTGCCTCACAACCGACCATGCTCTCGGAATCAGATGGAATGTCATAATAGGATGCAAGCATGACATGCTTTGCGAATGTTGATAACTCGTTAACTAAATCCACTAAATCCCCTTGAGAGACGTCGTCTGAAACGATTGCATCAAGAACGCCAATTTCATCTTCACCACAGTATCCATCGATATCGTTTGCTCCACCATTGATGATGACCCAATCCCAATCACCTTCAACAAATTGGGTTGGAATAGGGTAACTTTCTTCGATGATTCGTGCACCGCTCTCTGCTTTATTGAGGACGCTGAAACCTGTGAGTTCGCCAACAACATCTGGGATTGTACTACCGTCTTCTCTGTTCCATTCCATGACCGAGTCACCCATTCCGAGTAAAGTCCGGTCTTCGGCATCGAAGTCAAATTCAATTTCAATTTCCTCTTCCCCACCAAAACATCCAGCTGTTGTGGAAAGGATGAGCAAGAGCGAGAAAGTCAGTGCATTGATGCGTTTCATGCTTCGGCCAACAAAGCCAATTTGATGAACATATCCATTCACTCATTTGCATTTATTCCATTTCTGCTCTTCG
>JAPKCL010000103.1 GCA_028822955.1 Candidatus Poseidoniaceae archaeon
TTGAATTCAATGGCAGTTCTATCGACCAGGCACCATTTGTAACGGAATGGTTTTCCAACAACATCACTTCGCCACTCGACAGAGAAATCAAGCCTTGTCCATAACGGAATTGGTGTTCTCCAGTAAGTGACAAGTTCAAATTACTTGGATTAAACAACCATGTATCGAGTTCACCAGAAACAAGAGGGGCCATCGGGAACAGTTCGAAGTTCGACGTTGTGTTCATGCCCATATCAGGATTGCCATATTCATCAAACAGAGATACATCGATAGAATATATTCCAATATCCCACGAATCAGTTTGGAAGGTTACCGAAGACATACCAGCCGACGTTGGTGGTATACTCTTGTTTGAAACTTCAGTGCCATCGAATTCCACGGTGACAAAGCCATCGACCACTTCTGCTGGAGCGTTTTCCCATTCGACTTGAACAAGTAAATCCTCACCCGTTACAATTGCAGTAGGATGGGATATTGAAGTCAAAACTGGTCCAGTTTCATCGATTAAATTAAAATTCAGATCCACGCCACTTTGATAGCCATCGTCATCGACTGCTTGTTGGCCTGTTGGTTCTGAAAGACTAACATCAATTTCCCATGCCCCAAGGTTAGAACGCTCAGGAATCCAAATACCTGCATAGGCGTTGATATTTTCATCCCACATCAGAGGTAAAACAGAATAATTACCTCCACCCGACGAACTGAAGAGGCTCAAAGATGCTGAGAAGTCACTTCTGTTGTGAAGGGCAGAGACTGTAAATTCAAATCCGTCTTCATGTAATCCCCAAGTTTGAGTATTTTGAGTTTCTGAAGATACAATGTGGGTGCTGTTGACCGCATTCACTGCAAGAGATGTGACGGATGGAGCAACCGGTCCAATTTCAAATGAATAAGCTTGTTCAACAAACAGGGTATTGTCATTCTCATCGGTAAGTTCGACCGCAATGTAGTGCTGAGTGGTCGTTAGAGGATTGTATTCATTGGTCGTAAACGAAGTAACGTATCGATTCAATCCACTGAAAAATGCAAGATAATGCGGTGATGCTGGTTTTGTGCTATCCCCTTGGTGAATCCATGCTGAACCCGTGAGCGAATCATCCCCAATGGCATCTTCGACCGTTACAACAAAGGTATCTCCAACTCGAATGTATTCTCCTACAATGAGTCCGATTCGATGGTCAACGGTAGAAATCTGTGGGGCGATGTCATCAATCCACTCCAATGAGAGATTGTTGAGCGTAATGGTGAACCCTGGTGACGCTAAGGGTACAGTATCTCCACTGATTTCTAAATCATATTGAGACAAACATGAAGATGTGGCCTGATACCAATCTGTACAGGTTGCAAATGCATGTTGTGTCATACTTGCCAGTAAATCTACAGTATGGGTCCACGACCACGACATCTGTATGTGATGAACGTCGATTTGAGTGGCAAGCGTCGTTGAGATATTTACCACGAGTTCTCCAATCTCTATGCCATCTGCATCAAGAGTACCGATGCTTGGCCAGGCATCAAGAACATGTTGAAGCGATAACTCAACATCAATTCCTCCAAGTGATGAATTCACAGCCCCTGAATAAACGATTACTGCACCGAGGGTGACGTCTAACGTATTGGATGGAGAATTCGTTGGCCATTCAATCCACATGTGCAGTGGGGATGTTGGTATTGATGAAGTGGGGACAGAAAGCGTTGCTGAATTAGAAAATGCTGAACTCACGACCGATACGTTGTTCGAAGAAGTGAGCGCCTGAGGCGAAGGCCCGAGTACCTGTGGTCCCGAAGAGATTGCAATCTCTAAATTGGTCAAGGATTGGGCAGTATCCCATTCGATGGTTATGTCATTTAAAATCGGTGATGAGGTGCCGGTTCGATTGAATTGGTATGAGAGTTGCAAGCCTGTTAAACGTGGAAGTTTTTGTTGTGAAAGGTTTCCAATGTTCCAATCGCTCCAAAGCGTCGAAGTATCATTCAGTGAGCCTGATACAGTATATCGATACGAGAAAATCAAACTTGAATTAACGGGAATAGAAGTGCTGTGGTTGACCCATCCATCAAGCACATTCCCACCATTCGGAGACAACGTGTTGGTCGTGAATGTTCCATCATCAACGATTGTTCCATTGGAAAGAACATAACCGTTCCAAGTTGAAATACTACTGACACCAGTAGATCCTGCAGAACCTACGACGCCTACTGCGCCGGTGCCATAGGGTTGACCTCCGGTACCTCCAGTTCCACCGTTCGCTGAAACTGTACCTTGATTGTTGAATTTTGAAATTTGAGTTTGAATCGTGATTCGGCCACCGCCGCCACCGCCTCCACCATCGCCACCATGGAAGAATCCGATGCAGGCTCCAGTACAGAAACTGCTTGCACCGTCTCCGCCGTCACCTCCGTCAGCCTGTATTGCACCGCCCATTCCGATGTTGACTTCATTTGCTTTGAGGCTGATTGAACCACCGCTTCCTGCACCAGCACCTGAACCACCAGCACCTGAACCACCGGTAATTGCTTGGCCGTTTGTTCCATCTTCACCATTGGATAAGATGGTTCCATTGACATGGATTTGGTCTGCTATGATACGGATGTATCCACCACCATAGCCACCGGTTGCTGTTGGGTGATTCGAACTGGTTACACTTCCACCTTGAGAGCCATCTTCAGTACCGTTTCCATAGGTCGAGCCGCCGCTACCGCCACCATTGCCGCCGCCATTACCGCCACTGCCGCCGTGGCCTGCTCCACCTGCTCCATCGGAGTTGGCGCTGGCCGATGCAACTGTTGAGCCGCCAGTCGAAGTTCCACCAGAGTAAATTCCGCTTGCTGTGATTGAAGTTCCAGATTCGACAACTAAGACGCGCACCATAATCGTCAAACTACCGGTTGCTGCAATTGAGCCACAAGATACAATTCCACATCGTAACTCGAGCGTATCGTAACTGTGAGTTCCAGACCACTGAACTGGGTTAAAGAGTGTCGACGAATTATTACCTGAACCAGGAGGTCCAGAATTAACACTCGGCAATTGAACTCCATTTCCGAAGACTGAGGTGTTGTTGAGTGTCCCGATCGCTTGGGCATTCTGCAAACTATCAAACCAAACTTCTGAGGTTGAATACGGTAAAACTTCGACATCGACACTCGCATTCAGTAGCCGATGACCACTTTGATGGGCAATTATTGCCGTTCCTCCAATGCCGGATTGTATCGAAGTCGAAGATAAACCAGAAGTAAAGGTCGTTGCATTGACGACAGGACCTACGTTCGAGCTCTTCTGTATCTCCAATGTCGTCGCTTCACTCAAGAGGGGAGAAAGAGAAGAAAGAAGAAGAATGGTTGTCAAGAAGAAGATCTTTCCGACACCTTTGTTGGGAGACATGAACCTTCCACATGTTTGCGTGTTAAGAGGATTTGTAGAACCAGTCGCTCGTAATTATACCTCAAATATTACAATGACACGAGTTCGATGTCAAAGACTTACATCCCATTCGGTGAAGGCCGAATACCTCGAAATCATTTCTGAAGAGCGAAAACAGTGAAGGGCAAATAATTTAACTGTAGATACAAAGTTAAATCTATGGAGGCGGAAGAAGTTTCACTTTGGCCAGGTATTGATGATGTACCTCCAGTTCCAAGTCCAGTTATCCACGACGTAGATGATATCCCCTCTGCTCCAAGTTTACCACCAGTTGGTGGTTGGAAAAAAGCCATATTTTTACGTTTATTGGCGGTGATTATCATAGGTTCAGGTCTTTTCATTTCACTTGAAGGAGCAACTATTGTAATATTCCTATTCATTATTGTCGTCCCGTTTGAAAGACTTTTTCCTCGCCAGAAACATCAAGCATTCAAACGTCCACATTTGGACTTGGATATCGGTTATGCAATGGCTGCACCATTTCTCAATATTCTTGCGCTTGCCGTAGGTATTTTTGTCGGAATCGTTTCTTTGGCATGGATTCCAGGATTGTTAATTGCACCCTATGTGGCCATGATTCCTAGTCCATACAAATTGATCGCAGGCATTCTATTGTTCGATATGACGACCTATTGGGCTCACAGATTCTACCACGAAGTTCCAATACTGTGGAAGTTTCATTCCATTCATCACTCCACCGAACATATGGATTGGGTTTCAGGTTTCAGGGCTCACCCATTCGATGGAACATTGATTGTACCTGCAATAGTTTTCCTTCTCGCAGCAGGTTTCGAAACTGAGCAAATTGGGTTTCTCGCAGTATTCCAAATCGTTTTCGGATTATTCTTACATGCGAATGTTCGCTTCAGATTCAAGTTATTTGACCGCTTCATTATGACTCCAGAATTCCACCATTGGCATCACTCAAATGAAGATGATGCGATTTGGTCGAATTATTCTACATTCCTGCCGATGTGGGATATGTTGTTCGGTACTTATTTTATGCCTAAGGGTAAGAGAAGGCCACAAATTTATGGCGTGGATGAAATTGTTCCGATGACAATGGCTGAGCAACTAAAGTATCCATTTGAAGGCAATAAAAATCCATTGCGATTCCTTCGGCATCCTCTGCGTTCAATTTGGTCAATTATTAGGCACCCATTCCGTTCTACAGGAAGAGGATTAAGATTCATAGGGAGAATGGTCAAGGGTTATTTGGCAATTATGAAATTGATGTTCAGATCTGCAACTCGGCCTTGGGGAGAGAAATACCCGGATGCATCTCGCCATATTGAACGAACAGCTGACTATTCAAGAAAGAAGAAGGTTGTTGAAGCGATGGAATCTGTTGAGGTTGTAAAAATTGGTTAAAGTAAATAACCACTGAAAACGACTTTTTTCCCATGTTTTAGCGGGGAACATTGATAATAGAATCAAACAACATTCGCTTTGGATGGGATGCGTATGGTTGAGCGAAAGCAGGATTCTCTAAGCACTAATTTCCTTTTAGGATTGATGGACAATGAACAAAATACGAAAGATGAAATCCGCATAGATGTGCGAAAAGCGCCAAATGTAAAAGGTGATCAATCTCTCACACATCTTGCAAATCGAATTGTCGATGAAGTTCGAGTGACAACACCTCGTCAGCGTGCGCAAAGTGTGCTCGACAATGTCGGCCTTCATTCGAAGCCGAATATTTCTCATACCCATAACAGTCATCTTCAGCATGTTGGTCAGCGAGCTCGAAAGATTTCACTGAATGAAAACCCTCATCTGTAAGTGGTTCTTCATCAAGTTGCCCGACTTCCAAATTTTCTGCTTCCGTGGACTCTAAATCGACATCGTCCAATAATTCCGCTTGAGGCTCATCAATCTCTTCTTCCATGCGGTGGAATACAGCACTCAGATTATAGTTTCACGCTTCAAACGTTGCCACTCAGTTGGAACCTTCATTCCGATTCGAATGAATGTAGGATTTACCATGGTATTTACAGATAGTTTCCCGGTACGAGCACCTTTCTATAGATTTTATTGTTCTAATTTCCAAGACTGTTTAACAATGAAATGAACCAAATTGTAACTCCAACGGTAACAACACCTCCGATTACTAAGATCGTCATGGCACCTTTAGCCATCTCGATATTTCCACTCATTTTCCATTTTAGCGCCAAAGAGCCAGCAACAACTGGCAAGGCGAGAGCAATCAACACGAAATTCCAAAACCCAAACCGGTCAATAGGAATAGTAAAACCAATGCCCATTAGCAGTAATCCCAATAAAAAGGAAATGCCTGAGCCGGATAAGAAGCTACCTCGTGGTTCCTCTTGTGACTGGTCTCCAATTTCACTTTCTACCATTTGTTCCACAACAATCCTAAACTCTTGATTGTATTATACTTGCTCCAGTATTCAATTCAATTATGAACACCATGACATATGGAGATAGTATGCAAGTACGGGATTCACTGTTGACGCTTCTATAGTTTTACTCGTCGAATCTTTGCCATTCGGAATTGGAACCTTCGTTACGATACCATGAGTTTTCTTGGCCGTCTGTAT
>JAPKCL010000104.1 GCA_028822955.1 Candidatus Poseidoniaceae archaeon
GATTGTGATTCTGCATCAAGGAAGGTTGCTTGCCTTAGGTAATCTCCATTCAATTCGAGAACGCCTCGATAAAATCCCTCATCGAATTTCCATTCAATCGGATAACCCAAAGAAACTAGCAAAGGATGTCATTGACATCAACGAAGTGTTTGGAATCTCTTTCCCGGATGGCAAAAATCTCTCGATTCAAACACATAATTTGGGGGCTATTCATTCACAACTCCCTCGAATCATTGTCGATAATAACCACAAAGTGTTCACGATCGATAATCCGGATGATGATTTAGCTTCAATTTTGGGCTACTTGACTTCGGGAGGTAGGATGTGATGGCAACCAAGCCAGATACAGTTTACCGTGCCTTTGATCGTAAGGCTTCGGCCATTGTCGAGTTCACTCTACGACAATATCGAACAAAGACATCCACTTGGGTTGTACTTGGCGTTGGTTTCACCGCATTAGCTTTGATTTTCTTAATCTATATCGATGTGATGGGTTCTGAATTTGAGTCGATTGACAACGATGGCGATTCTACCGATTTTGATAACGATGGATATCCAAAGGGCCAAGAAATCCGTTTAGGCACTGACCCTTGGGATAGTGAGTCGCACCCAGGATTATTTGACACCCCAATTGAACCTGAACCGGCGTCAATGTACATCAATGAAGATGACTTTGATTGGGACATTACCGCCAAAATCGGAACCCAGACAACAGGCTTCGATGATGATGGGGATTGTTTGAATTCAAACAGAACAAGTTCACAAAAAGATACCAATAATAATGGCATACCATGTGATATTATTGTCGAATATTTCAAGTCGTCAGATGGCAATGTGTACACCTTTGTTTCTGCAGACTATGGCGTTGATGAAGACCCCGATGAAGATGCATATTCACGTGAAGCAATCCACTTAGCATTTGTTCTCTCTATTGGGAAATTAGGTTTCGTACTGTTACTTGGTATATTCTTGCCCCTCTTCATGGCAACTGGGCTTATTCGTGATGAAATGACTTCAGGAACTATGCATTTCATGCTAGCAAAACCAATTGCTCGTTCAGAAGTATTCCTATACCGCACATTGGGATACCTCGGCATAGTTTGGCCATACGTCATTGTTCTTGGAATCCTCGGCGCACTCATTTCGGGCTTCGTAGGCTCAGGTGATGCATTCTTCAGATTTGCAGATCTCGGCGTTTGGTTAGCAATAATCTTTGCCACAATGATGGCGACACTCGTGTATGGTATGTTGTTCAATGCACTTGGAGTACTATGGAAGTATGGAATTATTCTCGCTATACCATTTGCAGCGTGGGAATTGGGTATGGCATTACTTTCAATGGGTGCACCTGATGCATTTTTGCTGAGGTTTTCGGTCATTGGGTGGGCATTAATGATTGTTGATTCTGCTGCCATGCTGGTTTGGCCAAACCTTGATTTATTTATCTTGATGGGTAACTGGGGCGGCGAAGGAAATGGCGGGTGGGGTTTTGAGTCTTCACTCGAAGGTTCTGCACCACTTGACTTCTTTTCATCCAAACCTGGCCTCGGTCTTTCACCGTTCTCGGGCTCAATAATTGCCACCTTAGTCTTGTTATTCCAAGCTGCAATATTCTGGTTTATTGGTGGAGCACTGTTCAAGGGGAAGGAGATTCAATAATGTCAGAGATGACAAATTTCGCCGGAGACCTTTCGAAACTTTGGACTCTTCAAGACCGCCCACCACTCAACCACCTCACATGGGACTGGTGGTGGTGGTTGGTTATGCTTGATGACCCGGATGGACGTCCGAGTGGCCGTCAACTGATGGTTCTCTGGTCAACCAAGGATAACGCTCTGGTAGAGGTTAATGGAATGCCATGGATGCCGGAGGGAAGACCTGGGTTTGATGCTGAAAAGGCGATGGCATTGGATGGAATGGTTTGCGCCTGGTGGTTCGATGGAAAGCGAATGCACGAACCTATTATTCAACAAATATGCCGCATCATTACACTGCCAGATACCCATTCGAGTTGGCCTCGGAAGTCAACCCAGTCCGGTCAAGGAGGTGGCGCAGTTGTACCACTTTTGAAAGAAGACCTTTCGATGGGATTGAAGAGTGACTTGAGTTCTTTTTGGATTCAATTATCAACCGATGAAGGTGCGTCACACCCCAAAGTTCCAAAAAAGTTCGACCTTCACCTCACCCCTTGGAATCCTGCATTATCAACTGCCCGTCAAGCGAGTGCTAACTACGCCGCAAATATGGGCTATGACATTCTCCGGCTCCATGGTACTCGAGTCCATGGGAAATTAGATGATGAAGAAGTATCAGGCACTGCGTATTTTCAGAAAGTATGTGTACAGGCTCCTTCAGTTCCTTGGTATTGGGGCATGCTGCATCTCAACGATGGAACATACATCGATTGGTTCCTTCCTCACGTTTCCTTCACGGTCAGTGCACGTGATAATCGACCTTGGAAACGACGTGATACGGGCCACCTTGGACTCTCACAGGGTGGTTTATTTCACGACCCGATCAACAAACGAACTGAACGTTTCACTAAAGTTGTTGTGCGGAAAATGTCCTCGGATTTAACCGAAGGCGAACACGGCCAAAGCCCTGGAGCACCTTTGCCTCTTTTTGAAATTAAAATGTGGAACGGTCGCACAATTATCGAACTTCGCGTGCAGGCAATTGAGCGAGCACATTGGACCTTTAACCAGCCAACCCGTGGAGGGTTGAAATCCCACCTCACCTACAATGAATACCCTCTTGAAATGAAATACCTTCGAATTCAAGATGAATTTGGAACACGAAAAGAATCCGATTATGAATGGGCAAGAGGGAATGCTGAACATTCTTGGGGATTATTGCACTGACCGCAACTTGAAAAAGAATATTTACACCATCGTTTGGATGTTGTACAGTGCAAGGTATTATGTGCGTGGAGTGCTAGACAAGGCGGAGGAGAGATTGCTATGAGCGAAGAATCCGATGCCACTGAAAAGCCAAAAGCTGATGTTAACACAACAGATGAAGCAAAGCAAGAGGCTGAACAAGCACGCTTGGCGAAGACCTTCCGCTTGATATCTGGAGAAGAGGTATTATTGACAAAGCGTCCGAGCACGTTTGCCTTCCTTGGTATGTATTTACTTGGAATACTGGTCCTTGCGATTCACTTTATTTTCGACAATGCCAATTCACTCTCTTCAGAAGATTCCAGTGGATTCATGAAAATTGCATTGACTCTTATCGACGTATCCGGTGGCGAAGAATGGCCGTTCGGTTTTGTCTTTGTCATGCTGTTCATCACGTGGATGAACCGTTTGGTGAATTCATCGACATCTGGACGTTGGGTCACGATCGGACTTCTCATCATTTCTTTGACTCCAGTTGTGATTCAATTGGACGATGTATTGTTTTGGATTACTGATCTTTTCATGTCAGAACCGATTGGAGGTTTTATCCCACTTGATGAATATAACTACTCCATATTCGGATTAGGCTTTGTCGGAGTTTACATGGCTTTGACGTTCTACTATCAGAGAAGCTTCCACTACGCAGTCACCACGGATGCTGTTATTTTCGAACACAGTTTCTTACTTTCTCGTTCACATCGCCGTATCCTCTTCGATCGTATTTCGGAAGTCATGGTTGAACGTTCACCGGTTGGCACCCTTCTTGGCTTTGCTACCGTGACCATTCTCACCGATTCTGGAGTTGGAATTGTTGAAGAGAACACTGGCCCAGGAATTGCTGGCGCTATCCCGGGAACCACTGAAAGAGAAGGCGACTCGGCTGCTGAGAAGGCTGGTAAAGGCATCCTTCGTTCAGTTATTGGACTGCTCACTTACCAGCGAACTGTACGGGTCGTCCGTCCAGATCCAAAGCACTGTATGTACAACATTCGGAACTGGGAAAAGGCAAAAGCACTTCTTAATGAAAAACACAAGGAACACAGCCAATCAAACCTTTTGCGTGACCTAAAGGACACAATCGTCGCCACAAGTGAAGAGAATTGATTCCTAATTGTAACAACGAGGGTTTCAAGAACTGAATACGACCGCGTAGAGATAGAGGCGAGAATATGAGCAATGAAGAAATACTCCAAGGGCCAATCGAAAAACTACGCAGTGGAGACCTTGATGGTGCTCTTGCTGACCTGGATGAAATGATGGGAATTCACAAGACCAATGCAGAAGTTCACCATATGTTTGCAGAGTTTGCAAACATGAAAAATACTGAAGCTCAAGAGGATGTTATCCCTGGTGGTAAAATTATGATGGCTTACAAAAAGGCCATGCAAATGGATGAAGAGAACATGGAATACATTGGTGATTTCGCAACTTTTGCACTGGAATGCCGTCGTATACCTGTCGCAGTGAAAGAATTTCAGCGCTATGCTCGTCGCCTTGAACTCGAAGATATCCCAGTGGACGAAATACTGTTTACTGCAAGTCGAAACATCGTCGATGCAATCGAAGTTATGGACCCAAGCCGAAAAAATCCAATGGTTCAACCATGGTTGAAGCAAGCTCTCATCTGGTCGATAGGCGGATTAGGATATTCTCCTGAAGACGCAGTTGAGATTCTACAAAGTGAAGATTGAGGTGGACGTATGGCGGACCAGAGCGTTCGCCTCGCCTTTCGTATTGGCTACCTCGGTGATGCATACCATGGAAGCCAGATTCAACCTGATGTCAAAACAGTTCAAGGTGAATTGATTCGGGTATTTCGCAGCCTCAAATGGTTAGATTCCTCGAGTACTGAGCATAACCTCGTACTTTCAAGCCGAACAGATGCTGGCGTCCATGTACGCCTCAATGGGGGCGTAGTCCGAATTGAACGAGAACTCTGGGAGGCATTGACACCTCGTAAAATGATTCGAGCTTTGGACGATCGATTACCAAAAGATATCGCCTTTCTAGATGTTCGTGAAATTGATGAACATTGGAATCCACGAATGGCGAACCATCGAGTGTATCGCTATCGACTTGAGGGTATCGAGTTTTGGAAAAACCCGGGTGAACAATTTGTTGAATGGTTAAAGATGTTCGAAGGAACATACAATGCGACAAATTTCGCACGCTTAGAAGAGGGCAAGAACCCGATGCGAACAATACTTTCATGCACACCATGGATTGTCGATGGCCGAACAATTGGTTTTGAGATCATAGGTGAGGCGTTTCTTTGGAATCAAGTTCGCCGAACGGCAATGGCGTTGCATCGAATGTGTATTGGTGACCTTGAACCAGATGATGTGCTTCAAGCGATTCAACACCCAGAAATCGAAGCGGATTTTGGTGTTGCGCCACCTGACTGGCTCATTCTTTGGGGAGTCGATTGGGACGAAGTGCCATTGCCAATGACCAAATCCGAAGTGACATCATTTACTGCACCACCAACTGGACCGGCTGTAGAACGAACGATGAGAAAGCGATGGAGAGAAGGTGCTCGGCATGAACTCAAGAGCCTCTTGTATCAGGAATGGGCAGAAATTGGCGAGTTGCCAATCGTCAAACATACCATCACTTGACTGTGATTTGAACGATATGTTCATCTTCAAGTGAAAGTTTTTCACGCAAAAAAGCACATGCAATCACTTCGACCACATCGGTATGTCGTGTCAAGTCAGGAATGAGCATAGAACATTCAACGGTCTCGCCATTGTATTCTAAGACTGCTAAAAAGGCAGTTGCACCACCAAAAGAGACACCGTCGCGTAGAAATCCACGGACTCGATGAGCATCATACATTGAAACATCCAGTGTTGATGCAGCCAAACGATCTTCATCCGATGCATCAAGTGTGTCAATGCCTGATTTTTTCCGCAATGCGATATAATTAATCAAGTCCTGGCCTTTAATCGAGAGGTTTAATGTCCCTGGCCAAGCAGTCCCTCCAAGCAATTGTTTGAATTGTTCTTGATAATGTGTCTGTGCCATGAAAATGTGCGCTCGACCCAAGCCACTGCTTACCGTTC
>JAPKCL010000105.1 GCA_028822955.1 Candidatus Poseidoniaceae archaeon
TCTTCATCTTCGATACCGAGGTCAAGAAACATGACTTGCGCAGATGAAATTGCCGACATGATGAACATCATCATGGTCATAATCGAGGCCAGTTTGTGCTTACGCTCCGCTAACATGGATTTGGGTAGGAGTGATGTCTTTTTATCCTTCCGTTGGGAAGTGCTTTTTATTCGAATCATAATATGTAATTCCGACCCGATTTAACATAATACTTTCGTTGGGATAGAGGGCAAAGAACATCACTAAGAATCGTTTGGATTTACCATGCCTCGACTACTTTACTTCGGAAGAGGGAAGGTAGTTCTAGACCACCTCATCCAATCAGGGTGTACCCCAGTGCGTCGAATTCAAGATGCCAATGTCGTCGTAGTCGAAAGTTATGACAACCATTTACCAAACCCATTCGAACGCCTAACTGGTACAATTGGCTTGATGCGCCAAGCCCTTGATGAGATCGAGGGCGCCGCTATCGAACGAATGGTGGTCATCACCGACCAATCCTCAACTCAAGGAGTCATGCGAAAAGGAGCAAAATCAGGAGTTGCTCTCGATGATGTTCACGGACTTGGCTCGCTAACAGTGGAAGTGTTGAGCCGAATGGGAGCGAAATTTGGTGTGAAGACCAAAGTCTATCGTATCCAACCGGATAAAATTCAAGACTCTCTATCACACATCTATGCATTCCTCGTGAGTGATGAGAACTCTCCTGAATACGAAGTTGTGTCACAGTAGGGCATAGCCTCAAGTAGGCTGCCTCATAGTTGATTACATGAGCGAAGATTTTCTCGTTGAACAAGCCAAACAAATCGATACAGAGTTCCTCATCTACACGGGAAACTTCTGCGGCTATTGCACTGCAGCCAAGCGTTTACTGGACCGGAAAGAACTTTCATTCACCGAGTTCAATTTCGATGAAGTTCCTGATTTGCGTCAGAAAATCGTCGAAGCAACAGGTCATCGTACTGTCCCAGTCATTTTTGACATCAAAGGTGAACAACCCGTGTACATTGGCGGTTATGACCAATTACAACCGTATTTGAGACAACGCAGTTAACCATTCCTTCAGCGCAGCATGATGTTCCATTGGGATCATGTGACCCTTTGGATGCTCAATCAATTCCATAGCCCAACCCGCTGATTCAAAGACGTGGGCAACAGCCCATCCATCTTGAATGGAAACCCGCAAATCACGTTCACCATGCATCCAAAACAGATGTTTTGGCTCTAACTCTGCAAGGCGAAGTCGAAGTTCCATTTCTCGAACCAAGCGAGTACCCATCGCCACTACACCAACGATTCGGTCAGCAAGTGGCAACTGTAACATTTCTTGCGCCATTGCACCACCTTGTGAAAAGCCTCCAACGACCAAAGGGCCAAGTGGTGCTTGTTCAGCAATCAGTTGTTCGAGTTGGGAAAGAGAAGAATCAACATCGATTAGTTCTCTGCGAGAAAGAGTCATTCGTCGAGTAGCATCAGCATCTTCATCCTCATAGCGCCACCAAGTCCGGCCACGAAGTGGATGATTATAACGTGCTTCTGGAACGATTAAGGTCCAACCTTCTGGAAGTATTTTTTCAGCAAAAGGACGCATCATACTGGCATCGCCAGTCATCCCATGCATCATGATAAGCGTCGGCAAAGGAACACCTCACAGTGTCCATTGGAACACAAGTGCTCCGGCAACACGTAGGTGGACAAAGGAACCTGGGCCGCGCACTGTTACGGTAAGCGAATACTCCCCAGAGTTTGATGGAATGGTACCGATAGCACCTTTCTCAGTTGCTCCAGCTCCCCATGCTCGAGTCAAAGGCGAAGCACCAGCATGGTCTTTCATTGATAATGAACCCGAACTTGGGCCATTACTCGCAATTTCTACATCTAAATACCAAACTAAGGTATTCCAATTACCTTCTGAGGGATGCCCTTCATCGAGGAATGTGTCGTACACCTCTTGGTCGTTTTCTTCATAGAGACTATCGAGCAAGTCGCGAGCTCTGTAAAAGTAGACATCACCACTGTAACTCTCTCGAGCCACATTGAGGTCCATTCGTAATTGTCGAACACCATCTGCGTCACTCCAAACAAAGTTTTCGAGGAATCCTTTGCTTCCACTAAAGACGTAGGAGATTTCATGCCCCTCGTCAGAAGTGGCTGAAACTCGTGCATTACCGTTGTTAATCGAATCTGTTGTAGCCGTCCAATCTTGACCGAACAATGTGAACTCCCATGTATCGCCAACAGTCCATGGGAACGAGAACACGGGTTGTACATCACCGTTCTCATAAACGGATAATCCATCAAGGGTTATTCTTCCAATGAATGGATTGTGATTGATAACAGCGTGGCGCTGTGCTTCACGTTCAGATGAAATTCCAAGTCGGTAAACGCCTTCTTCGGAATCTACTTCTGCGACGACTAACCGAGCACTGTCTTCACCAAATTGTGGAGTAATGAAGGTGTAAAGCCACTGATTACCTACTTCCCATTCGGGAAGTAGTTTCTGTTCTTCGGTTGTGGAATCATTTCCAGAAGACGCTAGAGTTCCAGTTGTACAACCAGCCAAAACGCTGGTACACAGTAAAAGCAGCAACATTACGCTGGCTTGTAACCTTCGTCCCATGATTCGACCCTAACGGGCATTCTTCATGAGGCTAACGCTTCGAGAAGTCTTCAAAGAAGTCCATTTTGAGTGAGTTGACCGGTTCCAGCCAGAACCACTGCAACGATGGACATCAATTTGATGAGGATGTTGAGTGAAGGACCGGAAGTGTCCTTGAATGGATCTCCAATAGTATCACCGATAACGGCTGCTTCGTGAGTATCATCGCCTTTCTTTGCACCTTCAATATGACCTTGTTCGATTGCTTTCTTAGCATTGTCCCAAGCGCCACCGGCGTTGGCCATGAACAAAGCCATGAGAACACCTGTGACCAAAGAACCAGCAAGAAGACCGCCGAGTGCGTCCCAACCAAGTGCCATACCTACGGCGACTGGAGCGAGGATGGCAACAACACCAGGCCCGACCATTTCTCGCAGGGCAGCCTTGGTAGAAATATCAACACAGGAAGCGCTGTCAGGATACATGGTCCCTTCGGCTTCAATTTGAGTAGGCCAAGTCGAGACATCAGAAACGTCAACACCTTCTGGAGTATCTGCTTCGAGTGCCTTTCGCATGATAGCGAATTGTCGACGGATTTCAACAACCATATCGCCCGCAGCCTTTCCGACTGAAGTCATGGTCATTGCAGCAACTACGAAGGGTAGACCGCCACCGATGAGAAGTCCAACGACAACCAGGGGGTTATCGAGTGATAAGTTCATGTCACCACCAATTGCTGCCATGTAGGCTGCAAATAATGCAAGTGCTGTCAAAGCAGCAGACCCAATTGCGAATCCTTTGCCAACTGCTGCAGTTGTGTTGCCAATCGTGTCGAGTTCGTCAGTGATTGCTCGGACATCTGCACCTAGACCGCTCATCTCAGCGATTCCACCTGCATTGTCAACAACTGGGCCGTAAGCATCGACCGTCATGGTGACACCGACTGTAGCGAGCATACCCATTGCAGCCATAGCAATACAGTAAAGCCCGTATTCTGAACCGCCGAAGTGGTTTGCACCGAGGATTCCAGCTGCAATAAGCAAGATTGGAACGAAGGTCGACATCATACCAACAGAAAGACCAGCGATAGCATTGGTTGCTGGACCTGTTTTTGACATGTGTCCAATGTGTTGAATAGCCTTGGTTTTAATTCCGAAAACCGGTTCAATACCAGTATAGTATTCTGTGACAATTCCAATCAGGATACCGACGATACTACCCAGAACGACTGAGTGCATGACGCCAGGAACTACATCAATCCAGCCTTGGTTGATGGAAAGATAGCCACCAGCCCAAAACAGAATTGCTGCAATGAAAGTAGTGTTACGAAGAGCCGCTGCTGCATCCTTGCCGTTCTTGAGAATGTACATGGAAAAGACACCAACGATCGAAGCAAGGTAGCCAATGAGGCCAAGCATAATTGGCATCATGATATAGTCGGATGCACCAGTAAATCCTGCGCCGCCGAAGCCTTCGGAACTTGCAATAATCATTGCTGCGATAATTGAACCAACGAAAGATTCGAAGATATCTGCACCCATTCCAGCGACATCGCCAACGTTGTCGCCAACATTGTCTGCGATAACTCCAGGATTACGAGGGTCATCTTCAGGAATTCCTGCTTCGACTTTGCCGACAAGGTCTGCACCAACGTCAGCAGCCTTGGTGTAAATACCGCCACCAACACGAGCAAACAAAGCAATAGAAGATGCGCCCATTCCGAATCCTGCAGCTGCAGAGAGGTCAGGATTCTCATTACCAGCACCAAGCCAGTAAGCGACCAGTGAGATTCCGAGAAGTCCAAGTCCTCCAACTGAGAGACCCATAACAGCCCCACCGTTGTACGAAACTGCCAAAGCACCTGCACGACCATCGGTCTTTGCAGCCATTGTAGTTCTGCCGTTCGCAGAAGTAGCCGCACGCATTCCAGAGAATCCTGCGATGACCGAAGCAATTGCACCACCAAAGAAAGCAAGAGAAGTATCAATATTATTCAAAAAGGCAAGAAGAGCACCGACAGCTACTACGAAAATAGCGAGAACTTTGTATTCGGCTACAAGGAAAGCCATTGCGCCTTCTTGAATTTCTTTGGTAATACTGGCAACTTTTTCGTCATCAATTTTCACTTTGTTGACTTGTTGATACAGTATAAACGCAATCACAAGTCCGACAAGACCTGCTGCAGCAGCAATTATTGGTATATTTTCCATCATTATAGAACACCTGTAATGCCGCCGACCAAAGAACCCTTCATAAGTGGTTCCCCAAAAAAAACCCTCCCTGCACTGCTTTTTGGGGGGTACCGATTGATGCCGTAGATAAGAGAAATGTGAACTCGGACAAGCAATTATTCAAAGGGGAGATACTACAGCACTGGAACAATGAGCATCACCGCAGAGGAAGTCTTGGCCGAAATCGGTCCAGTCCAAGAGATCCTTGATGAACACGATGGCGTCGTGACTGTCCTCGACACAACAGACGGAAACATCATGCTGTCCCTCGATGGGGGATGCACTGGATGTTCCTCAACACCAATGACCGCCATGCAAATTTACTATTCTTTGAAGAAACTTGACCACATTAACGATGTGATTTTTGTCAACGGTGAACTTCCTGAGTACATGCGTACCTTCATCGATAACAAAATGAAAAAGGAAGCAGCGAGTACTGAACCCGTCGATACCGATTCGTCACAACCTCGTGGCGAGATTATCTGATTACTCTTCTTCGTCCAATTTACCGATGGTATGTGGATTCGCTCCAAAGGAGACATTTTCGCCTTTGATATTCATTCGTGCAGATATCGCAATGACAATACAGACTAACGAAAGTGGTTTTGGAAGATAATTCGAGCCCCACAATTCTCCACCGGAAAGTGAAAGCCACCAAAGCACAGCAGCTGCGGCAATCAAGCAAAATGCAATTATATTTTGTACAATGTTTTCTGCTTTCTCTGAGCGTGAAAAAGTGGCAATAAAGGTGAACAAAAGTGCTGAAATACCACAAAGCAACTCGGCCAGAAGTTCGATGGAATCTGCACTGACCATGGTAAGGCGTAGGACTTGTGGTTTTTCAACTTGAAGTTTCGTTGAGAATGAAGAGAGCAATGTTTGAGAAGGGTAGAGTGTATCAGACACCATGGCAGGGGGCGGTTTCACACTCCCGAAGGCACGACCAAACGGTCCACCTTATTTTTCTCGGAACCAAATCGCTACGGTTCTGCACCAAGTAGCAGTTTTACTCGAACTCAATGGAGCAAATGTGTTCCGTGTACGCTCGTATCAAAATGTAAGCAGAATGCTTGGTGGACTCACGGAAGATTTGGGTGAACTCGTAGCAACAG
>JAPKCL010000106.1 GCA_028822955.1 Candidatus Poseidoniaceae archaeon
GACAAATGGATTTTGGCTGAATTCAATACGATACTGGATACGGTCAAAACTGCTTGGGAGAACCTCGACATTTACTCAGCAACCCAGGCTCTCAAAACCTTTGGAACTGGTGTCCTACCGAGCCATTATCTCGAAATGGTGAAATCACGTCTTTACGATGATGACGTTGCTGCTTCTTGGACACTTCACCGCATTGTTCGAGACTTCATGTCAGCATTTACCCCGGTCTGCCCGTTCTTCACGCACCACATCTCCGAAAGCATCTATGGAACATCCGCAGTTGAAGTTCATTCATTCCCTTCACCTGCTGAACCTTCAGTATTCTTAGGAACAGAAGAAGGAGACCGTTTGCGAAACCTTTCAGCTGCCGTTCAAGCGTTTAACGGAGATACATGGAACTCAAAGAAAGAACAGGGCATTTCATTGAACCAGCCAGTATCTGGTATAGAAATCCCAGAACAATTGTCGGATTTCACAGCGATTCTCACACGCATGCACCACTTAGAATGATTACTCTTCTTCATGAAGAAGAAGCATCGCTTGTCGTGTGGGTGGCATATCTAACTGCCCAAGTCGGAAACCGACTAAACGCAACCCTCGATTGTGTTGGACATTAGTTGCAAAAAGGTGTTCTGCCAAACGAAGAAAGACGTCGGGCTCATCCATTGCCACTGGAATAGAACGACCATGTGTGTGTGTTTCAAAACCGGTATAGCGGATTTTAACCTCGGCTAATCGGCCGGAAATCCCCATTTCTTTCGAACGTTTGAGGACACGATGGGTGAGTGACCGTAGTACGTCAAGAACCGCTTCATGGTCTGTTTGGTCGGATGAAAAAGTTCGCTCTTTACCAATTGATTTACGGCTACGCAGTTGACTCACTTCGGAACTCGTAGTTCCATCAACAACACGGGTTAACCAGTGTGCAAATCGCTCACCGGCCATCCGACCTAAGGCGAGTTCTCCAAGAACATAGGCTTCATCGACCGTAACAAAACCCCATTCAGCAAGTTGTGTGGCTCTTTTAGGACCGATCCCTGGAACATCACGGAGTGAACGGCCTTCAAAAAAGTCAGCGATTTCATCTGGAAGAATTCGAAAGATGCCTTTGGGTTTGTTCACTTCACTCGACATCTTCGCAAGAATACGCGTAGGGGCAATTCCAAACGATGCTGTGAGTCCGACTTTTTGCTCAATCGTATTCTGAAGCGTACGGCACAGTGCATACGCAACATCCCAGTCACCACCAACATGCTCTGTGATATCCAAATATGCTTCATCAATACTCGCCTTTTCAAAAAACTCGGCTGGTTCTTTCAGTATGCTCATCACCTGTCGCGAAGCACGACTGTACAGTCCACGGCTCCCTCGAATGTAATGCCCTGGACCAAAGGGGTGTCCGGGGCAACGGCGCCAAGCTTCACTGACGGGCATAGCGGAATGTATACCAAATGCTCGCGCTGCATAATTACAAGTTGATACAATACCTCTGCCCCTGCCTCCTTGTGGGTCTGAGCCGATGATGAGAGGCTTTTCAGGATCAAGATTGTGATGCAGGATTTCAACTGCGGCAAAAAAGGCATCAAGATCACAATGGACTAAAATCCGTTCTTTGAAAGAAGAGACTTCCCCTTGGGGATTAGGAGTCTGTCCTCCCGACATGTATTGAGAATATTGTCTCCGGTGTTTGAAGTTGATGTAGTCTTCACACAAAAATATCTCAAAATGTGGAGTGAGGTAGAGCAATTTTTCTGGAGGTTTGAACTCATTCGGTAAATCTTCAAGTGGTTGTGAAAATTGCGAGTGGAGGCTTTGGAGAGAAGAACGTAAAAGACGCATATCCTAGATTTTGCGCGTAAGGACATCTATGTTTGATATGACCCACGGTGCAGAGAACTGAAAGTGTCACTTGAGTAAATGTGAATTAACTGTGGTTTCTGCTTGTTCACCACCAAGCACCGTCATGATTGCGTGGGCAATGTCACGTCCAACCCGTGCTTGAGCCTCAAGGGTTGCCGCACCAATATGTGGAGTTCCGTGGAAGTTTGGATGCTGAACGAGTTTGTTCCCTGATGAGACTGGCTCCTGTTCAAACACATCCAAAGCAACTGAGGCCACTTGGCCCGAATTGAGTGCTTCCAACAACGCTTCTTCATCGACGATTCCACCTCGTGCACAATTGACGATGTGATTACCACATGGAATTCCATCAAGTGATTTACCAGGCATGAGAGCAATACGTTCTGAATTTACCAAATGGTGGGTTTCATCATTGTAGTTGCAATGAATCGAGATGTGAGTACATGCTTGAAACAAAGTATCGACATTCTTGTGCAAAGTGGTGTTTTGAGCCTTAGCAACCTTTGCTGGAAGGTACGGGTCGTAGGTGTGAACTTCCATACCAAACAGTTGAGCAATCGAGCCAACGCCTTGTGCGATACGACCAAAGCCAATCAAGCCGAGATTTTTACCAAAAAGTTCGGTACCTTTCATAATTTTCTTTTCCCACTTATCTTCGCGCATACCTCGGTCTGCACGTGGAATATGCCGGAGGCATGCGAGTAAATGTCCAACAGTGAGTTCAATGACGGATTGAGTCGAAGCACGAGGAGCATTCACAACGGGAATTCCTAAAGCGGCAGCAGCGGCAATATCGATATTATCGACACCAACTCCAGCACGCCCAATGACTTTCAATCGGTCACCCGATCGTTCAATGATTTCTTTTGGAAGTTTCGTAGCACTCCGGACGATAATAGCATCGAATTCTGAAAGGGCTCCTGCCAGTAAATCTGCAGACTCGATGAAACCAAGAACCACTTCGTGTCCTGCTTGTTCCAACAAAACGACTGCATCTTTTGCCATACCGTCTGTCACTGCAATTCTCGCCATAGACAGTGGTTCTTCATCAAGGCCATCAACCTTAGCCAAACGGTTTCCATGAACCCGATGTTTGAAACACTCCTTCCAAGTGGGAGGGATGAGACTCATGGCTGCTGTTGATACGAGTTCGTTAATATGGGCAGCCAGTTTACTGTCGATCCCATTATTGCTCGCGTTACCAATGCGTCTTGGATGGAGACTGTTTATTGGTGTGGGTCATGAAGCATCACAATATCGAAATACCGTATTACAAATTATTGATGCGGGCAGGCAAGTCGCACCGTTTCGTGCAACCCTGGATGATATTGCTCGAAGCCTACACATCCGTCCAAGCCATCAGCGACTCATTGAGGCGGACCTCTTTCACCCGTTAACCGTGTCACATTTCCTTTTGTTACCGGCCATCATCATCTTCCCGTTAGCTGTAATTATGGCACTCCCTGTCATCTTAATTGGCCTCCCGATTCTGTTGATTATTGAATACATATTCATCCGCAAAGGAATGCTCGTTCGAGGTTTGAATGCCATTGAACAACTGATGCACTGGCAGATTATTCACATACCAAAACCTCACCGAGGTTTAGCAGATGAAAAGGCAAAAATGAATGAATTCTCACAGCATGTTATTCACTTTAATCATGTACCGCAAGGTGCCTTTTTGGGACTTTTCGCTTGGCTCATGGTTCACTGGACCTTTGACCTCGATTCTTGGGGAGTCGAAATCTTGTTTTCAACCGGACTTTACATTATCTTGCTCGGAGCATTGGGTGTGCTGAATGCAGCATTTGAATCGGACTTGGTATTTGTTGACCCGTCCAAAGGTCGTTTAGTTCCTGTCGACCAATGGCTGGAAAGCATTCTAAAGCCACTTGTCGGGATTGGTTTACTGTTTTTAATTGCACGAAATTTACTCGATGAAGCGAGAGATGGAAACGCTGTCCTATTTGCTCTAACCGTACTTACTCTTCTGTATGGAGCTGCAGTAGTTGGTATTGCTTTCCGGTGGGGTTACTCAATATGGAGAGGGTCGTATGTTCGAGATGAATTTGGATCACAAGTCATCGAATCACTCAATCCACTTTCTTACGATTTAACACGCAGCAAGGGGAGAATCGAGTTTCACGTCCGAATGGTTATGAAAGAACGATTGAACACATTAAGTGCATTACCTCTTAGGCAATTGAGTTTTGCCGAGTTACAAGAACTTCCAATGAGTGAGAACCGTGGTATAATACCCGAAAACCCACTCGAATGAACATGACGTCAGGGAGAGTCCCCCCGTAGAAACCCTCCGGATGATTCTCAAACTTAACCCCACAACTATCCCATCGTTCTCGAAGGTGATGTTGTATCGTGGTTGGGTTGTGAAAGTAAACTCAATGTGAAGTGAAATTTAAATTATCAGAAACTGAAGTTTTCGGGCATCGCTTACAAGGGCCCTTCTTACTTTTCTTTTTGTAGCGTTTACAGCATTTAGATTTGGCTTTTTTATTACGAGAACTGCAGTCCGAAGTACAACTAGGAGAAGAAAGGTTTTGCGCGAGTTCCATGATAGAGAGATTGGGGTCCAACAGATTGGATTGTTGCCACCCGCAAAAAGGGCATGCGACCCATCCGACTTCCATCGAAACGCCGCAAACGCCGCAACATCCTTGGAGGTGCATACCGGTCCGAGATTTAGGGCACCCTAAAACCTTTCTCACCTCCGAGTAAAAAAACCAATATTTTAAGATTTACAGGTAAAGTGGCAATCGTATAGACTACAGCAGTCTGCTTTGATTGATGAGTAAGCAAAGCGAACCCATAAGAGATGCCCTCCATTCAGCGGAAACAGGGAATCTCATGACTTACTCACTGCGTGCCTTCTGTTTGATTTCGTTGATGCTGATGCCACCCTTGGCAGGTTGCCTTGATGTTGCGACTGATTCCTCCGAATTCGAGCCTATCATTCTTGACGGGGTTCACGACCCGGGCCAAATGGTAAGCCACCAAGGTCAAGTGTTTTTGGCGGCGAGTGCAGTAGAGACATGGATGTTTGAAGACAGTAGCAACAGCTGGAAATTCCTGGCCGATTTCCTGTACGAGGAAGCACCATCTTGGGACTTTCAAGACGATGAAGGAGAGCCACTTCAAAACTACTGGGCCCCGAGTACAATAGTTGCGCCGTGGGATGATGAGCAATTGTTAATGTATCACTCGGCGGTTTCGGCGGACGAAAATACCGGAGTCTCACGCATCGGTTTCGCTACTTCATCGGGAGACCTTAGCGACCTCTCATGGACGCCCAGTACTGACTTCGTTGTCGAATCTACGAATGCGGAAGGCCAAGACCCCGAGTCTCGACTGGCAGACCCCTTTGCCATCGACCCCGCAGTCTTCTTTGATTCCAACACAAATGAAATGTGGCTTCTCTACGGATCGCACACTTCAGGGATTTACCTCGTCGAACTCGACCCGACCAGCGGCTATGTGTTGGGAGAATCCGGCGGAACAAGAATCACTGCCGATGACCATCGAGCCACAATGGTTGCTTCTCGCGCTGCAGGTGAGCCAAATAACATTGAAGCAGCCTACATTTATAGTGGTCCTGAGTTCTATTACCTGTTCACCAACTGGGATGTATGCTGTAACGGAATAGACAGCACCTACAACATACGTGTCGGGCGTTCAACTGCGATTGAAGGGCCGTACTTTGACGACCAAGGTCTCCAATTGAATGAGGGGGGAGGGCGGCTGTTCATCGATGCTGACGGTGAAACACTCGATGACGAACGCTTCCACGGCCCCGGTCATGCAGGAGTGTTCGAAGATGAAGAGGGGACTCTCTTCCTAAGTCACCACTTCTATGACGGTGCCTCCGGCAAAGACTCCAGTGGTTCGCTCGCCATATGGGGATTGGATTTCGAGAATGGATGGCCTGTCATCGACCGCACGATTCGTTTCGGACAATAAGGCGAGAGAGGGATGAACAACAAATCGTTGCACGGGCACTATGCAGAGAAGTATTCAAATTGAGTCCGCTACATTCAAAACAACCCTCTGT
>JAPKCL010000021.1 GCA_028822955.1 Candidatus Poseidoniaceae archaeon
GTTCTGAATGTAGGTGTCAATCAAATCATTTGGGACATGAATGCGGCAACTGCGGGTACAGGCAAAATGAACCTTTTTGCTTGTGACCAAAAAATCGAACATCTGAACCTTGATTTTTATGACGGTGGAAAGAAAATCCCTGCCACTTCCAACGACCCTGCTCATCTTTTCGAAATTGGACAGCGATGCTATGACGCTGGAACAATCGGTGTTCTTGCCGGACAATTAGGTCTCATCTCACACTATGCGCGAGACCATCCTGACCTGCCTTATTTGGTCAAATTGAACTCGAAGTCATACATGGTTAAGACCGATCAGCGTGACCCAATATCTCAAGCAATGTGGGATATGGATGATGTCATGGCGCTTACGCACAACGGTATTAACGTGGTCGGAATTGGCTATACGATTTACATAGGGAGTGAATTTGAACATGAAATGCTTTCAGAGGCTGCACAATTTATTCGCCAAGCACACGAACTCGGGATGATTGCCGTAGTATGGATGTATCCTCGTGGCAAGGCTGTTGCAGAAGAAATGGACCCACAACTCATCGCTGGTGCTGCTGGTGTCGCTGCATGCATTGGTGCCGACTTTGCTAAAGTCAATTATCCAAATGCCTTTGACGGCATGACTCGCTCGGAATCTCTCGCTATCGCTGCTCAAGCTGCTGGACGAACTGGTATCATTTGCTCTGGTGGTGGCTCTTTACCTGCTGACGAGTTCTTACAACGACTTCACGACCAAATGAACGTTGGCAATTGTATGGGTGCTGCGACTGGACGAAATATTCACCAACGGGATACTGAATCTGCTGTTCGCATGACTGCAGCTTGCCACGCGATCATTTGTGAAGGCGCTTCAGTCAAACAAGGCATGGCTATCTTTGAAGGCAACTGATACTGCTGAACGAACTGAACTCTTACAGCAAGAACTTGCCATGCGAGACGCACCTGAAGAAGTTGCAAACGAAGTGAAAAGAGAATCGAGCGTCAATACCCTGCCACGAATGGGCAAGGAAACGTCAATTCAGAAGACGGGTAAGAATATCTTGACCACCCAGCAATTATTGGTCTTGTGAAATGGGCAAGCCAACCATCAACGGTAACCGCATCACTAGCCAGCGCTATGACATCGCAATCATGGGATGAAAGTGCCAGCATGCTCACACTGGTTCTCAGTCACAGCAACGGTGCAGTCGAAGTTACGGTAAGTCAGTGAACAGCCTCGCAGAAGCGAGAGTCTCGTACTCACGTACCAACAGTGTAGTCATCCAAGTAAGCAAGTTGAGCATCGGTCAGTACGTCAATACTGAAACCGAGCGTCTCAAGTTTGGTTGTTGCCAAGTCTTGGTCTTGCTGCTTTGTAATATCATACACTTGCTTGCCCATTGATGCGCCTTCCTTTGCCAAGCGGCAAAGTGAGAGGAATTGGTTTGCAAAGGACATGTCCATAACTTCTGATGGGTGACCTTCTGCTGCTGCAAGGTTGACCAAGCGGCCACGTGCAAGCAAGAAGATACGTCGACCGTCTGGCATGAGGAATTCCTCATTGTTTGGACGGATGGTCCGAACGGAGGTTGCTCGCTCTTCAAGGTCAGTAATCTTGATTTCACAATCATAGTGGCCTGTGTTGGCGATGATTGCACCGTCTTTCATTGAATCAAAGTGAGGACCAAAGATGACGTCTTCCATTCCAGTAGCGGTGCAGAAGATATCTCCAATCTTAGCAGCCTCGTCCATAGTCATGACGCTGTATCCTTCCATAACTGCTCGAAGAGCAGGAAGAGGATCAACTTCAGTGATGACGACATTTGCACCCATTCCACGGGCACGCATTGCCAATCCACTTCCACAGTGGCCATATCCTGAAACGACGAATGTTTTTCCAGCAATAAGAACCGAAGTTGCTCTTAGAATTCCGTCAATAGTTGATTGACCGGTTCCGTAGACGTTGTCGAAGTCCCACTTGGTGACTGCATCGTTGACAGCAAGAACGGGGTAACGCAAGTCACCAGCAGCAGCCATTGCACGAAGTCGGTGAACACCGGTTGTTGTTTCTTCAGTTCCGCCGATAACGCCAGCAGCGTATTCCGATTTGTCGCCGTGAACACGGACAATCAAATCTGCTCCATCGTCAAGAGTAAGAGTTGGTTTGAATTCGAGGGTTCGGTCAATGCACCAATAGAAATCCTCATTGGATTGTCCGTGCCAAGCGTGGACGGAGTATCCTTCAGAAGCAATCCAAGCGGCTACATCATCCTGTGTTGAAAGTGGGTTACATCCAGACCATGAAATTTCAGCACCTGCTGCACCGATCGTTTCAATCAAAACTGCTGTCTCTTTCGTGACGTGAAGGCAGCCAGCGACGCGCATTCCAGCGAGAGGTTTTGTGCGTTCGGCTTCTTCCTTGAGTTTTGCCATTACAGGCATACGAGCTCGTGCCCAATCAACACGAAGTGCACCTTGTTCAGCTAAACTCATGTCGCGGACGGTATAGTTCTCAGTCTTATCCAAGTTATCCATGGCGTGCCCAAATGCTCCCCCTTATTGAATCCCCCGTTAGTAGAGAGAGGTGCCTCGGAGAGGTTTTCGAACGACGGAATGGAGTTCAGCGAATTCGACTAGTGCTGTTTCCTGTCGTGACGTTGCCATCATTATCGATGATGATTGGAGTTCCTTCTTGCCATCCTGGGCAGTTTGAAGAAACCCAGATGCGAGTAGCCCATTCACAAATATCATATCCGCCGGAAAGAATCCCGGAGCGCTTGATATAACCGACTTTGACGATGTCCTTGTCCTTGGAAAGAACGTTACCAAGTTGTTGACTTGTGGTACCATGACGCATGGTACTGTTGATGTGTTCCAAAATCTCGGCAGTATTGCGTGGTCGATCTCCTAAGAATTTCTTGATCTTTTCTCTGATTCTGGTTGTTTTCATGTTTTATTCCTCCTGTCATGAGGCCGTTTCCCGCAAAGGAGTTCGGCCACTAAGACAGATGACCGAGGGTGCTCATATAACCCTTGCCGTAGAAATCAGTTGATAGTTACAATTGATATACTGTTTGAGTGTTTTTTTCACACCTCTCGCCCCGGATGTAAGTAAAAAGAAACTTTCTCCAGTGGAAATGTGTAACTATTTGTAACTAAGTAGTGCAATTAACTGCAAGTTTTATCAACAAGAGTCTCCAGCACAGGAACAAGGTGTCTTTTGATGTCAGGGGAAAAGATTCGAAGTGGCCATCAACGTCGAGTCCTGAACTGGCTCATGGACGGAGGGGGCACGGTTTCTGAGATCGCAGAGTCGCTACAATTGCGAATGCCCCACGCCTCACTCGCCCTGCGCCAACTGCGTGAACGAAAAGAAGTCAGCCGGGATGATCAAGGCAGCATTCGAGGCGCAGTTCACCGCCTCAACGAAGCAGGAAGGACTCGTTTAGCAAATGATGCATTAGCGCGTACCCGTACACTTCTCACGCAAATCCCCTCTCAAGCCGAAGCGATTGTTTTGAGTCAAGATGGGGCACATCTCCTACTTGGTTATGTGAAAACTCCTCGCTCACGACTGCTCTCATTGCCAAATCAAGGAATATCAAGCCAAGGGGATACCCCCTCCACCTCCACTGGAAGCCAAGGGGGGCGTTGGGCAGTTCAACGCGATGAACAAATCCGATGGTATACACTTTCTGATTTGCAACTGACTGATGCACCTCGAACCCAGAATTTGAGAGGGACTCTTGAAGAATGGACTGAAGAAATCGATCGTATAGGAATTCTGCATGCAACTCTACTCGATACCAGCCGAGAATGGTTGCTCAGCCCGGGAACCTGGTATACTGAACCTGAAACACCACCGCCTTTGCCGAATGCTTTGATACAAGGTGAATATGTACTTGGCACTGCAACTGGAACCGATATTGCAATATCTCCTCAGCATGGCATTCACGCCCACCTTCGCCTACCGGTTAACAGAGTCATGACACTCAATTCAGTAAGGAAAAATGCTCTCGTTTTTGAAGAGCGTCCTCAACAACGAACGGCCCGATATTTGCCGCATGAGGCGCTTTATCATTGGCTAAGAGCCCGACACCCTCGCCTAAGTGAGGAAAAGCTGAATCGTAAAAATGAAGAATTACGAACATATTTGCTTCAACCTGATGGGAATGCTCCATCTATTGCCCTCCAACGGCAATTACTTGCAGATTATGGAATTGTAGAATGGCGAGAGGGAAGTACAATATCGAATATTAATTTCTCAGGCATTTCAAATACTGGGGCTCTAGCATTGTTTGAATGGTTTTTCCAAAATTCGACTGAAGAATGTGCTGTTGAATGGCCATATTCTCTCGATGATAACCGCCGTATTTTGGAGAGAATGTTATCCTCCGGTCGCTGTCGGTTGCTGATAACATCTCACGGAGACTATTCCCCCCTCATCTCAGCCACCTCTGTCATTCGAACTCGAAAGACTTTGATGAAGGCAGCAATCAGTCTTGGACGAGGAAAATTGTTACCACTTTCGTTGCTCCAATCAACTGCTGGTCCATCCGTACAGAATATGCATGAAGAAATACCTTCTACTGCAAAGGAACTCTTGGAAGCTTGGAACAGTGAAGAAGGTATGAACAAAGAATTGTTCACGGAAACCGAACTCGATACTGGCCGACAAAAAGCCATTTGGCATGCACTTTCGAACTACCCCGCTGGAGATGAAAACTGGGCGAATCTCAATGAAAGCACCTACCCGTTAGCTGCATGGATTGCTACACCTCATCAGCACCGAACTTCACGTTGGATACGATTACGAACTATTCTCCCGAATGGGTGGGCTGATTTACTACCAATCGAACTCTGTGAAACTGCTACACTAATCAGTGCAATGCCGAAGGGATCCGAAGAGTGGAGCCTACTGGCATTGGAAAAAACTCGACAACGGTTTACCAATAATGTTGAATCGATACTCAAATACGAATCTTTCTTTCAAGACGATGTTCTTGGTCCTTGGATGGCAACGGCCGTCTTACTTGCTTCGGGGCAACTTCCTGAAGAGTTCCATCCCCTTCTCGAACAGGCTTGCAGCCTATGGGTTGATGCCCCTCGACAACCGAAACAGGTATTGGAGTCTTTATTTCCAATCGGCATACCTCTGTCGAACCATGTTGAGGCGTGTTTGATACAATGTAAAGCTGCAGCAAAAGTACATCCGCACGACTCGATACTCTCTCTTTGGAGTTCTTTGTTGGAGAACCTCGAATCAAATGAACCCACTACTCCGGAATTCCTTCGGAAGATTATGACTAAACTTCCATCTGATTGGTGGAGGGCATGGGCTGGAGAATGGTTACAGATTCAACTCACCTCATCTTCGGGCCGCAGATGGTTGGCAGCAACTCCGTTACCGTGGCCAGCACTGTTAACGCGACCTGCGGGTGAGCGTGGAGGGTTGCCTGCGTGGCCGATTCCGTATCCTGCTGGAAGGTTGGGCCTCGATGAAGTACTTCACATTCTACTCCTCGAAGACAAAAAAGGGAAACCTGCACTGTTAGATGTCTATGATATGTTCGCCACTTCAGAACGTCAAGAACCGGTTCATTATGGCCGTACGCATCCACTTGTAGGTTGGTTAGCGCGTTCTGTAGATTCTTGGCCACCCATGGGGCTCGAAGTACTCAGCCAAGGTGAACCAGAAATTGGAGCATTACTCTATGCCCGTTCCTTTGCATCGAAATTAGAATAATTCGATGACTTGAAAAGGGGTAGGCCGCAGGAATCGATTGCCGTACCCGCAACATCTGGCAGAGCTACTGTGAAAATTGCTGTGAAGTCCGATACCAATGGTACGGTCCGCTATCGAAGACTGAAGTGACCCTTCGGGGAATGACCTTCGGTGCAAAGCGGTAAACCAACCGGTAGGTAATGGGTCCTCGTGCGACGACAGGATGAACACGAGACAACCAACCAACTGGACAGCATAAACCCTGACGCTGGGTCAGGCCCTCGAGCTTCGCTATGAAAAGGGCCGTTACGCGTCGGGGTACAGCTTCTCGTTGAATTATTCTATATGCCAAATCGCATTGCTTGACTCTTAAACAAGCGATGCAATCAAAGAGCCGTTCAATTCACCTCGTCTTATGTCCTCTGCTCGGCGTTTTCGCTGCTGCCTAGTTGGAGGGACATTTGACCGCCTTCATGCCGGCCATCGATTACTACTCAATGCTGCAAGCAAAGATGCTGATGCTGTTGAAATTCATATCACCTCAGATTTGATGGCAGAAGGCAAATCACCATTTGTTCAATCCTTTGATGACAGAATGGATGAATTGCATAATTGGGCTGGACGGATACAGGGTTGCAAAATTTCAGTTCATCAACTCGATGATGCCTATGGGCCTGCCCGACACCACTCTGCCGCAGATGCAATTGTTGCAACGCCAGAAACAATTGGCATGTGTGTATTCATAAACGAAGAAAGGGCAAAGAACGGATTAGCACCATTGCATGTCATTGAAGTGATGCACCTCGATGCCGTCGAAGGAGGAATCATCAGTTCCTCTGCAATTCGGAACGGCCACATGGACCAGGAAGGACACCCTTGGATACCTCGGAAGTTACGTGAGAGCCGATTGAAAATGGCTGCAGCCCTCGACAAGGAACTTAAGACGCCTATGGGAGTATTATTCGAAGGTCCTGAGGATGACCCCGAGATCGGCATGACTGCAGCATTAGATGGATTGCCATCACCTCATGGAGTGATTATTACCGTTGGTGATGTCACTACAAAAACCATGCTTGACATGGGTCTCACCCCCGATATCGCTCTCATTGATGGACAAACAAAACGTACCGAACTGGAGGAGAGCCTCAAAGTTAATCCTCGTCAATTCCACCATCACATTCATGCTGAAAACCCTGCAGGTTTCCTCACTCCATCTCTCAACCAAGCTATTGCAGAGGCCTTATTGGCTGAAGAAACGCTCGTATTGGAAGTCGAAGGTGAGGAAGATTTAGCACCTCTCATCATCCATTGTTTAGCACCAATTGGTACCTTGGTATTGTATGGTCAACCGAGAAGGGGTGTTGTGGTTCAATACACAACACTGGAAGTCAAACAACGGTGTCGTTTCCTCCTTTCTCTTTTCGAGGTGGTATAGTGCCGAATGTAAATCCTCTCGTTAGCGTCACTGTGTGCGTTCGGGATGGAATCGATTGGGTCGATGGATGTATAGAATCTCTCACAGCCCAAACATATCGGCCATTAGAAATCATTGCGGTCGATGATGGTTCAAGCGATGGCTCCAAAGAAAAATTACTTGCTTGGCATCAAGAAGAGGGTGATATTCCAATCAGGATATTCACTCAAGAGCCCAAAGGACTCTCGGCAGGCCGTCAGTTAGCGGTTAAACAAGCCCATGGTGAATGGGTTGCTATAACTGATATCGATGTTCGTCCCGAGCCGGATTGGATCTCCAATATGATTCTTGAAATCCACCCAATAGATTCTCAAGAAAAAGTTGTAGCCGTTACTGGGCGTACTATTTTTGAGCATGCGGGGGACGTGGTAAGCCGTGTGCGTTCTGTTGAAATCGCAACCAAATATCGTTCTCGACCACGACGAACAAGTCTCGCCAATGGCCCCTGCTCCATGTTTGAACGGGAAAGTCTGCTTGGAATTGGTGGATTCAATCCAACCTGGTATCATGCCGAAGATATGGAAGTAAGCCTCCGACTCATTGCGAATGGTGGAACTATTGTCTATGCGCCTGATGCAGTCGTACATCATGTTCCAGAAATTGAATCGGCCCGATTCTTAGCAAAACGTAGACGTGACGCCAGGGCACATATGCGAATTGTACGTCATTTCCCACGAGGGAAGCGGCTCGGACCTGAACTCGATTTCATCGGAAGTTCAACATTTGTTCTTACTGTATTTCCTCTTTGGATTATGGCACTTGCAACTGGGATTCCGTTTCTCTTTTCTTTCATCACTCAACCTGACTGGTCTTGGGAAGACGCCCAATCTTGGTGGCAAACACAACTATTACTGGTCACATTAGGTTTGATGCTCATTCACGAATTCGTCCTGTGGCGAGGTCCACTTGGTGTTGTAAATCGCGGAGCCATAAAACAAGGAAAACTGTCTCTGTTGACTATTTTTAAAATTCGAAACCTTACTCTACGATGGAGTATTGCATTATGGCAGGGACTGTTTTTAGGAATGAACGATGCAATACGAGGTACAAACGGTCATCGTAAACTGTTTAGGAAGAACAAGAAGTGAGTTCAATCTAAGTTGTCGTTGCCTTCAGGAGCATTTGCTGCCATCAAAAGTGCAAGTCCAAAAGCAATAAGTGCGATACTCATTGAATAAACTCCAATATCAATCCAACCGGTGTACATAATTCCATAGAAGAAGTAAAACACAATTCCAAGCAAGAGAGACCAAGCTCCGAACAGTTTGTTCCAACCGCCATTATCTGGGTCTACCAGAGCCGGCCATGTATCATTGACGAGCAATCCCTTGAACCAAGCGGGAATTCCTAATTCTTCACTGCTGATTGTTCGGAAACCAATACCAGAAATCGCAGCACATAGACCGATGAAGATAAAATCAGAAAGAACGAATTGAAGACCACTGGATTTCAGTTCAAATGCATCGTTAGTAGCTTCGAGGGTAAACAAACCGCCCCATGAGAGGTGATAGTTAGGGTGAATATGGCCAGTGATGTTGATAATTGCAAGGAATATTCCGAGCATACCAAGGCAGGCATACCAGTTTGCCATACTTCGTGAAGGATTCATTAGCATCGAAACTACACCGTTAGTAGGGTCGCTCTCTTCTGTGCTCATGAACTCGCCCACCTGCCTTTTGGATATAAGAACACCGAAGCCTCAAGATTACTCATTTTTCCAATCTCACGGCTCAAAGTCGTGTTTGATGTCGGTAAGGACGAGTAAATACTTCTTCCATTTCGGATTCGGATTCAACCATGATCGCCTGAGGGTCGACGTTTTGAGGAATGCAAGAATTAATCTGTTTTGTTCGTCCGTATCGTCCTTTACTAATTGTTCGGGCAGTAATTAAACCAAGCATATCGAGGTTGGAAATCAATCCGGAAACTCGACGTTGTGTCAATGCATTATGTCCGATATACCGGCATGCTTGTTGATAGACATCATACACTTCTCCAGTCTGAATATTACGGAGGCCATTCTTTTCATTCAAAAGAACTGATGCGAGAACTAATTTTTGCTGACTCGGCAAAGAAGAGAGAACAGGAATCATCTGGTCTCGCTCTATTTGATGTTGAGCCATTCGAACGTGGCGTTGTCCAACTGTTGTATCTCCATTTTGCTCGGCTTTTTCAGTTGAGACTCGAAGTAAATCGAGCGCACATCGTGCATCACCGTGTTCTTGCGCAGCAAGTGCTGCACACAAGGCGATAACACCATCGTCAAGAACTTCTTCTTTCAAAGAACCTTCAGAACGTTGTCGTAGAATATCTTGCAGTTGCTCTGCATCATATGGATTGAACACGACATCTAATTGTCCGAGTCGAGAACGGACACGGGGGTCGAGGAAATCAGTGAACTTCAGGTCATTTGAGATTCCGATAACACAGGTTCGGGCTTTTTTGAGTGAAGCATTGAGGCTTGTCAAATTGTAAAGGAGGTCGTCGCCTGCTTTACGGACTAAATGATCAATTTCATCCAATACGAGAATAAAGACTCCACCTTTTTTGTCCATTCGACGGACAAGTTCTCCGAACACTCGGTCAGTTGGCCAGCCAGTGAATGGAATCTCATCGATTTCATGCTCTTCGCGCAACGAATTACCAAGATGACTCAATACTCTGTATTGTGTGTCTATTTGTCGGCAATTTACCATGATGGAACGAACGCTTCGATTCTTTTCCGCCCCTTTCTCTTCAAGTTGATTACAGACGTATTTTGTCACTGCAGTTTTTCCAGCACCCGTAACACCATACAATGTCATATTCGACGGTATTTGTCCGTTCAATGCTTCAACCAAATTGAAGGCGATTGCTTCGATTTCTTTGTCCCTGTGCGGGAGGTGTTGAGGTAAATGGTCGTGACGAAGGATTTCCTTGTTGATGAACAGAGTTTGACGAGAAAGAAAATCGTCGAAAATGTTTCTGTTCATATCGGTTGCCTCTTTCTCAATTACAATATCGAACGGATGCTGGGGACGGCATTGCGCGATAATGTGCGTTAGTCCGAGTCCCCCTCATAAGCATGACCGTTGAGAGCAGATGGCGACGGGGTTTTGATTCACTCAATGAAATATTTTAAGGATTATAAAGGGTGTGCGTTTAAATACGTTTTTTTGTAAAAATAACATAAACTCTTGCCGTTTTCCGGCTATTTCTAAAGAGAGAATTATTGACAACGGCTAGATTCCTAAAATCCATCCCTCGGGTTCAAGAATTAACCGAAGACCATCTTCTGCATGATGGACATTCTTTGGATGGACCGGGTAGACATCGGTAACCGTTGGATTGGGATGAAAACCAGGTTGATCGATGAAGGTATGTGTTATGATGAGAGGGATATGTTTAGCCCGTTGCGCAAGAGATTGAATATCAGAGGGTTTGTGATGATGGTCTGAATCAACCCATTCCGGCAATCCCATTTCAAGAATGGCCATATCAGCCAACAGAATTTCATTGTATAAACTGTCGCAAGGACCTGAATCTCCACTGTGAACAAAGCTACCAAATTGACCTGCATTGAAATGATAGCCATAGGGGTCAACTGATTCGTCGTGATGAACTCGGAACCGTTTCCAAGTTAAGCCAGATGAGAGGGCACCCTCAGATTCAGTTCGCCATTCGACAGTAGCAAATATTTCTTCAAGACTTCCAGGATATGCCAATTCACATAAATGCCATAGATGTTCTTTCACACCTTCCGCAGCAACAACAGTCAGTGGTTTTTGCATTTCTCGATCTGAGATATACCGGCGTTCAAGCAAAAAGAAGGGGAATCCAAAGACGTGGTCTCCATGAGTATGCGTGATGAAAAGAGTTTCGATATCACTCAAAGGCACACCTGCTCGACGAAAACTCGACATTGCAGTTGGAGGGCAATCAATCACATGTTTCCCATCAATCATCGCAAAGGAGTGAAAACGCCCGTAAGGGAGGAAGGCATTGCCCGTTCCGAGCATCTGAACCTCCTGCGCCATGGTGGTCGCAGAAGGTGGTTGCTCTTTTCTTCATCGGTTCGTTCAAACATATCTTGATAGGTGGATTGTTCAATCAACACACATGCCAGAGGGGCCCGAAATTCGGAGAGATGCTGACCGATTGGGGAAGGCCTTGATTGGCCGGAGGATTGAACACTGCAATCTTCCATACACGACCTTCATTGGCCGTGAACATTTGATTCAAGATCAAATTGTCGTCGATGTGACAAGTCAAGCAAAAGCAATGTTGATTCGATTTGAAAATGGTTGGACGATGTACAGCCATAATCAACTGTACGGACGCTGGACGGTTAACTTGAGATCCACTGTTAACCGGATGAAAAGAACTCTGCGAGCCGAATTCTGCACAGAAAAACATGCGGTTCGCCTATGGTCTGCAACAGACATTGATTTGATTCCTACCGCAGAAGAGCCCCTGCATGCGTTCTTAGCCAAACTTGGACCTGATGTGTTGAATGACAACGTTACAGAAGATGACCTGTATGCCCAACTTTTATCAAAAAAATGCTTCCGGAAAAAAGGGGCTACTTTAATGTTAGAACAACGAAGTTTTGCTGGCTTAGGTAATTACTTGAGATCTGAAATTCTGTTTTCAGCAGGTATTCACCCTGACGACCGGCCATGCGATGTGCCAGAGGCCACGTTAAAAAAATGGGCTCATACAATCAAAAGCGTTACCGTTCAAGCGTATCAAACAGGTGGAATCACCGTCCCCGAGGATGTAGCTAAAGCCGGTAAACAACGGGGTGAGCCAAGGCGAACATGGCGACACTATGCGTTTTGTCGTAATGAGCGACCGTGCCTCAAATGTGGAACACTGATCATTCGACTCCGGTATGGCGGACGTAGACTTGACCACTGCCCCACTTGCCAAGCGCCTCATCGATGATTTACTGTTCATCTGGGCGCAAGGTGCGACCGTTCCCTAATGCATCTTGAACATTCAAGAAAGTCTGATGGTCGAGATGGCGTTGTTCATCACTCCTTTTTGCAACATTTTTCATCGCCATGGAAAGACGATGATTACCTGCAAACGCTGGTGAGTGCCGGTCAAGATAAGCCCAATACAATCGAGAAATAGGACAGGTTTTCTTCGGGTGAAAATCGCACTTTTTGCAGTGATTACTCATCCGATTAATGTAAGCAGAGCCCGCAATGTAGGGCTTTGTCATCATCGCTGAACCAAGTGCAAAGGTCCCCATGCCTAACACATTGGGTTCGACAACCCAATCGTAAGCGTCAATGAACGCGATGTGAAACCAGTCGGTAAGTTCTCTTGGATGAACATCAATGAGATGCGCAATGTTGCTCAACACCATGAGTCTGGGTATGTGATGGGTCCACCCTTCATCCATGACAGAAGCGACCGAGTCATCCAAACATGCCAAACCGCTTTTCTGCCCCCAGTAGGCTTGGGGAAGAGGGAAAGTTTGTTCGAGATGGTTGGGATGTAATTCATTGCCCAACGGAGCCGATTTGAACCAATTCGCATCCCGTCGTGAAAGCGAGCGGTTGACCTCGAGAGTTCTGAACCCATCCGTAACTGCATGGATATGATGGACGTACTCACGCCAAATCAACTGTCGGAGAAAGCCTTCCACATTGTTGAGTTCAGCCGTGCTTTCTAGGGCAAAGTGAATCGCCTGAATGGGCATAATTCTGTGAAGATTAATCAGTGAGGCCAGACGGGTGTGGAACAGTCCACGACTTTCGGTTGACATCGCATCTTCGTAGGTGCCAAAATGAGCCAAGCATTGTACAGCAAATATTCGAGCTTGTTCGATGTCAGCACTCGATGTTGGGAGTTGACTCATATCAACTCTGCCAGGATGTTCAGAAAATACACGGTCGATGATTTGCGACACTTCACTATCGATTTCATCGACTTCATAAGTGGGCGTAGAGGGTGCTGGGGGGTCGCCTTTCCAGGGATGACGATTCGCTTCATCAAAACTGTACTTTCCACCCATTGGTTGACCGTCTTGCATAAGCCATCCCGTTTTCTTCCGAACAGTTCGGTAGAATGGGTCCATTCGAAATGGAGGCTGTTCTCCAACTGCGTCGGTAAACCATGCTTGAGGCGTTAACCAACCGCTATGGGGGTGGACGATAAGGTCACCTTGCTCTGCAAGTTGTTCAACTTCGACGCGAGTGGAGCGTTCGGCGTGTTCGATGCAATGGATTATGCCCAACTCCTCACGTAGGGAAGACAGCGTTTGTGAATAGCCCTCTTTCGAAACAATATAGCGAACTTGGTAGCCACTCGCTTGAACTTCTAATGCAAAATGTCGAAGGTTTGAGAGTACAAAGGCTAGTTTTTGTTTATGAAACGGTCGCGACCGTCCTTTCGCTTCAGATTCGATTAAGAGAATCCCGATCGGTCCTAATTTCTCTTGAATTCCTTTCAAAAGTTCAAGGTTGAGTTGGTCATAACTCATCCACACCCATGCAGTTACGGGTTCAGAGGTGGCAATAATTCGTCGTGCAAAGCCGTTTTGAAAGGAGGTTGCGCTGAGGTCAATCATACAATCAATCCCGGAGATGGACAAGAACGGCGTTTGCAACAGCTTCAGCCGACAGCAACGCACCTTCTACACTTCCGTGGAGCATGTGATCACCACATTCGAAATCTTGACGATGTGGTGTGGCTAAGAGAGGGCGTGAACTCCCAACTTCGGGAAGGGCGTGTTCGATGTGCTGGACGGCTAATAATTGCCAATTCAATGAAGAATCGGGAAACCAAAGTTTGGCCTCCTTTCGAACTGCCGCTTCTATTTCAGGAGCAGTTTTGAGTCCAAGTGAATCTGCGCGTCCACCAACGACTGTAATGGTCACTAACGACCGGCCAGCGGGTGCGTATTCAGGTTGGATATCGGAAGGAACGGCAAGATGGGCGATGAGGCCGTCATTCATTTTGACATCCCCGTTGAGCAAGACATGCTGGCTGTTAAGAGGGGATTGTTCAGCATTAAAGTGCAACGTCCAAACATGCCGCTTCTCATTGACTTGGTTGGCATTGAAAGCGCGAACGATGGCATCAAAGGATTTGGTTTGGCCCTTGATGTCAAGAGTCGTGTCATCGACGATTGAGACATCAGAATTCAAGTGTATGCGGTCTTTTCCCAGCCGTTGAGCGAGTTGATTTGGTGCGCCAGCAATACCGTCGCGTGGCAGGACCATGTCCCCTTTCGACATCATACGGAAGACAAAACGAAACATTCGTTCATTTGTCCGCAGGTCATCTTCGAGAAAAATACCGGAGAAAAGGGGATGGAAAAAACGTTCAATCATGCTTTGAGAGAATCCTTGCTGTTTCAAATAGGAAAGAGTGTCCTTGTTTCCACCTTCAAACACTTGTTCCGTCTTGCCTTTTCTCACAGCAAAACGGAGGCGTGCGACGCGCAAGAGATCAATGGGGGAGGCAAAACGATTCAAGCCACTCAATGCACCTTGAATTGGCCTTCGAAACGGATCTGCCATTCGCCAAAACTTAGCCTTCTCATTTTTCTTTTGAACGATAATTGCTCCTGGTTCGAATGCTTGAACATCAAGTTTTTCGAAGTCAAATACTCTTTGCGATGTTGGATAGGCTGTTTGCATGACGTGAAAACCGTAGTCAAGCAAGAAGCCGTCGACCTTTTCGGTTTTCATTCGACCACCTACATGGTGCTCCCGTTCAAAGACCTGAACGTCAATTCCTGCTTCTTTGAGGAGAAGGGCACATCGTAAACCAGCTAATCCTGCTCCAATGACAGCTACCGATTGTACCATCGAACCGCCTCAAATGTTTAATTTAGATTTGAATTCTTCCAAAAAAGGTCCCATTGATTGTATCAGGAGTGCTTCAGGATGGGTACGGATAACCAATCCATCAAGATACATGAGTGCTCGGATAATGGGGAAGGCTTCTTCTCCAAAATGAGCACCTGCATGTTCAACTGCCGCCCGAACTGTTCGCATCATAATACGAGTCAAACTTTGTTCTCCAACCGGTTTGAGTTCAAAATCATGATAAATCTCTTCCATTGTAGCATAATACTTTTCCAATTTCTTTTTCTTTGGAGGTAATTCAGTCATGGCAAGTAAAGCTGTGAACGCTTCATGACGCTCTTGTCGAGAAAGGTGGTCAAAGAAAGTAAACAATGAATGAGCCACATGTTGAGGCGCATGACAAATAGCACCGTTATCAATAAATACAAACTTTCCATTCGAATCAACAATGCAGTTACCTGGATGCAAATCTCCATGGAACGTCCCGATGCCAAACAGATAGGCGCCGTGAATACGGAAAAATTGCAGCAAGAAATCCCAACTCAAAGACTTGGTTTCAATTCCTTCTTCAAGCGACATTCCTTCAATAAATTCTGAAACGAGTATATCTTGATTCGACAGTTCTGGGTAGTAGATGGGGAATCGGAGCAGCGACATATCAAAATCCTTTGAAACAGAAGTTTGTATCTCCTTTAATTCAGCAGCCCCTTTAATTTCATTACGAAGGTCAAGTTCACGCAACGTGTAGTCAGCAACGTGATTAATCAGTGCCATTGGATTACCGACTTTACGTAATTTAGGTGCGAAGATAAGGAATATACGCAACCATCTTCGCATACGAACGACTTCTTTTTTGAATTCGACTGCATTCGCTTGCTTGATGAATTTGATAACAACTTCTTCGCCTGTTTTCAAACGGCCACGGTGAACTTGCCCAACCGAGGCTGCCGCAAGTGGTTCATCGTCAATAAAATCAAACGCATCGGCGAAACCGGCTGGCGCTTTTGTGGCAATTGTTTCGTGGAGATTTTCTGATTCAATCGATGCAGCGTGTTGATACAGTTGTTGCAATTGACGACATTTCTCAACACCGAGTAAGTCTGGGCGTAAGGCGAAAATTTGAGCGAGTTTTACTGCGATAAGGCCCTGGCGTTGAATCCAGTCAAGATCTGCAGGTTTTTTGCGAAGTATCTGTCGCATGAACCGAAAGAAAGTTAGCATTCGCATAACTTCGGCTGTGAAGGAGAACTTATCAAAGAATGTTTTTCAATCTGCATCTTCATCGAGGTTATCCTCGATGAAAATGAGGGTATAACGCCATGTTGGGCCGTCTGCGTCTTCAAAAGATTCTCGACGGATTCTCACGTTTCCAGTGGATGGATATCGAGACATTAACGCGCCTTCAATTATTCCATCATCGAGTTCCCAAAGAGGAAGTGAATTTGGATTGTCCATATCTTCTGGATGGGCAAGTTTGACGACAATGTGGAAGAAGGGGTCGCTGTCGTAATCTAATTCTCCCAAACCAGCATGCTCCCACCAATCCATAAGTTCGCTAAGGAATTCAACATGGCCTTCGATTTTCCTCAAACTAAACGTCAATTCTTCACCGATACGTTGACCAATTTGACGCAACATTGTATTCATATCAATGCCAAGTTGCTTGAGGCTTTGCACAGTTCCACCTTGAAGTGCTGTTCGAGCTTGATTTATTTCTCGAGTTGATGCGAGGAATGATTTGGGATTGAAAGGTGTATCTGTTTCAGGTAATTCAGAATTCACTCCGAGAGCATCACGGAATTGGTCGAGGAATGAGCCCTGACCAATTGTTAGTCGAAGTGGATCGACGATTCGTTCTTCAGTAAATCGCTTTTTGGCACTTTCAAAATCAACTGCCTCATTCCAGATAGCTGAAATAAAATCAGAGTGGGAGGAGTTAAACACCTCTGAATGGATGACAAGAGCCGCATCGTCTCGTCCCCGACCAACCGGGTTCTCTTCAACATGAAGGAATTGAATGACTTGACTTGTATCTTGAAGAACCCCCAGTGAACTAATTTCATCTGTGTGACGGACTTCAATCGACTCGTCGAGTTGGTCATAGAATCGGACTGTACGACGGTCGAGCTGAGCAATTACCGTCACAACAACCCCTCTTTGAGCCGCTGAATTTACTTCTTCAAGTCCAGATGAACGACAAAGGTGGAGGATTCCAAAACGCCCGAGTAGAAGGGTGAGACGTTCTTCAGCTTCATCAGCAAAATTCGCAATTTTCTTGTGAATATGCTCCCGCCCTTTGAGAACCGCAAAGCGTGCATTCGTTTCATCTGAGTTCGATTGTTCACCTTTTTCATAATCAGGTTTTGCACCGGACATAAGTTTTTCAAAAGATTGACTGGTTCGGTCGATACGTTCTCTTTGGTCTTTAATCAAACGCTTGAATAAAACAGGTAAAGAAGAGCAGGAAAATCGCATTGGTCGGTCTGCAGTTACACTTACCAAGCCAATTTCAGTCAATCGGGAAAGTGAATTATATGCATCCAGTCGATTCGTACCGAGTTTTTTTGCCAATTCGCTTGCCTTGAGTTCTTTTGAAGATGAAAGGATTTCAACCGAGCGTGCTTCACGCTCAGAAAGTCCTGCATCTTGGAACAATTCTGCCCAGTTCATTCAATTTTCCCCCCAGATGAAAGTGCACTGAATGCATCAAGGATTCGTGCAACGTGCCGTCGTGGACGGAACAGCCAATCATAGCAATAGTGAACCGTTCGGTCTGGGCCGATAAGGAATGACGATTTAGTAGGGAAGATTCCAAGATGAAGTTGCACACCATAGGCGTTAGCAACTTCACGTTCAGGATCGCTCAAGAGTGAAAAAGGAAGGGAATGTTGGGATTTAAATCGGCGATGGTCTTCAAGTGTATCTTGACTGACACCGATTATTTCGACGGGGGGGGTGAGTGACTGGAAGAGATCATACTGTTCCTTGAATGTAAGACATCCGCGCTTGCATGTAGGTGAACCGTCTTTTGCATAGAAGAACAAAACTTTCCATTTACCGTCATAATCTGCTAGTGAAACCGTTTCATCAGTTGAAGACATTAAGGTAAAGTTTGGTGCCTTCTCACCTACTAATTGACTCCCCATAACTACCCGTCGCTGATGTTGCATGTAAATTGGTACTATGCCCGATCTGGAATGAGATGCCCCATTCTCTTGGCTTTTGTAGTGAGGTAGTGGCTGTTTGTTTGGCAACGGCCAGTGATGTGAGGTAGGCGCTCTTCGACTGTAATGCCATTCGTGCGAAGACCTTCCACCTTGAGAGGATTGTTAGTCATGAGACGTACGTGTTCGACCCCGACTTTCTTCAACATGAGAGCACAGAAGTCGTATTCTCTTGCATCAGCCGGGAGGTTAAGAGCAAGATTGGCGTCAAGAGTGTCGAGTCCACGATCTTGGAGTGCATAGGCGCGGATTTTGGCTTCAAGTCCAATGCCCCTACCTTCTTGACGCATGTAGAGAATCGCTCCACACCCTTCTTGTTGAATGCGGGCCATCGATGCTTGGAGTTGAGGTCCACAATCACATTTTAGAGAACCAAATGCATCTCCTGTGAGACATTCTGAATGAATACGAACGAGAGGGGCTTTGGTAAGATTTGCAAGGCCGATGGATAGAAGAGCGTGCTCTGCACCTTGTGAATCAACAAAAACTCTGATCCTGAAATTCCCGTGTTCTGTAGGCAACACTGCATCTGATTGAACGTTCTGTGCAAGGATACCGTATTCCTTCATAAGAGTAGATTAGGCAATTGAGATATAAAGCAGTGTATCAAACCTTGAACATTCAGAAACACTTCTTTATAAATCCAATCTCGACAACGGGAGCCATGCACACCGTAGAATGTGATGTTGGAGTTGCGGCAATTGTTCGCAAGGCTCGCAGCATTCTGCTTGTCAAGGAAGCACATGGGCGTTACAAGGGTTCATGGGGGCTTCCTAAAGGCTATATCAACAAAAATGAATTACCGAGTCATGCTGCTTTAAGGGAACTTGCAGAGGAATGTAATGTCGATGGAGTAATCATTGGTGTCCAAGCGATTCGTGAACGATTGTTAAACGAAGTCCCCGCAATATTCATTGCTTATCTGGTCGAATTACCGGGTGACCAAAAACCCGTACCAGGTGAAGAAGTATCCGAAACTCGATATGTCCACGCGGATGAATTCGAAGAACTGAATTGGATTAGTGATGCAATGCACTCAATGGCAGTTTCTGCTGTAAATTCCAATCAATCCCTTCAAACTATTGATTACCAGCAACAACAAGGCCATCCTTACATGTTGCACACACTTTCCAAAACATGGGGGGGCGAAGCATGAATCCGAGAATGGTTGATCGTGTTCGCTCTTGTAACCAAAAACCATTGTATTCCGAGGGGAAGTACATTCTCTACTGGATGATTGCCAACCGTCGGTTCAACTGTAATGCAGCATTGGAATATGCTGCTGAGATGGCTATTCAACATAATGTTCCTTTACTTGTATTAGAAGAAATTTCAACCAGTCATAAATTTTCAAATGACCGTATTTGCACCTTCATGGTGCAAGGTATGCTCGAGAATATACGGATTTTCAAAGACAATAACATTCGATATATCCCCTGGGTCGAAACTCCTTTGAGCGGCCACAAGGGTAAACTCCACGACCTCTCTCAAGAGGCCGTGATGGTTATTACCGATGATTTCCCAACCTATTACCCTAAGAAAGCGGTACAATACGCAAGTAAAACAATCAATCGCCGAATGGTGGCAGTTGACTCAAATGGTGTATTCCCTATGAGCTGGACCGATCGTGCCTACCCAACTGCACATGGGTTTCGTCGATTTGTCCATCTACGATTCGTTGAATGCATGGAGACATGGCCTCAATTCAATCCAATCCCAAAAGGTGAAAATCTATGGATAGAAGATGAACTCTTTGCCCAATTGTCCGCTGACTGGAATCTCTCAGTTACTCCATTCGAATGGCTATGGCGGGTCGGAGAAAATGGTAGTTCTGGGCTTGAAGCACTATCAACAGTCGACATCGACCATACAATACCTGCCGTATCACAGTCCCGGGGAGGGCGCAGTACTGGTGTTCGTATGTTACACGAGTTCCTGTCGAACCGTTTGCACAGGTATGCAGATGACCGTAATGCTGTCAGTAACCCGGCAACAAGTGGACTTTCTCCATGGCTCCATTTTGGCCACATATCGACCATCGAAATCGTTCAAGAAATACTTCAATCAAATGGATGGGACCCTGAAACTGTCCAAATGCCTCGAAAGGGTTCCCGTGAAGGGTGGTGGAATCTCGACCGAGCAGTAGAAGGGTTTCTCGACCAAATAATCACCTGGCGGGAACTTGGGTTCAACAATGCCTATCATATTCCTGGACACGACAAATATGAATCACTGCCAAATTGGGCTCAAACAACTCTGATGGAACATGCAAGTGATGAACGTACTCAGTATACCTTCGAACAAATTAAAACGGCTGATACGCATGATGAAATTTGGAATGCTGCCCAACGTCAATTATTACGAGATGGTATTATTCACAACTACTTACGAATGCTTTGGGGTAAGCGAATCCTCGAATGGTCACCATCTCCCCAAATTGCGGCAGAATGGATGATTCAACTCAATGACAGTTACGCTCTTGATGGTCGTGACCCAAATTCCTATACAGGTATTTTCTGGGTTCTTGGACGTCATGACAGAGCATGGGGGCCTGAAAGAGCGATTTTTGGTAAAATTCGTTATATGTCTTCAGCCAATACACGCCGCAAGTTTGATCTCAAACCGTACTTGCAAGAATTTCGCTACTGAGGTGAACAAATGGAATATAAGCACACTACACAGGTTGTAACCAATGTTGAAGATACATTCGATTGGCACGAGCGTAAGGGCGCTTTTCGCCGATTGATGCCGCCCTGGGAGAAGGCAGAACAAGTTGGAGAACTCTCATCATTAGAAAACGGCTCTCGCCTAACTTTCCAAATCCCACTAGGCCCAGTTAAAATGAAATGGATTGCTGAGCACTCAGGCTACAATCCACCTCATTCTTTTGAGGATACCATGATTAGTGGACCATTCAAAACCTGGCACC
>JAPKCL010000022.1 GCA_028822955.1 Candidatus Poseidoniaceae archaeon
ACCGACTGGTGCAGGTCCTCCAGCACGTCGAATACCTGCGTACTTGAAGGTTGAACCATCACCACGGTTTCGGTTGGTATTCATTTCCAGAACCGTCGGGTCGAATCGGGATGAGTGGCAAATGCAGAACAGTTTGGTACCGCCATCGTCTCCACCGCCAGGTGTCCAAGAATCTTCAGTAAACGAGTTTGATACCAATTGCCATCCTGGGATACAGCACAAGTGAGTACAACGGGCGAAGATCATCACCAGGTTGTCAGAGGGGAGGAGTCGAGGGTCAGCGTCACTCAAATCCTCAAAATGGCCAATGGTTTTTCCAGTTTCATCGACACCTTCAGTGAATTGGAATCGGGCTTTACCGTTTGACAGTGGAGTACTTGCGTATTGAGAATGGGTGACGTAGGTGACGACGACAGGGACTCCGTTCCAAATCCCAGCAGCACCAGAGGTTTCAGTGTTTGACTTAGCAGCCTCGTCGACAAAATCTTGCCGCATCATCATTTGTTCGTGCTTTGCACCATACCAAGCACTGTCTTCTCGACCCTTTGCCCAGAATTTGACGCCGAGTTCACCTTCGTTTGTGCCGCCCGGAGGGAGCAAAATAGAGGCGAAACCAAGAACACCGAGAGAAGCAGCCAATACACCTGTTGCGGTGTTAAATCCGTAGCGTAAGAATTGACGGCGGTTCACCGAAGAAGTGGTACTCTCGTCGACACTGTCTCCAAAAGAAGGAGCTGGTTTGAGGTCGTATTCACGTGCCATAAATTATCACCACTTGTACTCCTTCCAGTCCTTTGTATGTTCTGGGATGAACTTATTCATTCCATGCTTGACAATAATTGCGTTAGGTAATACGAACTTAAGGTAAGCCATTCCCATTAAACAGAGTGTGATTAACATCATGGCCAGGTGATAGGCGAGTTGTTGTTGGTCCCAGCCTTTTGCGAGTCCATAAATCATTGAGAATACCCAGAAGCAAGACCAGAAAAGGCCCCAGGCAAAGAAGATCATAATCAAGTTCGAAGCGCCAGATGGTGCAAGAGAGGCACTGACAAGCGTTCCAGATTCTGCAAGATTGAATACGCCGTGGTCGATAGCGGATTGCATTTGGTCTTCGGTCAATGAAGCATCCTCGAGGGCAACACGTGCATCCTCGACACTTACTTTGCCGCTGGCGACCTTACGCAACAGGGTGGTGATTGTATCGTCCATCACTGGTCACCTCGTCGCATGAGTTTGTAGCGCAATCGCAATTGGTTTGTTCGTCCGGTATATGAGGTCGAGAAACTGTATCTGAGCATGAGACCCGCAAAAATGATCACGACAATAACCGCTCCAAATCCGAGCAATCCAAGCCAGTGTGCTCGAAGTTCAGCACCCATGTGTTCAAGGTCAACGCCATGTGATTTTGGTTGAGGTGGGCTGACGTTACCATCACCTGCAAACAGGGTTCGTGTGCCAAGTGCCGAAGTCGTATCGCTTCCTTCTTGAAGAGAGAACAGCAATTGATTCCAGCGGTCTTCTTCACCGCCACCGTTATTCAATTGGTCGCCGTTAACTGAGTTTCCAGTAATCCAGAAATTGACTGTGTCTGAACCGGCTTCAGGTGCTTGCCATGTAAAGGTCCACATTCGGTCGGCTACAGCAGCAGAAGATTCAGTGTGAGTGAGGGTCGTAAGATCGTCTTCCCAGTTTTGCAAACCTTCGCCAGAAAGAACACCAGCGGTTGTTCGCATTGCAAATCCTGCAGTGTATGTTCCAGTTGCGGCTGGCCCACCGATGATTTGGAGCGTCAGTGTGTATGTTTCGCCGCCAATCCACCCGTAAGGAACGTCAACAAGAATGATTTGGACTGAATTATCGGCGGCCCCATTATGACAAAGACAGCCTTCTTTAGCGACATCGTCAATCGTTTCTCCAGCGTTATCTTGTGCGCCTCCAATGCCTCCGTGGAGCGAAGAAGCGAAACCAGGGACGAAGAGTAAAACGGCAAGGACCAGTACCACTCCGGAACGTATAGAAAATGTGCTCCCGCGCATAGCCTCACCTAGTAAATCAACCCACTCGCAAGTGCTCTTTAAACATTGTCAGCCAAAGTGATAAAAAACACCGACGCAGTATATCGTTTTCAAAAACCAAAGTGGGCTCATTGATGGCTTGCATTGTCCCTCTATTTTCATTGAATCTACGCCCTAAACCAAGACTTTTGGAGGGAGACTTCTTGAATGACTGCCTTGAGCATGTATTGGAGAATTACCATGGCGAACCATTTTGAGAACACTTACGAACTCACTCCTGAGCAACTCGAACAACTTGACCAAGCGGAAGAAATGATGTTGCGTAACGACCTTGGAGCAGCAGAACGATTACTTCTTTCGATGATTGAGGTGGAGGCTGAATGCATCCCAGTACTTTCGAATCTCGGTCATTTGTATGGCCGGCACCTTTCTGAATTTGAAACGGCGATTGAATATTACGACAAAGTGTTAGCCCTCGAACCAGATAATGCTTGGGCGAGAGACGCTCGAAGGCGATATTTGCGCTATGTCTGATGAGTTTAAACACAGCCAAAGTTCATTGATGTTCGGTTCAAAGGCCCACCATGGAAGCGTCTCATATCCTCATCGCAGGTGTTGGGGGGCTCGGTTGTTCTTGGGCTAAAGGTGCTCATGCACGCTGTGAAGGCTTTGCTGACATGTGCTTAGTGGATGCCGACGATTCGAGTTTTGAAAACAGTGAATCAGCCCATCTTCTACGCTTAGGCCATGCGCTGGATCCGTTGGGCTGTGCTGCATTGCCGCCTTTGGCAGAACAACGCATGCGGGGATATTCTGCTCTTGCTCGCACGGTACTCGAACCTGTCGAATTAGTTCTCTTGCTGGTCGGCCTTGGCGGCGGTACAGGGACGGGTGCTGCACATGAATTTGCACGTCAAGCACGCCAATCTGGAGCTATTGTTGTAGCAGTAGCGGCTTTGCCATTTGATGTTCAAGAAACTCGGGCAACCATTGCCGAAGAAGGGCTTCACCGGCTCGAGAAAAATGCACATGTGACGGTTCGACTTTCGCTCGAACGTCTTGCAAGGCAAGCACGTGAACGTGGCACAGCCTGGCAAATGGGCGCAGAATGGGTTGAAGATTTAGTTGAAGGCCTCGTACGAACTTTAATGAGCATGGGCCTCATAAATTTGGACCTCATGGATTTAAGGGCGATTGTCGAGAAAAAAGGCGAAGCGACCATGTTAGTCGGTATCGGTAAGCCCGATGACCCGGAAGGCATTCTTGAATCTGCTATGATGGCGCCACTTGCTGAGCTTGACGTTGGAGGTGCCCAAGGTTGTTTGATTCAAGTTGAAGGTGGAGTCGGTATGACCATTGGGCAACTCGAGGAAGTTGCCAATATGTTCACGGAAGCCTTGGACCCAAATGCACAAGTGATTTTAGGGGCTCGTGTAAGCGAGGATCTCGAAGATACCATACGGGTCGTCACACTTCTTTCAGGTATTCAACCGAGTTCTTAGTCGTTCAATTCGATAACGTCTGTCCATTCAACATCATCACTGATTGTTTGACCGACTGTACCGTCCCATTGAACTTCAATATCATCTGCCAAAGCAACGACGCCTTCTGTTGGTTTTGCTTCTGCCACTGACTTGTGTGTGATTCGGGCTACTTTTACCGCGAAATCATGTTGGTCAAGTATGCGTGCTAGAACGTTTCTTTGCATCCAAGTAATGGTCAAAAACGCTATGATATGCCCTGTAACCATCACATAGGTGATGTCATTGAAAGCAGTTGCTAGCATGGCGACACTTCCCGCGTAAGCATAGCCAAATGAGAGCCCCCATGGCAGTGCATTTTCCGTTGAAATAAATCTAAACTTCACTCCTACTGATTGCGAAGTAATTGTCCAAATCGCCATGAAAACAGTGAACATCATCAAGATCACCTCTTCGATGAAGACTTCTATTGTCCCAGGTGACATGACCAGTTGCCGCCAAACGGTAAGCAAGTGCCATGTTGCAAACACATGCGCAAACATTGTCCAGCGGGATGCAAACTTTTTCAGTGCCTTGTCTCGAAGTGCCATTTGTCGGTACTTCCAAGTCCAAGCAACGGTCAAACCATAGGCCAAAATAGCCAAGCCGAAGAAACCGATATTGGATATTATGGCGCCTCCGAAATCCCAATTCTTTTCGTATAAAAATTGAAATCCAAAAATGCCAAGTATCGACATCACGAGAAGTATACTGATTTGGGTCATTGTCATTATTTTTATATTTCCGGACGTACTTTCGGATTCAGGCAATCTCTTTGCTGCGATTGAAGAAGCCCATGAACCAAAGGAGCGACCTTGGGCAATCGCCCAAAATACAAACAGTGAACCAAGACCAAGTGGGAAGACTGCCGGCAAATCAACCACAGATTCCTGTCCAAACAACAGTATGATGAGTAAACCAAGTGCCCCAGACACAGCTAATGGAAATAAGCAAATTTTGAAACTCGAAAGAAATCGAGTCAAGGCATTGGCTTTTGCTTCATTTTCTTCTTGGTCTTTGAGTGTAATCCACGAAAGGACACGCCCATTGTTGGAACATATTGCAGTAAGTCCATAGCCACATGAGAGTGAAATGAATCCAAGTGCTGCGATCTCACCTGCATTGTCGATGTTTGCAATCCAATAGAGAAGAGTGGTAAAGTTCGAATCAAACCGAACAGTGAGGTTTCATTTGTAGCCAATTGCAACAATATGTCGCCATCGTTTGTTGAATCTTTCTTTGTTTCAACCTCTGCCTCCATGGTCTCTCCTCGCGTGTCTCTATTTTCAGTTTATGCACGGTTTTTACGGTCAAAGGTCTTGAAGGAGGAGTATCTCGACTCTACGATGGCTAAGCGCTTGAGCAAGGCATTGCGTGGAAAACGCAGATGGGTGGGTATCGAATGTACTTCGCAATTTGATTCTCGCTCCTCACTTGCTGGCTATCTTACCAGTCTGTTTCAATCGATTGAACAATCGAATGCCTTCCGTCTGATGGAATTCTATCCTGCAGACTCGGAAGTCGCAAAAGATACGGTTTCTGCCTTGGAAGGTTCAGAGCCACGCGGCTTTGGGATTCTTGAAATTCCGCACCCAGCCTATCAGGAAGTTCGACTCTTGATTGAATCGGAGAATTCCCTTTCGGACCACGCAGTTCGTAGCATTACCAGTAGTGGTAAGATTCGATTGGTACGCGAGCGTTTGCATCTCCCTCGACCAAATCGTGAACGTTGACACCATCACCTTCATTTGATTTCACTTACACGATATGCTATGTCTGGAGGCGGAGCAGCACCTGTGATGAAGATGAGTGACGTCTTCCTGCTTCTCGGAGTGACTTTTTTAGTAGGCGGTCTATTCATCCATGGTTTAGTTTCACCTACTCCACTCAATGCCGATGCTGAACCATATTCAAATGGTGCTTCACTGTTGAAAGGTGATACGATTGAATTCACCGTTACTGCCGAAAATGAGTCTGTAGTAGCCGTTGAGATTATCGACGAAGAGGGTGATGTTGTTTTGACAAAGTCCGTTTCGCTTCTGAGTGGTGACTCAGATTCAATCTATTTCGAAGCAGATAGCAAAGGATTCTATTCCTATACTGTCGAACTCACTGAAGGTTCTGGAGAAGTCGTAGTCGATGTAGATCGTAAGTTACTTATCGACTTCATCATCTATCCACTTGGTATCATTTGCGTCGTTTTCGGATTTTACAAGAGAAAGGACGAACAAATGAATGAGTCCATCGATGCAGTGCTTGAATCAAACGACTAAATTGTGGCGAAGTTTGTCCAAGTAATGTCCTCGCCATCTTGGATGATGTAGGTCATTCCATTGTTGTCTTGAAGTATGATTCTACCCTCGCTCTCGGTCTTCAAGAACGCCATCTTTTGCCTTCTATAGATTGGCTCTCCAAGCGCCATAATCCCGTTCGAGAATACGGCGGTGTACCGAGCGATTACCGCTTTAGGACTCAACTCCTTCACACCGTTTTTATGCTCAAACCATGAGGCGACAGCCGCCTGAATAACCTCTTGAAACTTCGTAAGTGTGATTTCGATATTGAGTTCTTGAAGTGTTGCGATGGAATAGCCTTCTTTTTCCAATTCCTGTGCAGAGATGTTGCATCCGATGCCAAGAATCACTCGAGAGTATTTGCCTTGACTCACTCCTTCGACTAAGATGCCGCCAACTTTACGCAAATCTCCATCAATCGAAAGTAGAACGTCATTCGGCCATTTCAAGATCTGCGTATCGGCGGTTCCAGTGAGCGCACTTATCGACTCAAATAATGCCAAACCTCCTTGGAGTTGAAGTAGGCCCGGGTTTGGCGTCGCTGAGCGCTCATGGATTACCCATGAGCCTGCAAAGGCTACATCTTCATGCGACCATACCCTGCCTCGACGACCATGGCCTGCTGTTTGCCGGCCTGCCTGGAGAAAACCACCTTCTTTCTCATCAGAGTTTAGCAGCGAGGTGTTGGTTGAATCTATTTCTTTTTGATAGGATTTGGAATGCGATTGGAAGGGTCTCCAAATCCCAAGAACTTCCAAGCATTCACCATCATCAAATGTATGGGTGGTAATTGTTCGAACTGCAAATCCATTGCGAAGGCAAAGTGTTCGTGCCCCTTTACCTCTTTCGTTCTGAGACACAAGAAGGTAAACGACTCCTTCTTTCGTAAGGATATTCGAAGTTTGGAGATGATGCATGAGGCGGTTGACAAGGCCCCTGTCATCCGTGTCGAGGAGTGCTGCCTCTTCCAAGGGACCCAGGTGTTGAGTGTCTTTTTCAGGCGTGAGGTAGGGGAGATTCCAAACGATTACGTCGTGCGGTTCATCTCCAGCCCATTGCTGAACTTCTCCATCTGTTTGGGGGCCAGGGCCACCTTCTCGTACATCGATGTCAATGTTGTTCACTTGAGCAGAATTCCTACTGCTGGCTACGGCATAGGGATTGATGTCGCAGGCCGTGACTGAAAATCCAAGTTGGGCAGCAAAAAGAGAAATGGCGCCAGAGCCACAGCCAATTTCAAGGAACCTTTTTCCGTTCGGGTGAGGGTAGTCTTGAACCACCTGTGCCAGAACATCCGTATCCTCTCTAGGCGGGTAAACTGTCGGAGGTACCGTAAGGTGGATTTTACGATTTTGAGGAGTGGTCCAAAACAGCTGTTTTGCGACACGGTTTAATCGCTCAATTTCTTGTTCGGCGTCATTCGACCCGAAGTATTCGTCGCCAGGCATTTAGTTCGGTTGAGGCCAACCTATCGGAGTCTTTATGACTATCCAATCGAAGTAAATCGTGCAACCCGAGCCTCAAACCGGTGTTCAAGGCTTTTTGGATTTGACATAATGCATCGACTCCTCTACGAAACTATGTCACAGGATGCTTGCGTAAGGTATAAGAACGGTTTCAAAGTCGGCCAAAAAGCCCAAGTTGCTATTTTGGGCCTGTAGCTCAGTCAGGTAGAGCGTCGGACTTTTAATCCGATGGTCGCGGGTTCGAACCCCGTCAGGCCCGCCTGACTGGGCTTCCGGCTCGAGAGCGGGGTTTGAACGGGGTCTGGAAATGGTAGTAAAAAGCGCAACAAAGAAACGACTCATGGAGCTTGGAGTCTCCGAAGAGTTCGCACACAAATTAGCAACAGACCGAAACATGACCGATATTAAGGCCATGTCATCCGATGAGGTCGCTTCGACCCTCGGTGTATCAAAGGATTCAGAACAATTCATCAGCACCATGTCGGTTATTGCCGAGCAAGGTTCTCGCCGACGTTCAAAGTCGAAGAGTAAGAAAATCACTATTCGTTCCAAGGCTATCGATGATTTCGATCGACCTGAAATCACCATGCGTTTCAATGCACTGAACCATCATTTGGTTCCACACCAAGAATTGGTTGGCGCAGCAAACATTTCCGCTGAAGACCAATTCGCTATCGAAAGCGAAGAACTTGCTCCTTGGGAAATGGTTCATCCTGATGAAGAAACTGGTGAGCCAAGACTGGCAAAGGAATGGTTGCCAAAAATTCTCATCACAGACCCTGTCGTTCAGGTCATTAAGGAAATGGCCGAGAATGCAGATAACGCACGACTCGCAGCCGACCCAGAACACAAACCACTCGCAGCAGGTTGGATTGCCGACCGAGTTGTGAAAGTAATCCGTCAGTCACCATCTGCGGGTAAGACAGTTGCCTATCGACTCATTGTAGAGGGGAACTAAGGAGGTATTAATATGCAAGAAATTATTCAATCATTTTTCAAAGAACGTAGCCTCGTCAACCACCAACTCGCTTCCTATGACGACTGTATCCCGTCAGGCGACAACACCATTTCTCGTATGGAAAAAATCATCCGCAACATCCGTGTTGGAACCGATGAAGAAATCCACGATGATGAAGGCGGTTACATCAAACTCGACGTCGTCGACCACGACATCACCATCCGTTTGAAGAACATCAAACTCGGTGAACCAACCATTCGTGAAGCGAACGGTGCTGAGCACCCATCGACTCCTATGGAATGCCGACTGCGTAAGTTGACTTACATGTCTCCAGTCACCATTGATTTCCAAATTTCCCGCAATGGAGTACCTTCTCCAGTCGAAACCGGCGTTCAAGTTGGCAGCATGCCAATTATGGTCCGTTCGACTCGTTGTAACCTTCATGCAAAGCACATTGCTGGAGAACGCCAACTGTATCCAACCACCTCAACTGAAGATTCAGCATTGTGGGACGATTTGCTACGAAAGCGTGGCGAAGACCCTCTCGACCCTGGAGGCTACTTCATCATCAACGGAACAGAACGTGTCCTGATCTCTATGGAAGACCTTGCACCAAACCGTGTAACTGTTGAAATCAACAAGCGCTATGCAAAGCGAACTGAAGTTGCAAAGATTTTCTCACAAAAAGACGGAATGCGCAAACCATTGAATGTTGAAAAGCGCCGTGACGGTATGCTCATGGTCAAAATCAGCACCGCTGGAACAACTGCAATCCCAGTTGTTTTGTTAATGCGTGCTCTTGGTATTGAAAACGACCAAGAAGTATTCCAGACTGTTGCTGGTCCTACTGAGACCTTCAAGTATATCGTGGCAAATCTCAACGAAGTCAATGACAACGAAGAGTATGCTGTTCAATCGATGGTTGAAGCACATGAATGGTTGCAAAAGAAATTCGCAGCAGGTCAACAAAAGGAATACCGAGAACAACGTGTCAATCAATTGCTTGACCGTGAACTCCTTCCTCACTTGGGCGACCAACCTACCGACCGTAAGAAGAAGGCAATTTTCCTTGGCCGTATCGTTCGCCAAGTTCTCGAAATGGCTTTGACCAACCGTGAACCAAACGACAAGGACCACTATGCGAACAAGCGTGTTCGTCTTGCTGGTGACCTCATCGAAGATCTGTTCCGTGTTTCATCCGGCCAACTTGCTCGTGACTTGAAATACCAACTTGAACGCCACCACAACCGTAAGCGAGAGTTGAAAATCACCTCATGCCTACGTCCTGACGTTTTGACTTCAAAGATCATGCACGCATTGGCTACAGGAAACTGGGTCGGTGGACGTTCTGGTGTCAGCCAATTGCTTGACCGAACAACCTACCTCGCATCTCTTTCGCACATGCGTCGTGTAACCTCACCATTGGTTCGAAGCCAACCTCACTTCGAAGCACGTGACCTGCACCCTACTCAATGGGGCCGCTTGTGTCCAAACGAGACACCTGAAGGTCAGAACTGTGGTCTTGTGAAGAACGCAGCTCAAATGATTGATATTTCTGAACACATCAGTGAAGTCGAAGTTCGAGAACAACTCGATGAACTCGATGTCAACAGTGAACTTGAAGACTGGAGCTCCGGCGACCGAATTCACGTTAACGGTGACATCTATGGTATTCACAAGAACGGTAAGAATTTGGTTCGCCACTTCAAATCCGCTCGCCGACGTGGAACTATCCCTGCTGAAGTCTCTATTCGTCACGATAAGGAGAACAAGGACATCTTCATCAACACTGACAAGGGGCGTATCTTGCGTCCTCTCGTTGTTCTTTACGACGGTGCTCCACGCTTGACCGGTCAACACCTCCAAGCACTCCGTGATGGGGAAATGACGTTCAAGAACTTGGTCAACGACGGTGTCGTTGAATGGGTAGATGCTGAAGAAGAAGAAGACCTTCTCATTGCTGCCCGTCCATTCGTTCTCCCAGAAACCATTCCATCTGGTCCATTCGAAGGACGCCCACTTACCAACGAAAACGTTGAATGGGTCAACCTCGGAGAACCTGGTGCAACCGAAGCACTATTGCGTGCAAAGGTTCGTATGCCAAATGGTGCTTGGGAATCCGCTGAAGTTTCAGTCCCATTGTTGTATGATGAAGAATACACACACTGTGAAATCGATCCTCAACTCGTGTTGGGTGTTTGTGCTTCTTTGATTCCTTATCCAGAACACAACTCAACTCCTCGTGTTACTGGTGGTACTGCAATGGTCAAGCAATCATTGGGTCTTCCAAGTTCGAACTACCGAATGCGTCCCGATACACGTGCTCACATTTTGCACTACACGCAGACTTCGATTACTCGAACAGCCGCTATGGAATCTACTCACTTCGATGAGCGACCTGGTGGTCAAAACTTCATCGTTGCAATTATGTCTCTTCACGGATACAACATGCAAGACGCTGTAATCATTAACAAAGGTTCAATCGACCGTGCACTTGGTCGTTCTACCTTTAACAGAACCTACAACGCAGAACGTCGTCGGTTCCCAGGTGGTCAAGTCGAAGAAATCGAAAAGCCAGGCAGTTCTCTACAAGAAGTCAAGGGTCTCAAACCAGAAGAGGCTTACCGACACTTGGAAGCAGACGGTCTACCGTTGCCTGAGATGTATCTCGAAGGTGGGGATGTACTTGTTGGTAAAACAAGTCCTCCTCGATTCCTCGAAGAATCCGCAGGTGGGGCTTTCCTCCTCGCTCAAGAACGTCGTGAATCTTCAATGCTTGTTCGCCACGGCGAAAAGGGCTATATCGACAACGTCTATGTTACCGAATCACTCGACTCCGGTCGCTTGGTACGTGTAATGGTTCGAAGCCACAAAATCCCTGAAGTTGGGGACAAGTTCGCTTCACGACACGGACAAAAGGGTGTCATTGGACGCCTTGTTGAACCTGAAGACATGCCATTCACATCCGATGGTATCGTACCAGACTTGGTCATTAACCCGCACGCTATTCCTTCTCGAATGACTGTGGCCCACGTTCTCGAAATGATCGGTGGAAAGGTTGGAGCTATGGAAGGACGTCGTATTGATGCGACTGCATTCCGTGGTGAAAAGGAAAGCAGCCTTCGTGATGGACTTGTTCGTAATGGACTTGCACACACTGGCCGTGAGACCATGATTAACGGTGAAACTGGAGAAGTTTATCCAGCAGACATCTTCATTGGTTGCATTTACTACCAACGATTGCACCACTTGGTGTCTTCCAAGATACACGCTCGTTCTCGAGGTCGTGTCCAAATTCTAACCCGTCAACCTACCGAAGGTCGAGCCCGCCAAGGTGGTCTCCGATTCGGTGAGATGGAACGTGACTGTTTGATTGCCCACGGAGCTTCCATGGTCATCAAAGATCGCTTGCTCGATGAGTCCGATGGTATCGACATGTATGTCTGTGCTCAATCTGGTCACATTGCTTGGTACGATCCGAAACGTCGCACCTATGTCAGCCCAATCCATGGTGATGGTGCTGAAGTCTACAAAGTACAAACTTCTTATGCATTCAAGCTGCTCTTAGACGAAATGAAGAGTTTAGGTGTGGCCATGCGTCTTGAACTGGAGGACCGAAGATGAGCCAAACAAATACAATGATTCCAAAGCGTATCGCTCAGATCCGCTTTGGCCTGATGGAACCAAAAGAAATCCGACAAATGTCTGCCGTTGAAGTGAAGACTGCAGACACCTACAAGGACGATGGACACGCATACCGCCAAGGTTTGATGGACCCGCACATGGGTGTTATCGAACCTGGATTGGTTTGTCCAACTGACAACTGTAAGTATGACGAGTCCCCTGGTCACTTCGGCCATATTGCTCTTGAACTTCCAGTTATCCACATTGGTTTCGTAATGCTTATCAAGACTGCTTTGAAGGCAACTTGTTCGAAGTGCAGCCACATTTTGTTGCACGATACCAAAAACACTCACCCTTCAAACCCGGAATTGAGCGAGCAAGACTACTACCGTGCTCGTATCCGTGATATCATCACCAAGCACGGTGTTGGTTCAACTGAATTTTCCAAGATTATCAAGGAAGTTGAAAAGGTCACTACTGGAACTCGTCGTGGACAATGTATGCACTGCCAAGAAATGCAGGGTAAGATTATGCTCGACAAGCCAACGACCTTCAAGGAAAAGCTCGAATCGCAAGGTGCGGGTAAAGCAGAAGTTGAACGTAAGCTCAACCCTCGAGATGTTCGTGAATGGCTCAGTGCCATCCCTTCAGAACACTTGATTTTCATGGGTATGGACAAGAAAAACCGACCAGAATGGGTTGTACTCAAGGTTCTGCCTGTACCTCCTATTACTGTTCGACCTTCGATTACTCTTGACAGTGGAGACCGCTCAGAAGACGATTTGACTCACAAATTGGTCGACGTTCTCCGAATCAACCAACGTCTTCGTGAAAACAGAGACACTGGTGCTCCTCAATTGATTGTGGAAGACCTTTGGGAATTGTTGCAATACCACATTACAACCTACTTCGATAACCAAACCTCAGGTATCCCACCTGCCCGCCACCGATCCGGTCGTACACTCAAAACCTTGACTCAACGACTCAAGGGTAAGGAAGGCCGTTTCCGTAGTAACTTATCCGGAAAGCGTGTCAACTTTTGTGCCCGTTCAGTGATTTCACCTGACCCTTACTTGGGTGTCAATGAAGTCGGTGTCCCGAAGAAGATTGCAAAGGAACTTACTGTTCCAATCCGTGTTACATCCCGTAACCGTGAGCAAATGCGTCAAATGATTCTACGTGGTCCTGATGTTCACCCTGGTGTGAACTACATTATTCGTGGTGACAACCGTCGTGTTCGAATTAACGAACGCAGCCGTTTGATTAACGCTGGATTCCGCTGTCACAACCCTGAGTGTAACGAAGATACCACACTCCGACCTGACATGCACCAATGCCTACCTGCTCCAAACTTTTTGCCAGGTCTTGTCATTAAGCCAGAAATCTTTGTCAACCCTGTTGATGGTACCCAAGAAACCACCTACGTCGTTGATGACGAAGCGACCCTTGCAAACCTCCGTGGTGAAGAACTGGGAACTTCAGAGAAACTTCCGGAAGACGACCCACGAGCAAAACTCCACTACCGTTGGATGCATGAATTGTCTCAAGCCGACAAAGTCGACCAAGACCCTCATCCTGAACATTTGAGCGTCAGCTGCCCACACTGTGGAAGTCCTTCAGATGAATGGGGAGACCGCACACGGGTTGAAGACCGACTTTCAACCATTGACCGAAATGGTAATCCAAAGCCAGGTCTCCTTGTTGAGCGACACTTGATCTATGGCGACGTTGCTATCTTCAACCGACAACCTTCGCTTCACCGCATGTCCATGATGGTGCACGAAGTTCGTGTCATGGAAGGTAAAACGTTCCGATTTAACCTTGCAGTTTGTACCCCGTACAACGCTGACTTTGACGGCGACGAAATGAACCTTCACGTGATTCAGTCTGAAGAAGCACGTGCTGAGGCTAAGATTTTGATGCGTGTTCAAGAACACATCCTCACCCCTCGTTACGGTGGTGCAGTTATTGGCGGTATCCACGACCACATTTCGGGAGCATACTTGCTCTCTCGTCCTGGAACCCTCATCAACCGACGTCACGGGCTTGAAATGCTTGGAAACATCGGATGGATTGGAGATGTACCTGAAATTGTCTTGGACGAAAAAGGAAAAGAATGCTTCCGTGGCCAAGATATCATCTCTCTGATTATCCCAGATAACATCCACCTGCGATTCCGAAGCCGTTCCAATGACGATGTCGTTGTCAAGAACGGTCGAGTCGAAGGTACACTCGACAAGCGAGCCATTGGTGCAGAAGATGGACGTCTTCTCGATGCTATTGTTCAGACCAACGGTCCTGAACTCGGTGCCAAATTCCTTGACGACTTTACACGCCTCACCATTGCTGCGTGCACATCTCTTGGATTTACGACTGGTATTGACGACGAAGATCTCAGCGCTGAAGCATTACAATCTATTCGAGATGCAAACTCAGAGGCTGGAGTACTTGTCCAAGCTGCTCTTGACAAGTTCGGAAAGGAAGGCAAAGGATACGAAACACGACCTGGTCGAACACCTCGTGAAACTCTTGAAGAAGATATCATGGTTATTCTCGATGAAGGAAAGCAACAAGCTGGTGACGTAGCAAAGAATGAACTGGCTCAGTCCGGTTCTACTAACGCTGCAGTTAACATGGCTATTTCTGGTGCTCGTGGTTCCATGGATAACCTGAACATGATGGCTGGTTCGATTGGACAAGCAAAGGTTCGTGGAAAGCGACTTGAGCGTGGATACAATGAACGTGTTCTTCCTCACTTCCGCCGTGGCGGTCGTGCAGCTGCAGACCGTGGTTTCATCGCAAGTTCATTCAAGCGTGGTCTTGAGCCTACGGAGTTCTTTATGCTCTCCATCTCCGGCCGTGAATCTCTGGTCGATACAGCGGTTCGTACTGCAAAGTCTGGATACATGCAACGCCGATTGATTAACGCAATGGATGATTTGAAGGTCTATAACGACTCAATGTTATCCGTTCGAAACACTGCAAACCGTATCATTCAATTCAGTTACGGTGAAGATGGAATTGACCCTTCACGTGGTGTGCACGGTTCTCCGTTCAACATCGATGTTATCGTCGACGAAGCCCTCGGAACTGAAGGTGCTACTATTGACGTAAGAGAGTCAAAAGAACGTGATGAAAAGGAAGAAGACTTTGGTGGCTGGGAACATGATGAACCCGAAACTCCTGAAGGAGGTGAGGCTTGATGGTCGTAAAGAGTGCAACAAAGAAGAAGCTAATGGATCTCGGTATCGCAGAAAATCATGCGCATGCTCTTGCTGATGACAAAAAGTGGGACGATGTAAAAATCCTCGCTGCTGGAGAAATCGCACAAATTTGTGAAACTGATTCTGAAACTGCTGCAAATATCAAGTCGACGATCGACACTGCAAGTAAGAAAGGTGGAGATTCGAACAGCGAAAACACTGGACCAACAACTTCAGTCCGACTTCGCCGAACTGGTCGAGCAATTGCTCGTGCAAAGACTTCAGTCGCAATGACTGACTACGATCGTGCATCTAAACTCCTACAATATGAAGATGAGTTGGCTGAAGACCCGGTTTTCAAGTCACTCGTTGCTGCTGTTGAAGCAAATGGTTCCTCTCGGTTTACCAACCGTATTTTCCATGACCTCACAGTCGCTATCCATGCACGTGGTAAGAATAAATTGACCAAGCCTCAAGCAAAGAAAGTGGTTGATGAATCAGTCGTCGCCCTTGACCGAGCGAGTATTGACCCCTATGAAGCAGCAGGAATTATTACTGCTCAATCCATTGGTGAACCTGGAACGCAGATGACCATGCGTACTTTCCACTATGCAGGTGTTGCAACAGTGAACGTTACCCAAGGTCTTCCTCGTATCATCGAGATTGTCGATGCACGAAAGGTACCAAATACTCCTACAATGATTATTTACTTGTCTGGTGAAAAGATGACCTCTGCTGATGAAGCACGTAAACTTGCAGCAGCAATTGAAGAAACTCATACCGTTAACATCGCTTCTTTGGAGACTGACGTTGCACAACGACGTCTCGTTTTGAAACTGAACAAGACCAATCTCAAGCAGAAGAACATGACTGGTGCTGAAGTGAAGGACAAACTGGAACGTGCTACACGCCTTTTGGTTCAAGCAGACAAGGAAAAGAACCCTTCGACCTTGACCCTCATACCTGGTGTTCACACCGAAGAAGATTTGGCCGAAATCGCTGAAAACCCGCCTTCGTATACCATGTTGCTTCAATTGGAAGAAAAGATTCGTGATATGCGTCTCAAAGGTATTCCGAACATTACTCGTGCGAACGTCCAATTGGATGACAAAACGGGTGAATACTACCTCTCGACCATTGGTTCAAACTTGACTCGTGTCAGCGAAATCGAGACCATCGACCGAAACCGTACCTACACTAACAACATCATTGAAATCTTTGATTTCCTTGGAATTGAGGCTGCTCGACAAGCTATTGTTGACGAACTACAAGCAACTCTTGACGGAGCCCGTTTGGAAGTTGACGTCCGACACTTGCTTTTGGTTGCTGACGTGATGACTTCTGAAGGTGAAGTTCGTGCTATTGGACGACACGGTGTCTCAGGAACAAAACACAGTATCTTGGCTCGTGCTGCTTTCGAAGTTACCGTTAACCACTTGCTCAAAGCCGGTGTTATTGGAGAAAAGGATTACCTCACCGGTGTTGCAGAGAACATTATCGTTGGTCAACCAATTTCACTTGGTACCGGCAGTGTGGAACTCTTCTACATCCCTGACAAAGAATGATTTTCTACCCATGAGAAACGATGTGGAGTATGGAGGAATAAAATATGGATCTAAACCGACAATTAAAGACTGCAATATCAACTGGAAATCTACGATTTGGTCAACGCCAAGCACTCGATGCGTGTGCTCGTGGTGAAGCAAAATTGATTATTTTCGCTGCGAACTGCCCGACTGAATTTATTGACGAACTGCACGCGAGTCACCCTGAAGTGACCAAGTTCCGTACAACTCTTGTCAACCGTGAACTCGGTATCGCATGTGGTAAGCCATTTTCAGTTTCCACCGTCAGTATCATCGATGCTGGCGACAGTGATTTACTTCAACTCGAGACCAATATCGAGTGAGTACTTCGTTCACTTTGCCAAGTTTTCTCGGTATGATGAAGACAAAGGTTTGATGGTCGTTGCCGTAGTGGTTGTGCCATGCGCCCTTTGCTTGCATCCGTCTCAGCGGTCTTGATTTCATTCTTGATGCTTTCATCCGTCTTTGTTCTCGAACAATCGAATGAATATACAGAGGAACTTGACGATGTCAGTTCTGAGCTCATCGAGTTTACATCTGCACGAGGTTCTTCGAAATCCTTCATTTCATCAGGTGGTTCCTCTACTCAAAATATCGATGCTAGTCATATTGAACCAGATCCAAACGGTGGCTGGGTAATTGGCTCAGAATACAATACGACCTTGACTTTTGGTACACAAACTCTCCAACCTACTTCACCGTACGGTGGAGAGTTCTTCGTAGCGTCATTGGACAGTGCTGGTACTTGGCAATCACTCTTTGGCGCTGATCACAGTTTTGGCGGAGGCGGACTTTCTTATCTTACGGATGTCAAAGTTGATGTTGGTGGAGAGATACTGGTAACCGGATATTTCTATGGTGATATTTCCTTTTCTGGTGGTCAAGGTAATCCTCCAGCAATCATCTCCAATACGAACTCTGGATTCCATTTTGAAGGGTTCTTTGCGAAATGTGACTCATTTGGTAATTGGCTATGGGCCAATAGTTTTACCACTTTAGTGAACGGTTCTGGTGAATACAGCGTAGCCTCCGGTTCAGCAATCGATCTTGCAGGTGATATTTTCATAACTGGTGAGTTCCAAGGTGAGACAGACTTTGGCGGTTTTGCTTTGAATGTCTCAAGTACTCAGGTCTTTGTAGCAAAATACTCCGGTATGATTGGGACTCTTGATTGGGTTGTCAGTGGTGGTGGTATCGGTACGAACAGTATTTATGATTCTGCAGTCACACCTTCTGGCGGTATCAAATTAGCAACAATCTCGGATGGTTTCGCTCAATGGTCGACCTCAAGTTATGTTGCGGTTGGTACAGTCGATGCGGTGATTGTGGAGTTAGATGCTACAGGTGCTGTGCTCAACTTGAACGGTATTGGTGCCAGTGGCCAACAAACGCGCGTCACAGATATTACCATTGATTCCGCAGGAGATACATATCTTGCTGGGTCATTTGGTGGGACGATCTCAAGTGGTGGTTGGACTGCAACTGCCATATATGGCGGAAATGATATCTTTGTAGCAAGAACTGCAGCTTCCACTTCGAACAGTTGGGCATTTGTATCGGGTTCAACTGCAGATGACGGGGCCCAAGCTATTGCAGTCACCTCTTCCGGTACGGTTGCTTACAGTGGCTATCTCACTGCCGCACATACCGCAGGAGCCACAACGATGGTTCCTTCAAATCACGATGGTTTTGCTGTCGGTCTCTCATCGACAGGTACGCTTGATTGGACTGAACTCATTGGCGGTTCACAATATGACTACGCTTTAGACATGAGTGTCAACATAAGCGACTACATTGGTATCAGCGGTACGTATTCAGGTTCAATGACGCATGATGGCACTACTTTGACATCAACGGGTGGTAGAGATGCCTATGTGTGGGTATTTGACCCCGCATCACTGAAAGACTCTGATAGCGACAGTATTGTCGATGTTGATGACAATTGTCCGTATGTTTCCAATCCAAGCCAAGCCGATACCGACAGCGATGGCTTTGGTGATGAGTGCGATTCAGATGATGATAACGATGGCCTCACTGATAATTATCCTGACTTCTGTCCTCGAAACAGTGAATTTAATTGGACAAGTATGCAAGATACTGACAATCCATCTGCTTCGACTGACTGGGATAATGACGGTTGTAAAGACGATGGTGAAGATTCGGATGATGATAACGACCAAGTCCTTGATGTCGACGACAATTGCCCTTACACATCTTACAATCCACCTCGACCGACTTGGATTTCAGATACAGCTACCAATGACATCGATGGCGATGGATGCCGAGATAGTGATGAGGACCTCAATGATGATGCGGATGATTTCGATGACGCAAATGATGATTGTCCAACTCTCGCAGGAACTTCCACGAAGGGTAGCATTGGGTGTCTTGACACCGATGGTGATGGTTGGTCGGACTCGACGGATGATTGTCCCAATGAGGCAGGTAATTCGACTCTAAACGGCAAAAACGCCTGCCCTGACAACGATGGAGACGGTTGGTCGAATGCTGATGATGCATTCCCCGATGAAGTCACACAATGGGCCGATGCCGACTCGGATGGATATGGGGATAATGCACAAGGTGCAAGTGCTGATGCTTGTCCGACCGTTCCTGGAACATCAACTGTTGACCGTTTAGGATGCTTTGATGCTGATGAAGATGGTTATTCAAATTCGGATACAACTTGGAACGTCGGAAACGGTGCTGATTACTTCCCGAATGATCCAACTCAATGGTCTGACTTTGATGAAGATGGCCTTGGTGACAATTGGGGCAATTCCACATGGACTGACCGTAAATCTTCTTGGCCTGGTGAAATGGTTATGGATGCCACAACTCAAGATGCTTGTCCAACCCGTTCAGGAACTTCTTGGAAAGCTGATACTCTCGGCTGTCCAGATGCTGATGCAGATGGCTGGTACGACCTGATGGATGCGTTCTCAAGTGATGCAACCCAATGGGAAGATGCCGATATGGATGGCTACGGTGACAATGCTTCCGGCAACGAGCCAGATGCTTGTCCTTCGGTTGAAGGGAACTCAACTCTCGACCGTTTTGGTTGTCTGGATTCAGACGGTGATGGCTACTCTGACGCCGGTTTCTCTTGGGGATACGACATGGGTGGCGATGCTTTCCCTGACGAACCTACTCAATGGGCAGACGGAGACAGTGATGGTTTTGGAGAAAATCCAAATGGCCTAACTCCTGATGCATGCCCTACAGTTCGTGATACATCAAACATCGACCGGTATGGATGTGCAGACACCGATGGAGACGGAATTTCCGACCCCGATGATACCTGGACTCTTGCCGATGGTGCTGATGCATGTATTTCCGGTGCTGGAAACTCTACAACCGACCGTGTTGGATGCTTTGATGGAGACGGTGATGGTTACTCAAATCCAGCAGGCGATTGGTCTGTCAGTGATGGGGCAGATGCTTATCCAGATGACCCACTACGTTGGCTCAAAGATAATTCTGCGGACGATGGTGCTTCCTCTTCAAGCATGCTTATCTTTGGAATCGGTGGAGTCCTTGTTGTAGCAATAATCGGCGTACTTGCCTTTTTGTTCCTCAAAAAACCGGATGAGGAGGGTGTTGAAAAGACATGGACTGACGATACGTTCGCTCCAATGGGTGGTGCAATGCCTGCTATGCCAAACATGGGTGCTCAACCAGCAGTCATGATGCCAAACTATGCTGCAACACCTGCTCCTGCCGCAGGTATGCCGAACATGTACGCTCAACCAGCAGCACAACCAGTTGCTCAGCCCGCTGCGACTCCAGCAGTCGCTATGCCGAACTTCGCAGCGCAACCTGCCGCAGCAGTAGCGCCAGCAGTTGTACCAGTCGCTCAACCTGCACCGGTCCAACCAGACCCTGCTCGAGAATACTACAACGGATTGATTGCACAAGGCTATCCACAAGAGAATGCGATTCAATACACACAACAGTATTATCCAACATTCCAAGGTTGAATTGTTTCCTTCGAAAC
>JAPKCL010000107.1 GCA_028822955.1 Candidatus Poseidoniaceae archaeon
ATTGAAGTAAAGCCTCTTAGAAAGAAACGGAGTATTGTTTAAGGCCAAAGGCCTTAAACAATACTCCGTTTCTTTCTAAGAGGCTTTACTTCAATGAACGCATCATCATCGTAACAGATTTTTCTCCTTGACTGAACACACCAATCTCAGTGAAACTATGCCGTTCATGAAATCGAATTGATCCGGGGTTTGGAGGCGTGAGGTTGACTTCAGCAGTAACGGGGAACTGGAGACTTTCTGCATGTTCAATCACTCGCTCATACAGCAGTGAACCAATGCCTTTGCCTCTATGTCCCACAGTTATTGCGATACGGTCGACGTAGAGAAATTCTTGATAGCGTTCATTGAACCATGCGTAATTGAGGCTTGCATATCGTGTTCGAGGAGTGAGGCAGAGTACGAAACCAAGCATCACGCCATCATCAAATACTCCAATTGGGAGTTCTGAAAGGGAAAAAAGGTCAGCCATCTCTTCAAGAGACACTTGTCCAGTCCCTGGAAGGCCTTGTTCATTGATTTGCCAGGCTGCAGTCACATCTTTTGACTCGAGCCGGCGAATGTCCATTACACGACCTCTTTCGGCGGAGGTTTTGCGATTAGGCCTAATGCCGCTGTTGTTAGGACGAGGCTGGCAACCAACGAGAATGCAATCATGGCTGCCGAGAAGATACCAAAGTTGGTGAATAAGCCCATTGGTGAAAGGGCGATGACGCTAAATCCAGCAATGTCAGAAGCAGCACTTCCGATGAGGGCTAGTCCACAGGCACCACCGATTCCAATCAAAGCTTCATCGTGAGTTTCACCCGCCTCCCGACCTTCCCTATACCTCTCAGTGACGTGAATACAATAATCGATACCCACACCTAACGAAATGGTAGCAATGGTGACGGTGACAATGTTGAGTGAGGAACCAGCGATGTACATCAGCCCATACAGCCAAACAACGACGAGGAGGATTGGAATCAAGGTCACACTCGCTTGCTTGAAGGAACGGAATCCAAGTGAGAGCGTAATGAACACAAACAGCGAGCCAAGTCCAAGAGAGGATTGCATTTCACCTTGCATTGTCGTCGAGGCTACGTAACGGGTCACAGGGCGACCGGTTGGCATAACCCATGTCAAGGGTTTATCGTCACTTTCCGCACCTTCTTCATACTGGTCACCGGTCGAGAGATTGGTAAATGGAGAGAGGTCCCGCCAGACTTCCTTCATTCCTTTCGCCATCCCGGGGAAATCTTCAGGGGCGGTCATTCCAAATCGAATGAGCATTCGGTCGTACTCCGCAGGTTCGCCGTTGACATCGAGCCAAGGTTGACTCGGATCCAGTTCGACTTCCGGTGCGATGTAGAGAGCGACAATACTCGGTGGAATATCTGGAATCGGACCAATTCCGGGTACGCCGTTAAGTGACAGGAATCCGAAAAAGAAGGCAAGACAATCTCTGTCGGTGAGGTCCATTAAAGGCCCATTGCCAGCTGTAGGACAGCCCATACCATGACCCGTTTCATTGACAATCCAACCCGCCTCTTCGAATGGAGTAGAATTCAAAACCATTGAGCCTTGGGCAGCAAGAACCATTTCATCTAGGGCCAGAATATCGATTGTTCCATCAGGTTGCCGAGTGATTTTATCAGGAACACCTTCGGGTAAATAGTCCATGTTTTGACGGAATGTGTCGATGGCAGCAAACACTTCAGGGTCGAGCACATCTCCTTCGATTAACAGATTTGCAGGTTCTCCTTCATTGGCAAACCGTTGAGATATTTCGGAGACTCCAATGGCAAAATCAGAACGTTCGTCCAAGAAATCTTCGATGGCAAAGTCCCCTTCCAATTGGGCCATACCCCATGCTGCAGGGATGGTGAGCAAGAAAGCGACGCCAGCAATAAGCACTGACTTACGGAATGTCCCTGAATTCAGAGCAATAGATTCCAGCCATTCTTTCGGAACGAGGTGAGTAATATTTGCTCGCTCTTCGATACTTTTGTTGCGTTTAACCAGCCATTCATCAACCGATAAACGAATCAGTGGAACCCACAAACCTGTGAGTATAAAGGCAGACAAAATACCCAGTGCCGCTTCAATTCCGAACGAACGAAGCACTGCAATGTCGCTGAATATATTTGCAGCAAACGCAGCCATTGTTGTCAGTGAGGTGAGAAGAATTGCTCTTCCAACCCGTTGAAGTGTAATTTCAGCGGCCACTCGAGGCTCACGGCCGTTAATACGCTCTTCTTTGTAACGATGCAGCGCGTGCAGGGAATCATCAATCCCGAGAGCAAGAACAAGAATCGGAAGAAGATTCGAGAATTGAGAACGAGAAATGAGTGAAAATCCGAACAGAGAGGTAAGGCTTGAGAAATGACCAATCATTCCTTGCATCCATATCAACGCAGTTCCAAGCGCGAACATAACGATAACAACATCAGAAACTCTGCGTAGACTCACATAGAGCAATCCTATAATGGCTAATCCCATCAACAAGACAAGTCCTGAACTCGCTTGTAATTCTCGATTGACTTCAACGTTGACGCCTTGTCCCAGCAGCAAGGTGATGGTGGTTCGATCGTTTGAACGAAGATGCCCTTCCAAATCCATGTAAGACCATTCTGTTGAACATCCAGTTCCTTCCTTCTTCATTTCAAGACAGTATTCTTCCGTATATTGAGGGGGATGCAGTACAAGAGAGCCGTCTGCAATTCGATAGCCACCTATTTTGACACCATCTTCTGAGAAGTCGATGCTCTTTTCCTGCAAAGCATCTTTCCAAATCATTTCCCATCCCATATCTTCGAGAACTCCTCTGTCAAATTGAACAAGTAACCAGGTTGAGGAAGCGGACCAGCGTCCATTCGCATAGAAGGCATTCTCCCACGTACCGTCACCAGAAAGTGAGCCGCCAACAGGCCCCGTTTGCAAGGCGTTCATGTCAGCAACAAATCCACGGTCAATTGAAAGCCAGCGAAGGAAGTTGTTATTCGAAGCCTCAGCCATACGAGACGCAGCCATGTCAATGTGCTGTTGCGTGATATTCATATCGTCAAATTCAAGACAGTCCAACACGCCACAATCAGTCCAGTTTGTCGGCGGTTCTGTGATTACGCCCAATGTGGTGAGCCCAGGTTGCGTGAGAATGGAAGAGCCATTCATGAAACCACGGAAGTGGTCGGAAAGCGAAATGGCTCCAGGGGCTTGATTTCCAGTCACATCGTTGACCAGTGGTATCATGGCTTGACCCATTGGATGGTCTTGTACCATATTCACTTTCGAATCGATTTCTCTGAGTAAGGTGAGGTTCATGATGCCTGAAGTTGGAGCATTGATTCCCCCCCAAGGTTCTCCCGAATCAAGCATTTCAGTTGCGCTTGGTAGAGATGAATAATCCGGTGCCCCATCACTCATTCGAGGCACAGGTGTCCAATCTTCGAGTGCTGGGACTTTGTCAGGGTCGCGGGCTGAGACCAAAAACCCGAGAATGATTTCAGAGTTTGAAAACTCGTTATCAATAATCGATTGCGCCTCAAGTTCAGGAGAGTCCATTTCATAGGATTCCATGTCAATGGGTTGGAGTGCGGTTAATACCCCTGGAATCATCAAAATAGTAAGAAGAAAAACGGCGATGTGAACCTTTTTACGATGAGGAATAAGCCACCGAGCAAAATCTGCAAAGGTGACCTTCATGTTTGTTGGTCCAACCTTCTCCTTTTCAACTCATGTTTTCATTTCCTCTCATTTTCACATGAGCGTTGTCTTCAAACACCGGCTTGGTGTAGGAGTGGTATGGCAATACTCATCATCTTGAATCACCAACCGTACGACGGAACCGATGTCACATGGAATGCTCTGCGATTGGCTCGTCAATTGAACGGCGATGGAGTTGAAGTTCGACTGTTCTTGATGAACGACAGTGTTGACCTTGCACGTGATGGAATCGAGCCACCAGAAGGCGTTGAGGACATGGTGGCGATGACTAAGGATTTGATTGCAAACGGAGTTCCTGTCAAAGTCTGTGGTACCTGTCAGAGTCGTTGTGGCATACTCAAGGGTCAGCCATACTACGAAGGAGCACAATTCTCAACCATGGCTGAATGCTCAGCATGGGTGCAAGACAGCGAAAAAGTCCTCACCTTCTGATTAGAGATTTAGCTCGGCAGCAAGCGCATCTGCCAGATAGTGATACTCATCGATGTGATTGTAGAGTTGTGCAGATATTCGAATGTAACGCCCCTTTGGAGACTCCCACGACCACACAGGGACTTGAATCCCATACTTGTCTTGCAAGACCTTGTGAAGCGGGTCAGGCTCATGCAAAGGAATACCCCCTTCTTCTCCGCTATGTGGCAAGGATAGCGTTGCGATACAAGTGATCATTTCTTCAGGACATGGCACTTCAATTCCAAGCCGCTGACAAAGAATTCTACGCCCTTCCATGGCAAGATTATGGTTGTGTTTCATAATGGCTGGCCATCCTCCATCGACCATGTTGGCCATGTATTCTATGGTTGCAGGAATTGAACAGGCTGCAGAGATGTCCCTGGTTCCTGTCCAATCAAACTCATGACGGAATCGGGTTGTGTCACCTAATGGAAACGACATGCCATGGCTAACAGTGAGGGGGTGAATGAGGTGTTGCAGGTCTTTGCGAACATGAAGGAAAGCTGACCCCTTTGGCGCACACATCCACTTGTGGCAATTACTGGTCGTGTAGGAGGCTCCTAATTGGTCGAGAGAAAGCGGCACCATCCCGATACCATGCGCGGCATCGAGCATGACGGCTACGCCTTTGGACTCAAGTTGTCGCACTAATTCTTCAAACGGCATCAGAAGACCTGTTGGACTTGTGACGGTGTCGATTAGGGCCAATACGGTACGGTCACTGACGCCGGCCATGATGGCTTCAAGCGCCACTTGGGGCCCTTCTATTGGGAACGGAATGTTCACTGTGATCACTTTCGCACCCCAGCGTTCTGCGACGAAATCAACAGTGTTTCGGCAAGCCTGATAGGCGTGGTCAGGGACCAGAATCTCATCGCCTTCATTGAACACAAGTGAACGTAAAATAGTGTTCACGCCCGTTGTTGCATTTTCAATTAATGCTAAGTCTTCAGCATCACATTCTAACATCTTCGCTAGAGCATTGCGTGAGTTCTCCATGAATTCCATGGCTAAATCTTCGTAAAATCGTACGGGTTCTTCTTCGAGCAGATCTTGCCACTTTCGTTGTTCTTTTCGTATCGCAAGGGGGGTGGCTCCGAATGAGCCGTGATTGAGGAATACACATTGTGAATCAAGACTCCAGAATTTAGCAAGAGGGCTACGAGATGGGAGGTCCATATCTATCGGTTGAGCACCCAGCACATAAATCTACGAATCAAGTAACCAGTCCACGAGGGTATGATGACGAGTATTGTTCAAACTATATCTTGATATGTCACCCGTGACTGCAGAACTTGAGGCCGAGATATGAAAGGTATGGGTGAAGAAAATTCTGAAGCAAAGTGTCCAGTTATGCATGGTGCAATAAGTGCATCAAGCACTGGAATGAAGAACAATGATTGGTGGCCGAACCAGTTGAATTTGGCCATTCTTCATCAACATGATAAGAAATCAAACCCAATGGGTGAGAATTTCATTTACAAAGATGCATTCCAATCTCTTGATTATGCTGCCATGAAGAAAGACCTTCATGCTTTGATGACCGACAGTCAAGACTGGTGGCCTGCTGATTACGGTCACTACGGGCCTTTCTTTATTCGAATGACCTGGCACGCTGC
>JAPKCL010000108.1 GCA_028822955.1 Candidatus Poseidoniaceae archaeon
TCCATTCAGTGGCTCGTCAAGTAAGAGTATATTTGGCGAACCGAGTAATGCAGCAGCAAGAGTAAGTCGTTGGCGCATACCTTGACTTAGTTCATTTAACGGGGCATCGATTCGACTTCGCAATCCCACCAGTTTCAACAGCCCGTCTATTCGTGATTCATTGACTTGACGCATCTCGCCGATTTCGAGCAATGCATCACGTACGGTTTTCCTTCCTTGCCAGCGCACCTGTTCCGGCATATGGCCGACCATATTTCTTAGGTTGACATCAGAAAGTACAGTGCTTGAGTTCTTTTCGGATTCATAGATTGCTCCTTCTTGAAGTGGGAGAATACCCGCCATCATGCGTAATAGGGTCGTTTTACCAGCACCATTTGGACCTACGAGTCCCAAAATCGTTCCTTTGTGGAGTGAAAGATTCGCTGAAAAAATACCTTGCCCATTGATCTTACGCCAAGGCTTGAACGGCATTGGAGCGTACAAAGAGTGTCGATATGTTGCATCTTTGAGCCGTAATACAACCTCCTCCATACTTCGGCCACACCGTTAGGGTTTGACAAACTACCGTTTGAACAGTGTTCAAACCCCAAGACTCTTGATGAACACCTCTCTTCCACAAACGGGTTGAAGATGATAGGATATTTTGTTCCGACCCTTTTACTCATTTTGGCAATCGTAGTCGTGGTTTATTTTGAAGGCCGCAAATTGGAGGATGGCACTCTCTTTGACTGGAGAAATGGATTCGGTCCGATGGGATTTGAAGCACTAATTGCCACATTTGTGTTGATGTGGTTTGTACCAGGAGGCATCCTTCTCATAGGTCCAGTGATGCTCTTACTTTCTGCGCTCAGCCCAGCTGGACGTTTCGCCTGGACTGAATTCAAAAGGCCACGTATCTTGGTAAGCATTTGTTTGGTACTCATGGTTGTTGCTGGTGGTTTTACACCAACATCGACTCCAACTTCACCTTCTGAATGGGGCCAACCCTTGTTTACAGAGAATCCAAATGCACCGTTTTACCCTGCTGGAGAACAGTATACTTGGTTGATGCTTCCTGAATTTGGAGACACTGATTTAGAAATTGTCCAATCATTATCGTTACGACTGCCTTACCAATATGGCCCACTCGGTGCTGAATCAACAGCGTTTTGGCTCGCTTCATTGCTTAACATGGAACAGGGCCGGTTGAATCAAGCGGTGGAATTGTTAGACCAAGAATTATCTGCTTTCCGTCTTGATGCCGATGAGATGAGATTGGAACCTATGTTGGTGGAAAGTACGCATCGATATTCTTCAACAGAAGCCTCTGTCGATCAAGTTGTGAGTGTTCGTGTGTATGAATTGCGAAGTCTCTCGATTGGTGCAAACGAAGGTGGAGTGAAAGTGGGGGAAGTACTTTGTTTAGGCACGAGTAATTGGGGCGGTGAACTCGACGTTTTAGTCATCGTTCGGCCCATCGGCCACCCTGGTCTTTCGAATGATCGTTTCGCAGAAGCATTAGCCCTGGATTGGCTTTCCACTTGAGCAGCAGTCATTTTACGAGTGGCATGGGCTTCATCGAGACAGAGATTTCGTGTGCCCTAAATTTATATACTTCAGGTTTTAGGGCGACCTAAATCAGTAGGTAAGAACATGAAAATGAAAACACTAAAATCAACGTTGCTCGTATTTTTAATTGCCACGACATCCCTCGCAGGTTGTTTAGGGAATGAAGATGAAAAAGAAACTCCAGACTTAGAAGATTTTGTCATTGCATACAGTGTCAAAGACGATTACACCAACGTTGATGAGAATCCTCAACGATTGGCTTCATATTTGAGTGAAGAACTCAACATGGATGTTACACTTTACCCAATTGACTCCGAAGGCGCAGCTCTTGAAGCGCTTCGCTTCGGTAACGCAGACATGGCTTTCATGGATGGCGGTGCTGCTTGGGTCGGTTGGCAACAATACGGCTTAGAAGCTCTCGCAGCAGATCAGAAGTCTGATGGAAGAGCATATTACAGCGCTCATGCAGTTGTCTTGAAAGACTCTGAAATGGCAGCAGCATACCTCGACAATGATCCAACAACAGATCCGTTCTCCCTTCTTGCAGGTAAGACATCATGCCACACTGGCTGGCTCAAATCCGCTGGAATGTTACTCCCAATGGGCTTCCTTATTGGAAATGGATATGCCAATGTGATTGGTGATTCCGGTGATGTTGAATCTCTCCGAGATACCATTACCAACTTCTTCAGCGAAGATGCGAGCATTCCTGATTCAGGAACTCCTTACTACTCTTACTCAGGAGCAGTCAAGTGCCTTTCTGAAGGCGTTGGCGATGTAGCCTTTGCTAAGGATTCGACCGTTGCTTCATACTGTGGCAATGATGTCGCTACTGACAACCTCGATTGGTGCCTCCCAGAATCCGATTACATCTTGCTTCCTTCATACGGAAATGCTCCATCACACCCAGTGATGTATAATCCAGACTTTATGACTTCGGACACAATTACGAAAGTGCAAAATGCTTTGGTTGCTATGAAGGACTCAACAGAAGGTGCTTCAGTCCTTTCTGATGTTCTTAACACACCTGCAATCTCTGCAACCAATGCTCTTGACCACCTCGGTTCATATGGAAACCTCATTGAAGATGTCCCAGGAATCTCTGCCTATTACAGCACCAAGTTCTCGATTAATGAGACAGTAGCTCCTACTGTTTCGAACATTCGAATTGCTTTTGAATTGAAAGATGACTATACCAATGCTGATGAAAATCCACAAATCCTTGCGGATTACATCGCTGAACAAACTGGAGTCACAGTTACTCTGTATCCAGTTTCATCAGAAGGTGCTATCATTGAAGCTCTTCGCTTTGGTAACGTCGATATCGCCTTCATGGATGGAGGAGCTGCTTGGGTTGGCTGGAAAGAATACGGACTTGCTACAATGGCTGCAGACCAGAAATCCGATGGACGAACCTATTACAACGCTCACGCAGTCGTTTTGAATGGGTCCGATATTGCTGAGGCTTATCTTGATAATGATTCAACAACTGATCCATTTGCATTGATGGCTGGAAAGACTTCCTGTCACACTGGATGGCTCAAATCAGCGGGAATGTTGTTGCCAATGGGTCACTTGATTTCTCAAGGCTATGCTCCAGTCGTTGGACCTCAGGATGATATTGAATCTCTTCGAGACACCATCCATGCTTTCTTTAACGAAAATGCAAGTATCCCTGATTCAGGAACTCCTTACTACTCCTACAATGGTGCTGTAAAGTGCCTCACAGAAGGTGTCGGTGACGTTGCATTTGCTAAAGATTCTACAGTCGCAAAGTACTGTGGTAACGAAAACGCAAGTGCAAATGAGGCATGGTGCCTACCGGAATCAGATTACATCCTGCTTCCTTCCTACGGGTCTGCTCCGTCTCACCCCGTCATGTATAACCCTGCTAAGCTTGATGTTCAAACACGAACAGCAATACTCAATGCATTGCTCTCTTTGAATAATGAAATGTATGTGGAAAATTATACTATGCAGGGACAAACATTCACTGGATGCTACAATACGGTTTCGCACATGGTCGACAGCACGTCTCCTCAAAACCATTGTGGTGATCACATTCTAACCAATGTACTCAACACTCCAGGGCTTGTCGAAGCAAATGCACAAGAACATCTTGGAAGTTACAGCAGCCTCATTAGCGCAATTCCAGGAATTTCAACATATTATGATACAAAGTTCGAAATTACGGAGTGAATACTAAAGATACCTTTTGAAAATGCATTGTCGGTGAAATGGCCCTGGTACTCACCCTTTCGGGGCCATTTCACTGACTTTTCATAGAAATAAAACAAACGAAACTCCATTGTTTTCTCTTTCTATCCATCCGTTTCAAAAAGTAAAGGCAGCAGGACAGCGTGAGGGGAATCTATGGCAGACTCGATACTTAGTCTCAAGAACCTGAGTGTCGGCTATGATGAACCGTTGATTACCAACATCAACGTGGAAGTATTTCCTGGCGAGATCATTGCGATTCTTGGGCCCTCTGGGATCGGGAAAACTACGCTAATCCGTACGATCTCAGGACTTGTACGACCCCTTTCAGGTTCTTTTGAATTAAAGGTCGAGAAGCGAGGTGGCTTAGGATATATTCCTCAGCGTTTGGGATTAGTTCGCCATGCAACAGTAGCACACAATGTTTCACTTGGTGCCCGGACGAGAATTGAGTTTTCCCTCAACATGTGGAAGGAGCGTTCCGAGAGAACAATGGACGCATTACGTATGCTCGGAATTGCTGAAAAGTCAAATGAACCCGTCCGAAGATTATCCGGTGGTCAACAACGCCGTGTCGCAACTGCTAGGACTTTGGCTCAGAAACCACAATTGATGCTGGCGGATGAATTCCTAGGTGAACTTGATCATTCGAATGTTGAAATTGTATTCAAAGCAGTACAGACATTAGTCGAGAATGGAACGGCTGTCATTATGGTTGAACACCATGAAGATAACGCTCAATTATTCGCCACTCGAATTTGGAATATCAAAGACGACACACTCGAAGACTTCTCACTCGAACAGTGGAATAACCGTTCTCATGGTGGTGAAGAAGAGTGAAGTACCGCCTTTTTGCAATAATATTCATCTTGCTCTTCTTGGCTTGGAATACGCTGAATGGTTTAATCGAAGGTGACTGGGGTCGACTTGAGGGTGGATTTGAAAACCTCTCTGTCTTTTTCTCTGAAAGTATGTGGCCTCCAAATTGGAGTGTTCTTGAAGCACGTTCGTATCCAGTGTGTGAATCTGATATCGAGTTTTTTTGTTCTGTTGGCTATATTGGTATGATGGAAACCATCAAAATTGCTTTTGTCGCTACTATTCTTGGCTTTATCGGAGCCTTATTCTTTTCATCTCTTGCAGCACGTAATCTTGTGCCTCTCTATGTTGCTATTCCAGTTCGAATCTTACTCTCAGCAACCCGAAGTCTTCCAAGTCTCATTTGGGCGATTTTATTTGTTATTGTCATCGGCTTTGGACCTCTTTCAGGTGTCTTAGCAATGACCTTCTACACGGTCGGCTATCTTGGTAAATTGCAATATGAAACCTTTGAAGGAATGGCCAATGATTCTTTGGAAGCCAGTCGTGCCATGGGTCTTTCTCGAAGCAGTATTTTACTGAATGTTGTGATTCCCGAAAACAGCAATCATCTCTTGAGCCAATTGATGTTTATGTTTGAATACAATGTTCGCCATGGCACAGTCATTGGAATAGTTGGTGCTGGAGGTATTGGTTATTACATCAGTACCTATCTCAAATTTCTTCAATATGAGAAAGTCTTCGCACTCCTTATTTTGATCTTTGTTGTCGTTGTCATCATCGATTTACTCTCAATGATGGTTCGTTCGTTTGTGAATGATGAAGGAGATGTTCGACGTCCAACCTGGTTGAATTTCATTCTATCACCCAAAGATGAGTGAAACTCTTTTTGTCAAGTTCACTCAGCAGCAATGTGAAGAGAACCTTGCTTGTAAAACACTTGAATACGGTTTGGAACTTTGCGGGTTAATGCCGCAACTGCTTGATAGACTTCATCTTCCTTGACCTTGAAAGACTTCGCTGCTTTAGGAGTTGACCAAGCGACATTTTCGAAATCTGATTGACGAATCCATTCAAAGATACGCGCTTCCAGTTCAGTTAATTCTTCCGCCATGAATACCGCAGAGCGATTACCCTCAAAACAGCACCGATTGATTTGAGGTTGAAATCAGAAGATTTC
>JAPKCL010000023.1 GCA_028822955.1 Candidatus Poseidoniaceae archaeon
TGATGGTCGCCACTGAATCTGTTTGAGCGTGTTTCGGTGTCTGCTCACAGGCATCTCCTTCTTCGAAGATGTACTGGTGCTGACCGCGTAACCACGTAGCAGTATGGTTGTTCATGATGAAATTATAATGATCGGAATTTCCTTTGGTATCGTCAATCACTCGGACCCATTCTTCAGGATGCGAGAGATTTGAATTAATGTCTTTCAAATGCGCCTGGAACCATTCCGCATTGGCTTGCATCTCTTCGGTGACTTCCAAACCGTTGTTTTCGTAATACGACCAATCATCGACCGGTGAAGTGAACATATAGAGCGTCCAATAGTCTTCATCACAGCCAGCTGCTTGACTGACAAAAGGGGTAGGGACCGGCCAATTCAAGGCAAACATATCCAAATTGACATACGTTACATTGACTTCATCGGGAATTTGTTGTTCAACAAAATGCAGACTACCCTTTCCTCCTCCTTCTGGGCTACCACTGCCTTGCCATTCCTCATAATCCCACCACGCAAGTTTCCAAGTGTGCAATGGAGTGCCGTTCCATTCAGAGAAGGTTCGGGCGAGTTCAAGCAGCGAGCCTGAGCCTGTACCGTCATCGTACGCGCCACTGCTGGTACAGGTTGGGTAAGTGACACCAATCAGCGGTGGAGGTGAGTAACAGATGGCATCGTGATGTGCGCCGACAACGCGCCAATCGTCTTCCAAAGTTCCATTGATGGTGACGACGATGTTCTGACAATTGCTACAGACTTCAGTGGTGAACGATTGACGTTCAACCTCATAACCCATCGATTCGAGTTCACTGGCAATCCAATTGCGAGCGTTTTCATTGGCTGAACTGTCGATTTGACGGTAACCGAATTCAGTGAGACTGACCATGTTGTCGTAGGCTGCATTGCCTTCAGGCCAGGCCGTTGGTTGCTCGATTTGGGCTTCGAGTTGGGCATCTGTGTTTGTGAGATCCCCAGGCAGACAACTCGCTATTAGCATGAGGAGTACCAAGAGAAAACCATGGTACGAGCGTTGAGCCATCGATTCGCTACTCTTGGTGTTTGACTTGAGGCTTTCGCGGAAGTCGGAGTAGTTGACCTGAACCCTTTCTGGAATCGAACCAGACCCTCTGCTCTCGCAGTGTGCACCGTACACCAATGTGGGCCATAAGACAACTTTTCCTCCACCAACTTACCCACAACAGTTGTGTAAACACGCGCCAAAGTGCGTATCCCCATTTTCTGGGCCAGTGGCAGTTGTATGCAAGTATAATCAATATTCGTCGAGACTACATAAAGCGCGTAGATTCATATACGGTACTCGCTGTAAGGAGTATATGTCATTGGTACCGGGCTTTATTTATTTTATTCGAGAACGTGACTATTTGACTAACCAAGTCGGCCCTTATGTCAAAATTGGACTGACACGGTACCAGCGTCCAGTTTCTGCACGTCTCAGTGACCACATGACTGGCAATCCTCGAGAGGAATATTCCGAATGGGACATTCAAGTTCCAATGGTCGATAAACTGGAGACCTACATGCATCATTATTTTGCTGAACGTCGAATTACAGGTGAATGGTTTGAAATGGATAATGCCGAAGTTATGGCATTAGCAGTTCCTCTTGTTCAACAAGTGTTAGCAGAACAAGTAGTAACAAAACCTCTTCTTCTCAACAAAGATATCTTGAAAGCGACCTTGAGTAATGGAAATATTCGAGTTCCAACTCCAGCTGAAACGGTAATGCATGAAGCCTATATTGTGGCCGATGAAAATCTCAAAATCGCAAAAGCCCATTATGAAATTAAGGATAAAGAGTTACGAACAATGATTGGAACTTCAGATGGTATTGAAAGGATTATCAACCTTCAACAGAAATCTCAAGGAGCCACCTTTGATAAAAATGGGTTTTTAGCTGCATTAACTCCTGCACAACAAGCCCTGTGCAACACTTCAAGTCAAACTTCAAATGGGGGTCCAAAAATCGTCGGTAGCCGTACATTAACACACATCGACCCTGCACTTCATGCAGCCAAGGGTGTGGCTACTGCAGCTGCTCCGAATTCGATTCCAGTGACCAATAAATCGAACCCTGAATTACCAATCACTCAAGCGTTGAAAGACCTTCATATAGAATTCCTCAAAACCATGCGTGGAGTAAAAGTCGCAGAATGGCAAAAAGAACAGTATGGTGCTCAGTTAGTGAATATGCTTGACGTTGATGAAGAAATAACTGGAATCATTTCTTGGGTTCGTGCAGCTTCAACAACCGTTTCAAAATTCAGTGCCACAGAAGCAAAAAATCATTTTGAAAATATCTACAATGCACATCTTACTCCCCGCCCAGACCATATTGCTGTTGATATTGAAAAGGGACATCCTTACGCCTATCCTTAGGGTTGCCTCCTCCAATTGGGAGGTATCTCAACCTCTTGATATTCCGATTCGTCCAAGTAAACGACCGTCAATTCAAGTTTTGACGCTGACCTTGAAGTGTCGTGCCTCACGTGTTGGTAATACGCTTCTACCGCTGCCATAACTTCTGACAACGTCGCTGTTCCATGGGCCACGGTGACAACCTCTGTGCATTGGAACTGTTTCCAATCATTACCTGGCCTACCTTTGGATTGTGCTTTGGCTTGCCTCATGAGCAGTTTCGCCAAATTTGGTGTTGCAGATTCACCCGACCACCTCAGTCCTGAAATTGGATTTGGTAACCATGATTCACTGGTTTGGAGTGTCGTTACTTGATGCGTCCACCAAGGACATCTTCTGATGACCTGTTGCTGCAATGTATCCCTCACCGCTAATGCCGCATGTTTATTGTACAGTGTAGGTGCTAATTCGAGGAGATCTCCATGAATCAGATTGAGAGTAAAATTCTCACCTTGTAGTGTGTAGGATTGCTTTTCTGGTGTGACTTGCAAGCACTGTGGATGGTGAACTAACCATTGTAAAAATCCCATATAGGCTGCCTTTGGCCATGCTACTCTTGGAGGTACTGGCGTCTGAAAGGTCATCGTTTGGTCACTGGCTTCCATGTAGATAGAAGACCACGTGTCATGCCAATTATCCCAAGTGATTGCATTTGGATGAACCGATTCACTGTGGTCTGCTTCAATCAATGATTGGACCTGTTGTTGATTCAAGGCCATCTCCGGAATAGAGTTGCCAAACCAGGGCATAATCGCTTCATTCCAATCGAGGTGACCGAGTGGACCATCGGTCAAATGGTGAACTTTGAACACGGTCGCCTCAAATGTTTGCATCTCGTAGTTCGCATTCATTCCAAGCCATTCAATCGTGCACATCTCTTCCATCTGTGACTGTTGGCCAACAGCGAAAACCCCACCTGGATGGTTGAACCATCTGTTGCCATCTTCGCCCATCATGATGTGTTTGTGGTCAAGGATAACCAAACCACCGTCTCTGATGTTAGAGGCATAATGGGCCATCATCTCAGGAAAAGCCGTATCCGAATCAATAACAAATTGATCGAGCCAGGTCATCCAATCGACATAGAGAATATCAACCGGTGGGGCTTTGGAGAGATATTCATATGCTTCATTAACGATATGAATTTGCCAATGTGGAACTGCTATCGATGTCTTTCTGAACACTGGAGCATGTTCAGAGGTATCGTGTAATCTCTGGTAGATGGCGTGGTGGGCCGAGTCAGCATGGTAAGGCCATTCATCGGGACAAAACTGTCCATAATCGACGAGAACATGAACGAAGGGATGCTCAGCATCTTCGAATAAACTCATGCTCGCATGGTAATGGTTACCAGCTGCAGGGTGAGCAATGACCACGGGTCTGTTCTCATCAATCTCGATGGGTAAACCGATGCCCATACTGGTTCCTTCACCATAGGTGACGCATGTCCCAAAACCATTCAATGGAAGGTCTCTTAGCATACTTTGACTCATTATACACACCTCGGATGTCCAAGAGGAACGACTCTGAAGATTCTCTTGGTTTGTCTTTTGAGCCTCGTATACTCCTGTGCAGCAATCACGCCACCTGAACTGCTGTGCTTTGCAGTATCATAGATGGTGTCTTTGTGCAAGGTTACAATGTGGGCCGTGCAGAGTTTACCGTTTTCATCAGGGTTGCTCGGAGGGTCGATTGAATAGAAACTCAACAAGAAAAGGTCATTGTGTTCGACCAATTCCTCGATATAATATTCGATTCTCCTCACATCATTATTGCAATACGCCAATTGAAGGCCGTACGGTTTGAGCGCATTTGACCATGAATGTGGTGATTGAGAATTCGTAACTTTCTTGAAATCATCTACCGTTACAACCGCACCTGTCGACCTAGCAATCATCGCCAACGTCGTTGCTACACACGATGGTCCAATTTGCTTATCGTGTTCGAACTCCAAGTCTGAGAAAAATGGACCTTGATTCTCTTCAACTGATGCTGCATCCCATAAAGGGGCACTTGAATTTGGTTTCCAAGAAAACATCACAACCACTCCTTTGAGAAATCTTCACCGTACTCGGATTCAGTCTCTTCAGGTATGAGAATGGTTTTTTCTTTACCATCTGGAGATACACATTCGTCCATTTCCCATTCTTTCATTGACTTTATTCTCATTCCTGTGTATTCCATCTGCTGTTGGATGTAGGCAACAAATATTGCCATTATTTCGTTTATATTCATTTTTTCATTGTTCTTCTTTGTCATTGTATCACCTCACTGGTACTCCCAGTCTTGATCTGGTCTTCCACCAGGCCATTCTCTTTCCATGAATTCATGGTGTTCGATATCCCTCATGTCTTGCTCAAACATCATCTTCCAAACTTCTGTATCGTCAATGCACATTTGGATAAGTGCATACATGGCAAGCGGGAAAATATCGCTGTCCTCTTTATCGATACAAAATCTGTTTCCATGCGTGTATCTCGTTGGCTGACCGCCATACTCAGGCACGTGTTCTGGACATTCCCAAAACGCCTCAAGAGAATGTTCAATCTCATGTCTTGAGAAATACAACAGTGTGTTTCTTTTCCAAGGCGGACCGAGTGAACCTTTCTTGTTCTCATTGGTTTTTTGGTAATGCTCGACAAGACTTCTTGGAGAAACCCAATACTCATACTCAAGACACATGTCAAAAGTGAATTGGTGTCCGTGCATTCCGTCGATGATGATGGTATAGCCATCAATACTCACTGCATCTGAATCATGCATGAATTGCATAAGATTGAGCCAATGCTGTCTTTCAGCAAGAATCTCAGGAGTATCTCTTCTGGAATCAACGAGGTGAAGGTCGTCCTCCATCGAGGTGAGGACAAGTTCCCAATCAGGCCAGACATTCCACGGCGTACCATCAGCTCTGTTTTGATGATTGTAGGCAGAAAATATGGCCATGAGTTGTTCGGCGGGTTCTAAATTAGCATGGTGGTCTATTGCTGCTATCTCTGGATGGACGTCACCGTCCCATTCGTGTTTATCGGTTTTGTTTTGGTTGGTTTTCTTATTCATTTTTTCACTTCCTTGTTTGAGTATTCCATCTCCATGGTTGGCGAGTAGGCAGGGGCACCGGGAGTCGAACCCGGGTCTGGAGACTCGCAATCTCCAATGCTATCCGTTACACCATGCCCCTTTGAATCAAAGCAGGCGGAGGTACCCGGATTCGAACCGGGGTCCAGGGATTCGAAATCCCTGATGCTATCCACTACACCATACCTCCAAACTGCTTTACTGGCAACAGCGGCTGCACATGTGTTTGATACACATGCAGCTACGCTGCCCAAACCCAGATCAGTCGCACTAACTGCGATGACGGAGGGTCCGCTTCAACGTAAATTGGCTGTTGAATTCTGGTACCCTCATATTGCTCGCCTGTTCCGGTTCAACACTGGAATGGGCATCTACTGTAAAAACCCTTCGGTCAAATTACCGTTTTCCGGAAATCTATGTGTGACCTGTGTGCGCGGAAAGTAATCATATTACGCGTATGCGCGTGTCATACTATGAAGGGAAAAATTACATTTCTCATTCCGAGACCGAAAGAAGAAGTTGAAAGCGAATTCTAAAACTATTCGGATTCAAGTGATTCTTTCGAACCCATCGCAACAATTTGTGGACCAATCAAAACGTAAACTATTAACAGAATACCCGAAAGGCTGTACAATACAAATTGGAACTTTGTGTTGATAAGATTCTCACCCACTTCAGTCGAATTGAGAATTGAGAGAATTGTTGCCGAGACAATGAAAAGAAGTTGGAGCACTGAAAGCTTCATTGGAATACCTTTCTTAGCCTTGGAGAGTTTCCGATCTGAAATCATCAAGGCACCTGAAATGAACATAACAGGGAGAATTAAAAAGTCGAAAAACGGTTTCTCGTGAGAAGAACTCGTTACTTCAAAACAAAAAATGCAATTTGTCGTCACATCAGGGCCAAAGCCCGAAGAGGGTTGAAGCCAAATCATTGCGGCAACGGTAATCAAAATCATTGCATTACCAGGAGATGCTAAACCGTGAAAATAATTCTTATCTGAACCATCTTCGTGTTGAAATCGTGCGAGTCGTAGCATCCCAGTAACAATAATCCAGCAACTTGCAATGCCCAATGAAACCGACCACAGAGGAGATGCTTCACCCCATCGCCCAAACATCACAAACATCAGTAAGGCAGGAGCAACACAGAAGGAAATACAATCAGACATGACATCGAGAGTTCCACCAAGTAATTTTCTCTTCGAGTATTTTCTTGCAACCGGACCATCGATGATGTCTCCAATGGCTGAGAGTAAGATGCATCCCATTGCCAACCAGATATAATTTGATTTTACCCCTTCACCAAAATATGGGTTTTGAAGTGTTTCAACAGCGAGAATGATGAACATGATTGCAGCTGCGCCCAAGAGGCCATTTGCTAATGTGATGAAGTCTGCAATCCCCATCATCCGATACGTCGTTTTCATGTAGTCACCCCAAAACAAAAAGATGTGATTTTTGTTCTCTAACTCGTGTTAAATCCTCAATGCACAAGAAGGTTTAGCAATACCTTTTGGAAATGTTTCGTTTGGAGCGTGTTTGAATCTGTCCACGAAAGAGAGAAAAGAGATATTCTCTGCCGAACATTCGAGCCACATTTCCGTAATTCTGCAATAAAAGGACATATTTAGTAAAAAGGGGGGGCGTAGATGGTGTATTGCGCAAGAAAGCGAACATTAAAGAGGGAGTATGAGGTTTAAAGATAACATGGGTAACCGATTACTTGAAAAAAATCAGCCGACAACATTGGATAGCCTTCGCATGGCATATATCCGGGTTGTAAAACAGAAAAAAGTCCATGACGATTTTTTGCGTGTTTCAAAAGAAATGGAAGAGCGAATGTCGGAAAGTCGACCCTCTACAATGTTCTTTTACGGATTATAATTACATTCAAAGCCTCACTTCTCCGCTTTCTCGGATTTACCTCCATTGCGGAGAGGTGACGGCCTCCCTTGAGAAGCGTTGATGTCTTACGCCCATCTCGACCGTGTATGGAGCCTATAGCCTGGGAAGCAATTCTTGCGGCAGGTATCTTTTTCTCACTCGGTGCAACCTCTCCTGGTCCGAGCTTAATTGTCGTGTTACGTAACACTCTCATCGGTGGGCGAAGGCAAGGTGTCGCCTGTGCTGTTGGTCATGGGGTAGGGTTCGGAATCTATGCTGGAAGTGCTGTATTTGGTTTGATCTTACTGTTAGAGAATGCACCCAACGTATTCTTGGTTCTACAAATCATCGGCGTTTTACTTTTGATATGGTATGGGATAATCATGTGGATGGCTAACATTAACGCTCTGCAAGAGATCGATATCGAATCGAATGGGAAAGACCGTCAAGGATTTGCCGAAGGATTTGCAATTGCTTTCTTTAACCCAAAAATCGCTCTCTTTTTGGTAGCAGTATTGGCCCAAGTTCTCAAACCAGGTATGGGGATTGAAACAAAAATCGTCATTGGATTGCTTGGCATGACCATCGACATGGGATGGTACATGATTGTGGCCATCGTACTAACTGGCACGCCAGTACTAGAACAATTACGTAAAAATGGAGAAATTGTCTACAAACTTACTGCAGTTGCCCTTTGGTTTTTTGCAGGCTCAGTAACCTTGAGTCTGCTGTAACTATTTTTGGCAACGAGGACACAAAAAAGTCGAACGGTTGCTTTGGACAATCCGTTCAATCGTTCCGTTACAACCCTCTTTTAGACAAGGGCCGTCCTCTCGGTCATAGACTTGGAAATGATGTCCAAAGTAGCCAAGTGTTCCGTCGACTGCAGCGAAGTCGTTGAGTGTTGAGCCACCAACTGCAATAGCTGCTATGAGTACTTCCTTGACCTGTTCTACCAAAGTGATGAGAGCCTTTGTTGGCTTGCCATCTTTACGCACCAGTTTATTGGTAGGGAGAAGAGGAGAAATTCCTGAACGATGTAAAGCCTCACATGCATAGATATTACCAACACCAACCACAAAGCGCTGGTCAAGTAAAGTGGTCTTAATCGGTGAACGTTTTCGTTGGCATTTCCGAGCTGCATCCTGGGCAGTCCAATGTTCAAGCGGTTCGGGGCCCAGATGCTCAAGGAGAGATTGAATAGGTTCTTCAGCCCGTTCAAAAAGATCGGCAACGCCAAACCTTCGAGGGTCTGTATATACGGCAACTGAGCCATCATCAAAGCAGAATTCCATGTGGTCATGACGTCCATCAAAACCAGTCAGTTCTCCAAACTTCGAATGATTTAAACTCGCATTTTTTTGAAGATATCGAGGAACTTCAGATGCTGTGATGAGTGTGTAGCGTCCGGACATTCCCAGATGGGAGAGAAATACAAGTTCATCCGTAGTGTCGATGAGAAGGTACTTTGCCCTACGACGAACTTGAGTAATCGTTTGACCAGTCAATCGTTGTGCCATGTTTTCAGGAAATGGAAAACGTAAACCTGCTCGACGAAGCGTCACCTGCGTAATGGTTCGACCAACCCAAGCTTGTGCTAAACCAGTTCGTACGGTCTCAACTTCGGGTAATTCTGGCATCGAATCACTCCATCTTTCGAACGGCGAAAAGAACGTGGTTGTCTTCATATCCAGTTAAGGAAATTCGTTCCTCGACTTCAAAACCTGAAGTACTCAGTTGATGTTCTACCTTGTCAAATAAGGCTGATTCGCCTTCTCCAGTCCAACGTTCACTGGCGGCTTTGAGCGAAAGAAGACCTGTGCCATTACGATTGAGGAAGCGGCGACACGCTCCTATGAAAATATCGACTTGGCCGGCTTGGGCAACATCTTGGAACAGCCAATTGACTTTACGAGGAAGTAAGACACCCCAGGCAGCATGTTTTCTTGCATCACCTAGCACGGGAACCAAACCAGGTCGGCTCTTTGCCATGTGTGTGAGTTCTCGTAGACATCGTGGTGCAAGGTCAACAGCAACTAAACGCCCACGTAAATCATTATCCTGGCCACACAAATGGTCATGTAAATGGCTAATTGAAGTCCCGTGGCCTGCACCAAGGTAGAGAACGGTCGTGCCTTCTTCTGGTAACAACCACGAAGGGTCACGTTCCGTCCGCATGATTGCTGCACCAAGTTTGGAACGTGAAGGGTCCCAACGACGAAATTCAGTTCCAGAAAAAGAACGGAGGGATTCGCCATAAACTGCTCGTCGGGGTACAGCGTTCATTGACCACAAAGCGCGACCATCCTTCATCACCGCCCAAGACAACATTGTCTGACGGCGACGATTGTTGTTCTTCCCCATATCCAAACCTCATTTTCGACGTGAAGGTGGTGAAGGGAATGCTTGACAAATTTCATTCACCCTTCGATCGAGTTCTCGCATTTGTTCTTCGCCCCATGGTTTACCTTCAAAGGCATCGATTTTGGCCGCAATACTCGCTTTTGCTGCAACGGTTCGTGAAATTTTACCACGAACCCAACGAGGGGAGCGTGAAATCCAAGGATGCATGAAAATGTGACCGTGTTTTGGAGGTGGTGCACCTGTTTTGAGATGGTTGAAAAATGCTTTTTCTGCACCAAGAACTTGAACGGTCCCTGCAGGAAGTCGTGCAAGGCGCATACGCCCGTGTGCTTCTACACAAAGACGAGCAGCAAGCAACGGTCCCAAAAGGGCAGACAGGGATGGAAGATGTTCGAGTGTTAAATGACGTATTCCATTTTCCAGACGATCCAGTTGGCCTCGGAACACCGAGACACTTTGTCCCCATTCTTTGAGTGCTTTCCATTCGGGTTTTCCTGGACCGACTGGTGGAAGAGGGACATCGAGGGTTTTCGAGAGGTGTTCCAATGATTCTGCTTCACCAACCGTTTTCCCAAGACTTGACCGGTCTTGGCCAAATCGGGCTTCAGGCAAAAATAAACCAACCCATTCGACCAAGCGTGCCTCCATAGTGAGGGAAGTACTGCGCATTTCATCGCTCGCTCGCATCAAATGTTCCAGACGGCGGTCGGGGTCACCTGCGGCTTGTGCAACGCCTCGGGTAGCCATTGCAATCGCTGCTTCATCAGCAGCATCTTGCGCTTCATCATCCGGCAAAGGCCAATCAGCGTCAGGCAAATCAAGTTCACCATGAACACGAGGCTTTGCTTCAGGGAAGCGTTCTAACAAGACCATTGCTTCGGAAGTAAGTCCACCTTCTGCAATGCATTCAAGGCGAGCAACAAGACTTCGCTGGTCGTAAAAACCGTCCCATTGTTCAATGTCGACGATCGAACCATTGGCATCGGCAACCGCTGCTGCACGCCAGTCATACCAAAGCCACATAGTACTCCGATTGGGCTCCCTGTCTTCACCCTTCCCTCCAAACCGCTTTTACCACCCCGTAGAAGAAAGCGATACGTATCTTCGATTGAATCAAATTATATTTCCGATAAGGCTAAGTAATGCTTGTATAACCTGTTGCTATGTTTTGCCCCGAATGTGGAACACTGTCCTTCCCTAACCCTAAAGGTGAAATCGCCTGTACCAATTACAAATGCGGATATAATGGTCCTGCAAACGTAGTCATCAAAGGAACTGATGGTAAAGAAGTCGACCTTTCTCAAGCCACCTCGAGCACAGAATCGAAGGCTCGTGTGTATGATGTCATCAAGGATTCTGACAAGCGCCACGGTGTCTTGACCACAGGCACCTACATGTGCCCGTCACAGAAGTGTAACAGCATCTATGTGTACGCATATCTTGAACAGACTCGTTCTTCCGATGAACCTGAAACAAGAATGCTCACCTGCAAAGATTGCGGCAAAGGTTGGCGCGAATACTGAGGATAGTTCCTCAGTTGAAAGATACAACGATTACATCGTTGTGTAGTTGTATGATTCCGTTGAGCCGTGGCTCACGCTGTTGAACTTATTTGCACAGAGTGTGCTAAAAATTATGCTCGACTCAGAAGTCGTTTTCTACACGTGGAGCCAAGAAGTATTGGACTTCAGCTGCACCATCATGGAAATTAAAAGACATTGAAAGTGGATAGTTTTCGCCAAAGCCGAGATTAACAGATTGGAGGTTTCCAAAGATCTTCGACAAAGGAACAAGATAGGTCAATGAGTATTGACTTCGAGCAGGTCCATCACATTCGAGGTGTTGGAGTTCATCTTTGTTGAAAGTGACCGTAACTGAATCAGTTGATCCAAGAACATGCACGGTGAACGTGTTTTCATCAATACTGAAATTCACTAAATCGCCAACTTGGCGAGCAGCCTTCAAGGCTTGCGTGAAATCAGAGCCAGAAATTGTGACTTGGCAAGGAAGTTTGAGTTCAGGTAGCGTTGGTGGATTCATGGTCGTGTTGTCAAGAGGACGAATGTTTCGGTCAATCTTTCCAAGATTCACTGTCAAAACACCAGTTTCATCGCCATAGGCCATTTCAATCATATCGGTAGGACCGCCAAGACTGACTAATTCCTTAATTTTGCGAAGCTCGAGACCAAGTTTGGTTTCATCGAGCTCCCATGTATCGAATGCCGCTGAATCGATGTTCATTTGAATCATAGCAACGTGTGATGGGTCGACGACTCGGATTTCTAATCCATTCTCGCCAAAATCAAACCTTGCATCTTCAACTACTACACCTAACGTTTCGATAATCTTGCTCATCAAGTCCTGTCGGGCCGTGACGTTCAACATGAGATACACCCCTCTCCAATTGCTCTTCACTTTCGACGGCTTATGAACTTAACATCTGTGAAGCATAAAATGTGGGGCGTCGGGCGCGGTATTTTCGGAAATTACTCTTTTCCGCGCATGGACCAATCTAAAATTATGTCAAAGGTTCAACAGAACTAATTTATTGAAGGATATCTCCCTTGGATTGATATGGGCGGCCTCCTTGCATCGAATCATGGGCGAATCATCTGGTTCCGTGGCTCCACTGCTCAAAGAAGACGGTGAAGCGTTCAAAATCGCCATATTGATTCCTACCATCAACAATGCAGATGAACTCGATATTGTACTTGGTCGCCTTTCAAAGCAAACCTATCCTCACTTTGAAGTGATCATTTCAGATTCAAAATCCAAGGACCACACGAAAGAAGTCTGTGAGAAATATGGTGCAACTTGGATAGAAGACCCTTCTCGAAATCGTGCTGATGCTTGCAATTATGCACTTCGACAAATGGACCATGAATTGGTTCTGTTCACCGATGATGATACGATTCCACCACTCGATTGGGTTGAAAAGTTAGTTCGCTGGTTTAATGACCCCGAAGTTGGAGCAGTAGGTGGTCCAAACTTTGCACCGGATGAAGACCCGTTTGGAGCCAAATGCGCCGATGTTGCCTTTTGCACTAAATTTATGACCGCTGGAACTCGATACGGCGCTCAACCAAAAGGCGACCTCGTCCCAATTACTCACAACCCAGGCGTCAACTGCGCTCATCGAATGGCCAACCTTCGTGAAGTTGACTTCTTTGAACCAGGATGCATTGGCGCGGAAGATGTGGTATTGGATGCTAAAATTCAGCGTGCGGGTCACAAACTGTTCATCGACCCTTCAAACGTCATGCCTCATCGCCGTCGACGTCCATTCAAACCTTACATGAAGCAAATGCGAAACTATGGCTACACTCGAATGGTCGCCAATAAACGCTGGCCTGAAATCTCAACATGGTCACATACTGCTATCGGTTTTTTCCCAGCACTTGTTGTCGTGGCTCTGCTTGGAATGCTCTTCGGAGCCATTACCGGTGGAGCAGATGCAGAACTCTGGTTCACACTTGCTGGTGATTGGGATGCTTCGCGTATCGCTTTCCACATCCCACTCGGTTTAGTCTGCCTGTACATTGGCATCTGTTGGCTTGGAGCTGCGATTGGGACATCACCTCATCGCTCGGTTGGAACAGTATTTTTCGCACCGCTGTTTGTATTCTTAGCGCAATGGGCGTACGGCCAAGGCGTCATCAAAGCATGGAGAGAAATCCGTCGCACTGGTGGTAAAGCCGGTGAAGGTACACAAATCGACGACCGTGTACGCACGGCATGAGCAGACATCCAGTGAAAAAGTCGCAATAACCCCTGAAAAAGAGGGGAAGGCATTTGGTTGAGAGGAATAAAGTCAAGATATGGCCGGTCGACTTCACAACCGATTGGCAGAACTCGATACACCAGATCATGCGACTGATGAAGAAGAGATTTGGTCACTTATCCGCCTCAGTCTGGTCATACTTCGAATCGTACTGTTCGTAGCAATCATTCTGGTATCTGAACTGATGGAGAGTTATTACCTCTCCAACTTGTCAATGGCCGTGTGGGCTCTTGTCATTGGAATTCCCTTGTTCATCCTCATCTCATGGGTAATTGTATTGGGAGACCGCGTCATCAAAAAACAGGCTTTGGCTTCCGAAGAAACTGCAGTCCTGCGCCCAATTCTAGAACGGGTCTAAGACTCGTCTTCATCGAAGGAAAGCCCTGCCATGTCGCCAGTTTGAATGGTCCATTGGCTGGCATAGACGCCATTCGCTGCGACCAAGTCATCGTGAACTCCTCGTTCAACAACTGCCCCATCAACCATGGAAAGAATCTCATTTGCATTGCGAATGGTACTCAATCGGTGAGCAACTGCGATGGTCGCTCGGTCGCTACCACTTGCAAGGAGGTTCTCCTGAATCCTTCGCTCAGTTTCTGCATCAAGCGCACTTGAGGCTTCATCGAGAATCAATAGACTTGGTTGCTTGAGCAGGGCACGAGCAAGTGAAACACGAGCACGTTGACCGCCACTCAACTTGGCACCTCTGTCTCCAACCATTGTATCCAAACCGTTTTCCAGTTCTTGAATGAAATCCCAAGCCCCTGCAAGTTTGAGAGCAGTGCCGAGTTCTTCATCGGTTGATTCTTGATTATATCTCACATTGTCACTTACAGTCCCATAGAACAGGAACGGCTCTTGGCTGACGAATCCAATTTTATCACGAACAGAGTGAAGAGTGAAATCGTAGAGTGAACGGCCGTTAATCAAAACTTCTCCACTGTCCGGCACATAGTAACTCATCAAGAGTTTGAGAATTGTGGTTTTGCCTGCACCGGTGTGGCCCATAACTCCGAGGAAGTCTCCGCCTTCTGCTTTGAAAGAGATTCCACTCAAAACTTTGATTGATGTACCAGGATAGGTGAAGTGAACATCCTTAAATTCTACAGAAACAATAGCTTCATTCAATTCAATAGCATCGGGTTTATCGAAAATCGTCGGTTCTAAATCGATAGTAGCAAAGACACGCTTTGCTGCTGCTTCACCTCGCTGAAGTTGGTTGATAAGAATACCAAAAATAAACATAGGCATGGTCATTCTTGTACTAATGAGCAAAAAAGTCACCAATTCACCTGTAGAGATTTCACCTTCACCGGCGAGAAATCCGCCTGCGGTAACCAACAATCCAAACGCAATTCCTGCAATAACGTAAATCATTGGTAAAAACCGGTTCCGATCACGACTCGCACCCATTGCTTGGTCTCGGTAATTACCTGATTCGCGACCGACTCTTTCGGATTCCCATGCCTGTGCATTGTATGCTTGAACAACAGAGATTCCGGAAATGAGGTTTTCTAAAACCGCATTAATATCGCCGGTTGATTCGCGTTGTTTGCGGTATTTGCGCTGAACTCGAGTTGAAAACCAATACACGCAGGGAATAATGAGAAGAATCGGTCCGAACAAGATTCCTGCTAATTTGATCGACATTGAAGCCAAGATTACAAATGCAGTCAGAAACGTAAAGACGATTCGAATAATAGATGTTGAAGAGTCCGATACCACATCTTCTAATTGATTGACGTCACTTGAGAGAATTGACATCAGTTGTCCGGTTTGACGCATATCGTAGTAGGAGGCTTCCATGTCGATTAACGAACGAGTTGCATCCATTCGCAAATCGTGCTGAATGTTGTAACCAAGTGTTTGCCATGAATATTCTGAAATACCTTGGAAAAAGGCGAGCATCACAAACCCTGTAAAGATCATTACACCATAGCCAATAGCCGGTTCTGAGTGAATTGCATTGATTGCATCTTGAACAAACATCGGCCCGACCATTATATCGGATGTGAAGTAATCGACAGCCCACCCAATTGCTACAAAAGGAACTAAGTCGACAACTCGAGCACATGCATTTCCAAGAAATCCTGCAACAAGTCGGCGAGGGTATCTGAAAGCATAAGGTACGACCCGCCAAACTTGACTACCGAGTACTTGAGTTGCCTCGTTGATTTCCTCAGGTTCGAGTGATTGAACCTTCGAACCTCGACTACCATGACCTGACATATCTCTAGCGCATAATTCGTGCTTCTTGAACCCTCTCAACGGCTGCACCTGTTGGACTTGCATACAAATGATTCAAAAAGGAGGTCGGACGGTCGAAATGCATGACGCAGAGCCACAGTATGCGAGCAATAATATTTTCAGCATTGATGCTGATTCAAGTATTAGCACCTATCACCTACGCAGCCTCCTCTTTCGATACTAAAATGGTCATTGAAACTGAAGTCGATTTAGAACTGCTGAATGCAATTGGTTTGGCTCCGAGTGGAGAGATGGCACATGGCTGGTTCAACCCCGCAGATGGCGTTGGAGAAATCAACCTGCTATTCCGTGACATGGGTGTTATCGCCGTTGAAGATTGGTCTGTATGGACGAGCCAAAGTTCAAAATTAACTGGATGGTACGTTCTTACACATGAATATCCAATTCCAACTGAATGGTTCAATGAATTGAATGATGCAGGTATCGATTGTTTCACGTACATGCCGCCAAATGGATTCCAATGTGAACTGAATGGCCATACAACTGCAGAGCTTGAAGAATTAGAAGTCGAAGGTTTAGTCCAACTCGATGCAGTCGACAAACTTCGAGAAGATTTAGTCCGAGGCGTCCTTGGCCAAGAAAAACTATTCACCAATCCATACTCTATTGAAGGGAAAGCAATTGTAAGTATAGTCCTCTCAAGTACTGAACTACCTGACGGTATTGGACAGCGTGATGACATTGTCATCGATTCACATTCAGGACGATTTGTTACCGCTGTAGCAGATACTTCTGGAATCGCGTGGCTCGCTTCAAACGAAGCGATAGAATGGATTGAAACTAAACCCTACTTCACGCTGAACAACGATGTTGCTGCAACGATTATTCATGCTGACGACCTACAAAACTCTGTCACCATGAGTGGACTAAATTCGGGGTGGGGTTCGCTTGACGGGAGTGGAATAATTGTCACAGTAGGTGATACTGGACTTGACAACGGTGTAAACAATTCAGGCATGCACCCAGATTTTGCTGACCACATCAAAGGTATTCTTTCATTCCCAGTCCCAGCATCAGGATGTGCCTGGACTGGAGGCAATCCTGGCTCTTGTGACGATGGAGCAATCGATGACCATGGACACGGTACGCACGTAGCAGGTTCAGTCTTGGGAGATGGAACGACCTGGACGAATGTGAAAGGCATGGCTCCTGAAGCGCAATTACTCGTTCATGCTCTCGAATACAACGGTGGACTCGGTGGGATTCCAAACGACCTCGGGGAGATGTTCGACTTAGCAGCAGCAAATGGGAGCCGAGTTCACACAAATTCTTGGGGGTCAAACGTGGCTGGAGCATATACGACCAGTTCGATGCAATCCGATATGAGTACACTCGAACACGACAATCTGGTCATCATGTATGCTGCGGCAAACGAGGGCACAGACGCTGATGGAGACGGTAAAATAGACGAAGATAGCATGGGGTCACCGGCAACTGCCAAGAACGTTATTTCGATAGGTGCCAGTGAAAACCTCCGCTCGAATGCAACCGGTTCTTGGCCGACTTGGGCATCTGACAATGCCTCGGGAATGGCGGTATTCTCATCACGAGGTCCTACCGACGATAATCGCTTGAAACCTGATTTCTCGGCACCTGGGACCAACATCCTCTCTACGAAATCTCGTTCATCAGGGGGAAGTGGTGACTACACATTCATGAGTGGAACGAGTATGGCAACACCTGTATCTGCAGGAGCAACTGCACTACTTTTACAACACTTAATCGATAATCTCAATGAATCGAACCCTTCGTCTGCTTTGATCAAGGGAATCTTTGCCGCTACTTCTGTCGATATGGCTGGGCAATACGGTGATGTCACAGATGGTGCGGGTCAAACTGCTCCAAACAATCACGAAGGTTGGGGGCGCATTCATCTGCTCAACGCTACTTCTGCTTCGTTTGTTGACCGTGAATCTTTGTCGACTGGTGAAGAACGTGGATGGAGTATTAACGTTCCATCTGCAGCACCAACAATGCAAATCATGCTTTCATACAACGATGCCACGAGTAGCCCAGTTGTATCCGCTAATTTGGTCAACGATGTTGACCTTTCAATCAAAGACCCAAGTGGAACCTGGACCAATTTATCTGACAACATCAACAATCTCAAGGGATTGACTTTTGCTTCACCTGCCCAAGGAGTTTGGGAAATTCACGTGGTAGGAACATCTGTTGCATCTGGCGTCCCTCAATTCTTCTCAGTCGCTATCAACTCTGGCTACCTCATGGTCAACTTGACTCAAGATGCTGACTTTGATGGAACTGTAGACGAAAATGACCAATGTGCGTTTACCTTTGGGACTTCAGTTCACGACCGCCAAGGATGTCCCGATACTGACGGAGATGGATATTCAGACCCTGCCAGTAATTGGAGCATTGCTCAAGGCGCAGATGTGTTCATCGCTGACAACACACAATGGGCTGACCAAGATGGGGATGGCTACGGAGATAACTCAATAGGAACCAATCCTGATGGTTGCCCTTCAATCGTTGGAACTTCGACAGGAGACCGATACGGTTGTATCGATACGGATATGGATACATTCTCAGATGCTGAAAGTAATCTTGGAGGTTGGACCATTGCTCAAGGCGCAGATGCGTGTATCAGTGTTGTAGGAACTTCGACAGGAGACCGAAATGGTTGCCCTGATGAAGATGGTGGCACCTACAGCGACCCAGACCCAAGTGGAACAAACGGCTCAGTTTGGCTTGTTTCCAATGGCGCTGATGCTTTCCTCGGTGATAACTCGCAATGGAATGATACTGATAGCGATGGATTTGGAGACAATCCACCTCCAGCAACCCTCGGCGATGCATGCCCTACAGTCACTGGTACTTCTTTGGCAGACCGCATTGGTTGTACCGATACCGATGGTGACGGCTATTCTGATGCCGACCTTATTTGGTTAGCCCACCCAACCGGAACTGCAGACGCATTCCCCAACGACATTACCCAATGGCTCGATACCGACGGTGATGGTTATGGTGACAATCAAACTGGAAATAATCCGGATTCATGCCCTATTGACTCTTCCATTGGAACTCGTTCGACCATTGACCGCTTTGGTTGCTCTGACAGTGATGGTGACGGATACTCAGATGCTGATGCAAATTGGCCCGCACACCCAATCGGGTCTGCCGATGCATTCCCAATTACTCCAACTCAATGGCATGATTCTGATGGCGACTCTTACGGAGATGAACCACTCGGTGCATATCCAGACGTTTGTGTCACCGTTGCAGGAACATCCTCTCAAGACAGACTAGGGTGCCCAGATACCGATAACGATGGATATTCAGACCCGGACCCGCTTGGAAATAACGGTTCAGTTTGGACAACAAGCAATGGCGCAGACGTCTGGCCAAACGAGCCATCACAATGGGTCGATACGGATGCTGATGGCTATGGAGACAATCCAGCCGGTGTATTCCCCGACCACTGTGTGACGGTCTCCGGCACTTCGACCAGCGACCGATACGGTTGTCCGGATACCGACGGCGATACCTATTCCAACCCAGATGCCGGATTCACGAGTGCAGAGGGAGCCGATATCGCTCCAAGTGACCCACTTCGTTGGTCCGATTTCGATAATGACGGTGTGTCTGACCAAATCGATGACGCTTGTCCAATGTTCTTCGGAAACTCCAGTGTTGACCGTATGGGTTGCCCCGATACTGACGGTGATGGGTATTCCGACCCAGAACCGAATTGGACACCCGCTGGCAATGGCTCAGATGCTTTCAAGACCGATCCGACCCAATGGACCGATGCTGATGGTGATGGATTTGGCGATAATGCAACTGGAAACTTAGCTGATGATTGCCCGTCAATACCAGGCGAATCATGGCAAAATAATACGCTTGGATGTGTGGATACGGACCAAGACGGTTGGGCAGACCAAGAAGACGCTCAAGTCAACGACTCAACCCAATGGTCGGATATTGACGGTGACGGATTCGGAGACAACTCGGGCGGAACAACACCCGATGCTTGTATTAATCTCGCTGGAAATTCCACTCTTGGAAACCGAATGGGTTGCCCAGATACCGATGGCGACGGATGGGACGATGTGATCGACCTCCTGCCAAACCTTGCCAACCAATGGCTTGACCAAGACGGCGATGGATACGGAGACAATGCAACTGGACCTCAACCTGATGCCTGTCCAGGACTCGCCGGAAACTCAACGATTGACCGCTACGGATGTGTCGACGACGACGGCGATGGAATGTCAAATGATAGCGATGCTTTCCCGAACGACCCGACCCGCACTCAAGACACCGACGGAGATGGTTTTGATGACCTCGAAGATGATTGTATCAATTCAGCCGGAAATTCAACTGTTGACCGAAAGGCCTGCCCAGATACTGACGGCGACGGATATTCAGACCCAACGCTTCCAGATGGAAACATACCTGGATGGAACAGTACTAATGGTGCCGATGCACTTCCTTCCAACCCAACTCAATGGAACGATAGTGATGGTGATGGATACGGTGAAAACGCCTTAGGAACTGAACCCGATGCCTGTCCAACAGTCGAAGGATATTCCAATCTTGACGTCTTTGGATGTCCCGATGAAGATAACGATGGTTCATCACAAAGCGGAGATTTATTCCCGGATGATTCGACTCAGTGGTCGGATATTGACGGTGATGGGTTTGGAGATAATCCAAACGGAACGCAACCAGATAATTGTACGATGGTAATTGGAACCTCTTACCTTGACGTCTATGGATGCCTCGATTCTGATAACGATGGAGCAAGCGATACCA
>JAPKCL010000109.1 GCA_028822955.1 Candidatus Poseidoniaceae archaeon
GTGTCGTCCGAAATGGTGGTCCAGAGAATCCAATGGAAGTCGCAATGCGGTTGGGCGACCATGAACGCAGGCCCATGGATTCGTGATTCGTCGCATATCATCGACTAATCTACGCATTTCAGGTAACGTTAATTTCTCATTTGCTTTGACAGCACCTCGGCATGCGTTGAGGAATGCAAGGTGGTCTTTACGTCTGTCAACTGTTTCCAGGGGTGCGCCATCTTCTGCAGTATCTTGCAGCAAGTCGAGTAGGAATGGGACCAGTTCTTCGCCTTCGAGTAGATGAGGTGCAGCGTCAATGACCCATCCATTGTCATTTTCACGCAATGAAAATCCAACTTCACTCAATGTCTCGACCGCTGCTGACATTCGTGCAGATTGTCGGGCGTCAAGGTCCAATTGAATCGGTTCGAGCTTCGATTGACTCTCCCACAGAGAGGCATCGTGTCGCAAACGTTCGTACCGAATACGCTCATGCAGTGCATGTTGGTCGATTAACAATAATTCTCCTTCTGCCTGTACTAAGATGTACGAGTCTGCGAATTGGGCGAGAGGTTCCATCTCCGGTAACTCATTGATGATACCTTCAAGGGGCTGTTCTTCATTTGGAGAAGTTCTATGCCCACAACCTGCATGACGGTGAAGAGTCCGTTCTGCAGGTGATAATGCTGGAGCAGTTGGTTTCTCATCCAATCCCGGTAATGTCTCTTGGGCTTCAGGGGCCGTTGACTGTGGTCGCATCTTTTCGGCGGACTTCGGTTCAGATGCTTCTTCACCATGGAGATTCAATTGTGCACCAGCAGCAATTGCCCATGCAGGAGGGGCTTCGGTTTTGTTTTCTCTCGGAAGTACGAGATTTGGGGCCCCCGCCGCAGCATCTAACGGGTCGGGAAGAGGTGCTTTCACAGTCGAAAGATGTTCTTGAATTGGAGTTACTTTCTGTATGCCGAGGCCTTGTAGACCAGGGATACCTCCAGCAGCATCAGGTTGGGTCGGGGCTGATTCAAGCGTGTGAGCAATGGCACGTTCAAGACGTTCCAATACCCGCCAAGAATGGCGAAGGCGAACTTCACGCTTGGTTGGGTGGACGTTTACATCGACTTCTTCAGGCGGTAAAGTAAGTGAAAGAACAGCAATTGGGTGTCTTCCCTGCATCAAACGGGTGCGATAGCCTCTACGTATGGCTTGGAGGAATGGTCCTGCGGCTACAGGTCTTCCATTGATGAGAATATGAATGTCATCACCTTTGCCACGGGTAATGTCTGGGGTACTGATCCACCCACTCCACTGTTCTTGACCAGGTGCTTCCGCATCATTTTCAGGAGATGTGATTTCAAGCATCGATTCGACTTGGCCTCCGAGTAAGTCAAACAGACGGTCCATCATGGATTCTGCTGGAGGGATATCAAGCATGACTCGTTCATCAATGACCAATCGGAATCCAGTCAATTGGTGCGCCATGGCATGTGCGACAACCACGTCCACAACCCGAGCGTTTTCAGTAGCAGGGCGGCGTTGGAATGCGAGACGTGCGGGAGTATTTCGGAATAAGTGTTCAACATCCACACGGGTGCCGATTTGCATGCCAAAGGGTTCGACAGGTCCTTTCTCTCCATTTTTCATTGCAATAGATTTTCCTTCTTTTCCGGCGGGGCGACTTGAAATGGAAAGATGCGAGACCATGCCGATACTTGCTAAAGCCTCACCTCTGAATCCAAGCGTATGAATCGAATTCAAATCTTCTGCTTTTTGCAACTTTGAAGTTGCGTGCCTATCCAGTGCCAGACGGAGGTCTTGTTCATCGATTCCACTCCCGTCGTCTTCAATTCGAACCAGGTCAAAACCACCACGCTCAACAGTAATTACAAGACGTGTTGCTCCAGCATCAAGGCTGTTTTCAAGCAATTCCTTGACGACTTGCGCAGGTCGTTCAACCACTTCGCCCGCCGCAATATGGCCGATGGTCGTTTCATCGAGTTGTTGAATCCGGTTCGGTTCAGACATCTGAAACACCTCCAAGGATTCTCTTTAGTCTATAGAGTGCTTCATGTGCTTGGCGCGGAGAAAGTTCATCGACATCGATATTCGAAAGATATTCAAGTGTTTCTTTCTCTTCGGAAGGAATACTTGCCACAGGTTGTGCCGTTGCGTTCTTTTGATTCATTGCAGCAGCGGCAAAATATCCCATCAAACTGGATTGACCTTCTGCACGAGCAGAAGGAGTTCCTGATTCACCTGCCTTGGCACCATGAGCTTGTTGTTCAAGGAAAGCAAGTAAGTCACTTGCTCGCTCGACAACTGGGCGTGGTAAGCCTGCTAAAGCAGCGACTTGCACACCATATGAATCATCACATGGGCCATCAGCAACCGTGTGAAGGAATCGGAGTTCACCGTCAGCCTGTGCTACTTGGACATGGACATTGACTAATCCGTCGACTTCGCCTTCAAGACCAATCAATTGATGGTAATGCGTTGCAAATAAAGTCCGTGCTCCAATTCTTTTACAGATATCTTCTGTAACAGACCAAGCGATGGACAAGCCATCAAATGTTGAAGTTCCACGTCCGATTTCATCGAGTAGAATGAGGGATTGCGGGGTTGCTCTACGGAGGATATGGGCAACTTCAATCATTTCCATCATAAATGTAGAACGACCACGCCGGAGGTCGTCACTTGCACCAACACGTGTGAATATTCGGTCGACAAGTCCGATTCTTGCTTTCTTCGCTGGAACAAAACTACCGGTTTGGGCAAGAATAGTCAGGAGAGCAGTCGTCCGAAGGTAGGTCGATTTACCACCCATATTTGGTCCTGTGATCAACAAGAAGTTTCGCTTCTTTTGCAATTGGATATCATTTGGTACAAACCCGGATTGCATTTCCAAGGCCGGATGTCGTGCACCTTCAGCCTTGAGGTGATGGCCATCGGTTAATTCAGGCCGAGTCCAGGAACGGGAACGTGCAATTGAAGCGAAACATTGCAGAACATCGATTGCAGCGACTCGTCCAGCAATATTTGCCAGCTCTTGGGCATGTATTCGACATCGTTCGCGCAGTGAAATAAATTCTCGATATTCCAATTCTTTTACTTTGGTATCTGCGGTGAGTAGGAGGTCATCCCTTTGAGCGAGTTCCTCGGTGACGTAACGTGAGCCATTGGTCATCTGTTGCTTTCTTCGCCATTCTTCAGGAACTCTTGTTTCATTTAATTTGGTGACTTCAATAAACCATCCAATCTGTCGATTCATTCGCACTTTGAGAGAAGGGATTTCGAGTTCAATGCGTAATTTCGATTCTAAATCGCTGAACCATGAATGTCCTGACGCTGATGTTTCACGCAGTTCGTCAATCACTGAATGGAGTCCGGGGCGAATGAGCTTCCCATCACGAACACTGAGCGGTGGTTCATCGACTAAAGTATGACGAATATCCTCTGCAAGTTCATTCAAGGCATCCAATTCATGCGAAAGGTGACCTAAGAGAGGATTTTCTGTTTCATTGCAAAGATTGATGATGGCTGGCATTCTTTCCAGAGCATCACATACGGCAATTAAATCTCGACCATTCGAGCGATTGTAGGCCAGTTGTGTGGCCAAACGTTCCATGTCTCTCAGTCCACGGAGTGCTTCCCGTAATCCCTCAAGGCGGCGAGCGGAACGAGCGAGTGAGCCTACTGCTTCGTGACGAGCACTGATTGCTTCCAGATTGCAAAGTGGTCTTAGAATCCAAGTTTTGAGGAGTCTTCTTCCCATCGAACTGCGACATGCATTCATCGTAGAGAGCAGACTGCCCTCAAATTCGCCTGCAAGTGTCGAAGTTAATTCCAAGTTTCGCAAAGTGGTTTGGTCGAGCACAAGATGTCCGGATTCATCGATAACTTCGATATCACGAAGTGGAACTTCGTCCGCAATGTGCATGGTTGCAAGATAGTCAGCAGCTAAACCAGCAGCAGCTAAAGCAAGAGGTGAGTCGTCCAAGTCTAAATGACCGAGGTCTGCGACTTTGAGTACTTTCTCAAGTCTCTTTCTTCGTTTGCTTTCACTCGCTCTGTGCTGACTAATCAGGACGCTGTCGAGATGAGAAAAGAGAGCACATAACGCAGTATCTTCTGCATCCTGGGGTGAAACTACGATTTCAGTAGGTCGCCAACGCATGATTTCATCCAATGCGCGAGCAAAACGATCTTCACCATTCAGGTTTGAAGCCCATGCCTGTCCTGTTGAAGCGTCAACGATTCCAATTCCGAGGGCAGATTTCCCAAGGACTACCGAGATGAGCAGGGAACGCTCATCGGTTCCAAGTAACGATTCTTCATACAGACTTCCTGGTGTATAGACACGAGTCACGATACGTTCGAGCAATTTTGCTCCTTCTCTCAATTCTTGTTCTTGCTCTGCAACAGTGACTTTGTGGCCTGCTTTTAGCATGCCACGGATGTTATCTTCAAGTCCATGCCACGGGAAACCAGCCATTTGAATGGGTTTGTCCGCTTTTTTATCTCGTGAAGTTAATGCCAAACCGAGGACTTCTGAACCAACGACTGCATCTTCGTGAAACAACTCGTAGAAATCACCCATTCGGAAGAAAAGAATAGTATCGGGGTGTTCCTTTTTGATGTCCATAAATTGGTCCATCATCCCCCTTTTTGTCATACTCAATACACTCCTTGCTCTCGCTGGAGTTTACTGTCGTTGCAGAGAGCACATGAAGGTTATCGCGCAGGTTGGAAAGAACCGCTGTTTTCAAGCGTTTATTGAGATTTATTGAATGTGCCAGATTCTTTTGAATGCAGTCCAGATCATAACGCCCATGACGATACTCGAGGCAGTGACGAACATAAAGTTCAAGAAACCTCTTCCACTCGCTATAGAACCACTCGCTAAAGAGTCAACTGTGTATGTTGCAGGCTCTCCGTTAGCATTGAGGCCGTGTGCATATACGATGCCATTTGAGACATCCGAAGTTTCAACAGTCAAAGGCAAGGGTTGTGCGAGAGGCATTTTCTCTGCAACGCCATCTACCATTCGAACGATTGAGGTGCTTCCCTGACTTCCAAACATCCAAACAACTCCATTGTCATCAAGCGTTGCTGAAACACTGGAGAAGTCTACATTTGTCGTTGTTCGGTCCTTGGAGATATGAACTGCAGAATCGGTCCCAGCAGCAAGTAAAGACCCATTGTCGAGACGTATTAATGAATGGATTTCCCCCTTATCCAGTTCCTCGATTGATGTGAGCATTGGTGAAGTTGGTCCTTCCGACCAAGAAATGAAACCAATAACTGGATGCCTCATTGGTGAAGCAGGGCTGTCTTCATCGATACCAAAGGAATTAGTCATCGATCCAATGGCAATCCAAGTTCCATCATCGAGAGATTCAACCATGTTCCAGTGGATGTTACCTGAATTTACCATGGCTGCAGTCAGTGTTGCGCTTCCAAACGCCTCTTGGGTCGATGTAAGGGGTGAACTAATCGAGCCAAAGCCCCGGAGACTGGTTGATTCGCCTTCATCGGTGACCATTAGCCAGCGATATGAATCGCCACTTCTTTGTTCGGCAACATCGAGCACATCAAACGTCTCTTCGTTGCTAACAAGGGGGATGATGGTCAGTTGTGAGTTCTCATCATTGACATGAATCACTTCAAGCGTATTGTTTGAAGGGGAGACCACAACACTCCCATCG
>JAPKCL010000110.1 GCA_028822955.1 Candidatus Poseidoniaceae archaeon
GACTTGCCAGATACCGGTGGAGACTTTACTGTACTCGCACGGTCCATTCATACTCAACTTTGGCCGTTAGCACCGGATACAATCGTCTACCCAGGGCATGGGCCATTGACAACAATTGGTCACGAAAAAGAAACCAATCCCTTTGTTGGAGATGATGCTGGTGCTGGTGTTTACAGCCGTGGGCGTTATGCTTAATCACGCCATCATGGTTGAAAGCGTTGATTGAAGCACAGGTAATGCTTCTTCCCAAGTCGCCACAATTCCATAATCTGCATGTTGGAATATAGGAGCGTCAGCATCTTTGTTGATGGCGACGATGTACTTGGATGAACGCATTCCAGCCAAATGTTGTATGGCACCAGAGATGCCAACAGCGATGTAGAGATTTGGATTGACCGTTTTTCCAGTTTGGCCAACTTGCATCGAGTGAGGGATGTCATCCCATGTATCAACTGCTGCACGTGATGCTCCAACTGCAGCACCCAAGGTGTCGGCAATTGCTTCTAAGTGGGTGAAATTGGCTGGAGAGCCCATTCCTCTTCCTCCAGAGATGATGATGTTTGCTTCAGCCACATCAAGTCGTGTTGAAGCGCGGGCCATGAACTCTTGAACTGCGGTAGCGACGTTTCCAGTCGTGTCGACAACCGAGACATCGGTTGAACCATCACTGGCTGCTGCTGCAAAGACATTCGGTCGAACAGTGACAACCGCATCTCCACTGAGGGATACAGTTTGCATTGCCTTGCCAGAATAAATTGGTGAAGTTAAGTTTCCACCTTCGATTTGTACGACATCTTGCACGACAGAAATCCCTCTTCGAGCAGCCAAACGGGCAGCGAGGTCTTTCGATTGTGGAGAGGCCGAGGTGATGATAATACCTGCTGGTGCTATTGCATCAAGGGCCGAAGCCCATCCTGCGGCATCATAGTTTGAGAATACATCAGACTTTGCAGCGAGAATGCGTGCTGCACCGGAGAATTGGGCAGCACCATCTGCGACACTTGCGTCTGTACACGGGACAACAACAACAGGTTGAGATCCAAGTGCGAGGGCCGCAGTGATGAGTTCAGCAGTTGTAGGGTGGACTGCACCCTTGACGATTTCAGCGATTACTATAGTTTCAGTCATTTCTTTCACCTCAAATTACGTTTGCCTCATCCCTGAGGAGTTGAGCGACTTCAGCTGCTGCTGCGCCACCTTGGTAGGATTTGCCTGCAGGTTTTGCAGGAGGCATACTGTGTGCTACGACCGAAACAGTCGAGGCAAGAACATCAACGCTACGTACATCGACTTGAGCCTTCTTTGCTTGCATAATTCCTTTGACATTTGGCTTTCGAACCTTGATGTTGCCCTTATCGCAGGAGACAACTGCCGGTAGAGGCACATTGATTCGTGCATTTCCTCCAGCGGCTGGAGTCACTACGGAGAGTTGTTCACCAAATTCAACACTTATTGTGTTCGAGACGGAAGCCCAGCCGAGACGTTCAGCCAATCCCGGTCCAGTCGAGCCAGCGCCTGTATCTGCTGCAGATTTCCCGCAATAGACGACTTCAGCGCCAAGGCTTGAGATGACCGATGCAAGAATTGATTGGAGTGCATTCGAATCGAGTGATGCGTCACAATCAATACGGACAATGTTATCGACACCAATGGCTTTCGCATCTTTCAATACTTTGTCAGCCCCTGCGCCTCCAACGGTAATTGCCGTCACTTCACCGCCGCTTGATTCGCGATGTTGGAGTGCGGTTTCTACAGCAAATTCATCGTAAGGACTCATCACTTTTTTGACAGCAGAAAGGTCGACTCTGTCGCCAGAAAGGACGATGCGAGCATTGGTATCGGGTACTTGTTTAACGAGGACGATAATGTTGGCCATAGCAGAGACACTCCCAAGGGATATCTCGACCAACTCAAAGGGATTCTTGAACGTTTGCACACGAATTCATTGGTCTCCACTCGCAGTGACCCGTTGGATTGCACATCACAGGCTGTGCGGCATAAAGTAAGTTAATGGCGACTAATCAAAACGTTTCTTAACCGTCTCAACTGCCCGATAGAATCCATGAAGCAAAAATCTCCTACTGAACCCGATGAAGATTCCCAAAGCACTCTCGAATCATGGAGGCTTTTGTTTGAAAGCGAGGTCTACAAAAACGACCTTGATGCACTACCTGGTAACGGAGATCCAGTTTTTGGTTTTGAAGTGGAATGGGATGATTTGGCGGAGTATAATGGTCTTCAAGTGAAGTTTTCTGAAAACATGAGTCCTACTCTTTTTTGCGGTAATCAAGTACTGAAAGAGCAATATTCGGTTCGAAACATGTCAACACGCCCAGTGATACGAGTCATCAACCTCCCTGATAACCGAGCCTATGAAATGAGTGAATTACGGATGCGAGACCGTACTCGATTACTCAGCTTCGACGGAGTTGTCGTAGCGATGAGTCCTATTATTGGGTGGCTCAAGACCAGTGTTCACAAATGCAATGATTGCGATTCGAAGTGGACGATTGAAGAGCGTTTAGCTCGTCCTCGTGAAAAGGTAAAATATTGTCGAACCTGCCTCGATATCATTCTTTCAAACATGGATGCAAAGAAACCGAAGTCGTATCATAAAGACCCAACAGACATCTCGATGGTAGCGGAAGAAAACTACTATGAAGACGTTCAATACCTCGAAATTGTATCTCCGATGATGTTGGAAAACGGCATGGCAGAAAACGGGGAAAGTTTCCAAGTTGTCGTTTTTGATGAATATGTTGGACAATATGCCAAGGGTGATTGCTTAACCATCAACGCCGTAGTTGCAGTTGACCCACTGATTAACCGAGATTTCATTCGAGATACACGTCGGATGATTTTCTTGAGAGCCCACAGCGTTGAAGAAGGGTTTTCCCATCATGTTGAGCTTGAAGTCGATTCCTCAGAAGAAGAATCACTTTCTTAGAGCTGAAACTGCATCGAGCGTTTCCGGATGCTTTTCAAAATGTTCCGAGATACTTTGCAAGCCACGAATAATACCATCTGCTACGCCGAGTTTGGCGTCAAGAGGGTGAAGGGTACCATCTACGACGGCTGCTTTGAATGCTTCAAGGTCCTTCCAAGTCGAGGGTTCACCGAATTTTGGGTTCGGAGTAACGATGATTTCTCCCCATTCTGGTAGAACGACATGTTCAGCCAATTCATAGACAGGTGAATGAGTGTCTTCGGGATCCAAGTAAGCATGCTTTTGCATTTTCTTTCGTAGGGCTTTCGCTTCATCATGAAGTAAAATCGCACCTGAAGGGTCAGATTTACTCATCTTGTGGTCGAAACTCTCCATTCGACCTCCTGCCGCTTTGAGTGATGAAAGAATAGGAGTGTGTAAACAGGTTGGTTTTTCCCAATTCCATCGAGTTGCAACATCTCGCATGAACATGTGGGCTTTACGTTGATCCATGCCACCAAGAGCAACATCAATTTTCATTTCAAAGATGTCACTGGCTTGCATTGCTGGGTAATAGAATTTGGAGAGGTCATGGTCAGAGGATTCCTCATCACGGCCCATGATGGTGAATGTTTTGCGAACTTTTGCAAGTGTTGCGCCCTTGGAACAGCGAAGAACACGTGCCCAATAATCGCCAGAACTCATTATTTCAGATGCCCAAATGAAACGAAGTTGTCCTGGTCCATCGCCCTCTTCAGGATGACCGAGTAGAGCGCGGAAGGTTTCTTCCATGTAGGTGGCTGTTGTTTGAATATCTTCCATGACGCCGTTAAATTTGTCATTGACCCAAGCGTGCCAATCTGCCAAAAAGATGAGTACATTGGCATCGGCTTCTAACATCCTTCGAAGTTGTAATGAGAGAACTTTCCAACCGATGTGTGCTTTTCCCGACGGTTCAAATCCGACATAGCAGCGTATCACTCCATCACCGGCCATGCTGGTATTATCAGCCAAGCAATTTACGAGATGGCCAATGCCAACGGTTTCGTCAACTTGTCCTACCATCAATGCCAGACGGTGTTGTTGTTGCTCGCTTAATTCAAGGATACGTGGGTTCTCTTCGACAAAGGATTCGAGAACTGAATCGATGCCCATGTTACCACTTCTTTCAAATTAAATCGTTGAGTTTCTTTACTTTTCCTTCAGAAGGAGGAGTTCCAGAATCAATCATTGCTTGTAATTCAGCAATCATAGTATTTGCAGTATCAATGGTGGGTTGGTCGATTGATTTACTCATTTCCATCATTTTGTAGGCCATTTTAATGGCCGATTTAGCTTTGGAGAATTTCTTTGCATCTTCTTTTGCCTTGTCGCCTCGTTGCTTAGGAGAATATCCTGTGACTTCATCAAGGAATGATGACCATTTCTGGCGGGACATCATTGCATTTTCTCGTCCACCATCAGCAGATAAGAAACTGTTGAGGTCGTCTCCTTTCATTTGTTCAACATCCATCACGAGTTTTCCATCGGAGCCGAAGTGGCCGTTGATTCGAGTGAGAATGGCAAATGAGCCAGAAAACTCGCCTTCAGCATTCACTTGAATGTTGTCGAAATAGGTTGTTGCAATACGTGCAAGCCCTGCATTCCCACCAATGTTCTTCTCTAAACCACGCTTGACTGCGAATCGCTCCATACATCGGCGAAGAGCCTCTTTCCCATAAGGCTCACCGTTGAGGTGAATGAGAAAAACCTGTTCGAATGCGTAGGAGGGGTTTTCTTGTAGTTGGCTTTGGGCAAATCATGCGAGGGCACTTTTTCTTGGGCGTATGCCTCCTTATCTTACTCTTGCCAGCAGTACCTGCGCAACCTGAGTCACTGATTGAATTGAAACTGGTCGACTCTCTCGAAGACTCTGATATTGGTATACATGCAGGGAAGGTATCACCGGATGGCTTGTCGGTCTTACTTGTCGGGGAGAATGGATATGCACATCGCGTCTCTGCACTTCATGCTGAAGACCGGAGCCAAGATGTGGAACTGAGTACGGGGCGGAATGCTGCGTTACATGATGTGTCTTGGCATCCACGGGGCGAAACAGCCTTGATCACTGGTGATATGGGAGTTGCTCTACGTTATTCGACTGAAAACCATGCGGTAACGACCGTCAATGGTTCAGGTTCGGTTATTGGACTCAATATGACTGCAGTTGAATGGCGACCTGCGGGTGATTATGCTTACTTTGGTGCATCCGATGGTAGCCTTTGGAAGTTTAATGAAGGCTCAGGTATGACTGCTATAGCCGAAACTCGCAGTTCTGCAATAAGCGATATCGCCTGCCATCGCAGTCAAAATATTTGTGTGGTCGCAACACTCAATGACGGTCTCGCCGTTCTTTCGACGAACGACCAACTTACATTCCTTCCAGGCACCGGCGGCGATACATGGGTCGGTGTCGATTGTGCAGACCCTACCTTGAATGAGTGTGTCGGATTTGCCAGCGGGTTGAGAACTCAAGCCATTCGACTGGATATGGTGGATGCGAGTGAATCTACAACACGGAGCATCATGCAACTCTCCTCGCTGGACGGTGATTTCACCGGAGTCTCTCGAGGGCACGATGGAACCACTTTGATTCACATGGCGCCATTCTCAACAATTCGCCAACAACCGTTGGTATCTGAAGCATTTGCCCAAATTGTATCTGAGGATGCAATGGCATGGGATGCA
>JAPKCL010000111.1 GCA_028822955.1 Candidatus Poseidoniaceae archaeon
CGCAAATCTTGCCGAGTCGAATCCATTGCTATCGCCTATTCGAGTATCATCATATTCTTAATAATTCTGCTTACCCATCTAGCAGTGGGTACCCACTGCTCAATTATTCAGATTCGTTCTGACCATGCTCAAAGTCTTCTCTTTCAGACCTTCGAAGTAACAGCAATCCGAGTAATGCGAGTGACGATATGCCTGTGAATGAACCGACATAGAGCAGCATTTTTTCTGGAGTTAGCCCGGAATCTTCAGCAGTTTCATCATCCTGCCCCTCATTATTATTCACGCCGAATTGACTTCCGATTGGGGGTGTATTTGGCTCTACGTGTTCACCCATATCAGCAATTAGTCGAATCGTCGCGTTAAATGTGGTATTATCTGAGCGAATGTCTTGATATGAATAATTTCCAACAGTCCAATTCATATCAAAAATAACCATGAAACTCGATGAACAATTTGAATCTATTTTGGTGTTATTTCCATCACGTTCACAATACGCTTGTAATTCGCCCGAATCCCAATCAAAAGTACCGTCATACAAACCGTCACCATCATGATCATACACCAACCGATGCGTAATATTCGAATCATTGTCGATGTTATGCCACACGATAGAATCGTTTTGAATAATTTCAGGGCTCGTTTGAGAAAATCCGTTTTCTTTGACTAAAACGGTGAAGGAATCTGCAGTGTGGGCATGGACAGAAAGAAACATCGGACTCGAGATGAGGGAGAATAATACAGCCAAAACAAAAATACGAACTCTCGTTTCCATAGTTCTTTACGAAAGCCTCATGTAAATAAATAATCGCAAGACACGATTACTACATTAGTTCAAATATCACTGCCTTTACCGTAATTCCATGCTTAAGCAACGCTTGACCAGAGATTCTCATGCAGCAGACCAGATACTTGTCTATGCAATGGTGGCCCTCGTCTGTATTAGCTTTCTTTCAATTGGTGCATACATCGTGATGCTAAGTGACGACGACACCTCATCCTCTGCTGAAGAAGAAGAGATGTGGGTAGACCCTGTTGTTGAGATTGAAGACGAACAACACAGCCACTCAGATTTGTTGGCACATCGTTTGCAGACCGATAATATGCAACTCATCGACTATCACAACCTCAACTGTGATGGTAATGTTGCTCCGCCCGCTGAACTTGACAATGTTGCAGGACGGCCGTGTTATCCTGAATACAAGAACGTCGGACCAACACCTGGCGACTCTTCAGAGATCTCCATAGAAGGTAATTTCATGGAAGACTGTGTCAAAAACCCCGACGGGTCTGGTGGTTGCTATGCTTACGTTTCTTCATACAATCAATTCGAAATCTTGGACATTTCTGAGCCAAACAACATCACTTTACTCTCAACATACTATGCAGAAATCGGACGTATGATTGACATTAAGGTGACTCCTGACAACAACTGGGTTCTGGTTAATCACGAATTGACGAACAGTGATTTGGACCCTATTCCAACTGATGATGACGCTAACAGTGGTGCAAACCGCCTTGACGTAATTTCTGTTGTCAATAAAAACGAACCAATCAAGGTCGCTGAATGGAACAATCCGCCAGCAGGATTCCACAACCAAGACATGCACGTTGATTGTGACTGGGAACCTTCAAACCCGCTATGGGCTATTGAAGAATGCCACTTGTTCTTGTATGGTGCAGACCCTTATCCAGAAATGGTTGAAGGTGATTCAGGAACATTTTACAAAGGCACTCAAATTTTCTATGTCCCTCTTGGGTTTGAATCTTGGAACCCTACATCAACCGATGAACAGCAAAATGACAGCCGCCAAATCCTTCGCTGGGGTGGATACTCCCCTGAGCCAGAAACCACTTGCGGTGGCTCTATTTTTAACCACGATAACGTCTTTCACATCCACCCAATAACTGGGCAGAAACTCCTCTACATCTCCTATTGGGATGCTGGACTGCGAATTGTCGATGTCTCAAACCCTCCTGAAGTCCCTGACCCAGAAGGCGTCTCTTGGCCTCAAGATAATGAAGTCGGTCGATGGCTTGGATGCCCAAGTGCAAACGATGGATGGTATGGCCCTGACGGCGGCGGACATGCAAACATGTCTTCTGAAGAATGGGGTGGAAGCAGCGGTGCTCTCAACGGTAACGGATGGATTCACTACGCAGTTCCTTACGACCATTTGTTGTGCAACGGTGCAAAGGATACCGATCCGATGAATACTTGGGATGCTGAATGTGGAACCGGTCCAAACGATGCTGAATTTGGCATCAACTGGCGACACCTCACTATGATTGCTCCTGAATATGGCAGTAACACAAACCACACCGGATACATTTGGACTATTGATACAACTGACCCAGCAAAACCGTTCTTGCTCAGCAAGTGGAAACTTCCAGGTTCAAGCATTCTTCCTGATGGAACCGAGCATCCTCACCATTACATCCCAGGTGGATACATCTACAGCCCACACAACGGTGATACTGGAACCAATGGACACGTGTATTGGACTCATTATCACGCAGGAAACTGGGTGACCGACCACAGTGACATCTGGCAAGACATCGAGTGGGTTGGCGGCGTTCCAGCTCCTGAAATTGGCTATCCTGCAATCGTACAATTATCCGAAACGAAAACCATGGGCTACTTCCTACCTTCAGGACCAACATGGATGGATGACCCAAAGGAAACCCTTGGATATGATATGGCAGACTGTTGGGCATCGTGCATGATTCCATTTGACTGGGGCTTGCAGTACGACCCTCGAGGCTATCTGTTCATTTCAGAAATGGTCTCTGGAGTGTATGTTGTTCAAATGGATGAAGATAAGAATTCAAACTTTGTATACCCGGCTCTTTACCCGAGCGATGATTGATTGAGTATGCAGTTTGAGGGTTGAATACCCATTGAAAAGTTGTCTGACAATCAAGGGGTTCGCAATCCGTCTGAATCTTCCCTACTGACGGTAATGGCCGATTGAATTCCGTTTGTATGCTCAGACAAATGGGTTCGTCTTCGTGAAGAAGAGGGCTACTCATCTTCAGAATCGCTTGTTGCTTGCTTCCACTCTTTCATCAGCAAAATGATGATGGCTAATTCGGCTATTTTCGTTGTAATACCCAGATAATCTTCGATGATGTAGTGTATATCGTGATTGGATACAAAATAGGCGACGAACATGACAGTAACGCCCAACCCCAATCCCAATCTCGCAATTTTATCTTGCAATTGACTCAAATTAACGACGAATGATAATCCCAGGATTCCGATGACCGCAATTCCGCCAAACAGCAGCAGATTATCATTCAAACCTAACAAAATATGCGTGGAACCTGTGTATGATGCAAGTGCAAATACCAATGGACTCGAAAGATGTTTTTGAATCTTAAGAAACCGAGTGATGAGGAAAAATATGGACGCAGAAATAACAATTGAAATGAACATGATTTGAAAATTTGTAGGGCCACTCGTGCTTTCATCACCATGAGCAGAGGCTAATGGTATTGACAAAACTGTAAGTATCCCTGATAATGTTAGCAAAAGACTGCTGCGCTGCATATTAATTCCTTGTCACATGGTACTATTCTATCTTTGCAATAGCCTTCGGAGAATTCAAGATTTAAATCCAAATACTCACTGTGTTTTCTTACTCGATACAAGAGAATTCAATTTGACAGCACACTACCTGCTCTGAGTGTTACTGATGTACAACTGGTTAAACTGGGTTTATGTATGAATTATTCCTAGCGTGAAACACTTTATTATAAGCAGTTCAATTTATGTTGCAATTATGAGAAAGACCGCTGTTTACCTAATGCTTGCCCTCCTCTTAGCCTCGAGCATCCCCCTCAACGTCAGCGCAGATGCTACCGAAGATATCCCTACAAACGCAGCAGGAACCGGTGTTCACGATTCTCTCGTGGCTGCCCTAACCCATGCAGGCCTCGTCGCTACCTTACAGGGCACTGGGCCCTTCACCGTCTTTGCACCAACCGACCAAGCATTCATTGATGCTGGGATCGATTTGGCAGATTTTGACACGCCCGAAAAGAACGCTACTCTCTCTGATATTCTTCTCTACCACGTAATATCCGGGGAAGTTCCTTCGAGCGCTGTCACAGACGGCATGCTGGCAACTATGGTCAACGGTGACAAGGTGAAGTTCGGCGTTAACGGCGCCACAGTGACCGTTGGAGGTGCAACCGTTACATCGGCTGATGTTCCAGCATCAAACGGAGTTATTCACGTCATCGACACCGTGTTGTCACCACCAATCGACATTCCAGCAACAGCACAGACAACCGGCATTCACAATTCACTTGTGGCTGCTGTGATACAAGCTGATTTACTCGTAACTCTCCAAGGCACAGGCCCGTTCACTGTCTTTGCACCAACCGACCAAGCGTTTACTGATGCTGGTATTGACTTGGCTGCACTCGACACTCCAGAAGGGAAAGTTACCCTCCAAGATATCCTGCTCTACCACGTCGTTTCCGCAGAAGTTCCTGCTGCAGATGTGACTGACTGTATGTCTGCAGATGCAGCCAACGGCCAGCCACTTTCCTTCACCGTCGGAAACTCTGTTATGGTTAACGATGCGACCGTTATTGCGACCGATGTCGTGACAAGTAACGGTTTAATTCACGTTATTGACAAGGTTTTGACGCCTTCAGACACGCCCAAAGATATCCCACGTACTGCACAATGCACCGGTATTCACGATTCGCTCGTAGCCGGTGTGATTCAAGCAGAATTATTGGCGACCCTCCAAGGTACCGGGCCATTCACGCTCTTTGCGCCAACCGACCAGGCGTTTACTGACGCTGGAATCGATTTGGCCTCTCTTGACACACCAGAAGGCAAAGCCGCCCTCACTGACATTCTTCTCTACCACGTTGTAGCTGGTGAAGTTGCCTCTTCGGCTGTGACTGATTGTATGTCAGCAACTGCCGTTAACGGCCAGCCACTTTCCTTCACGGTCGATGGAAGTGTCATGGTCAACGGCGCAACAGTTACTCTCCCAGACGTAGCCACGAGCAACGGCGTAATCCACGTCATCGATAAGGTACTCACGCCCTCTGAGAGTCCAAATGATATTCCCCGCACAGCTCAATGCACAGGAATTCACAATTCACTCGTATCTGCAGTCGTTCAAGCAGAATTACTGACAACTCTCCAAGGTGCCGGGCCATTCACCCTCTTCGCACCAACCGACCAGGCCTTTGCTGATGCAGGAATCGACTTGGCTTCTCTTGACACTCCTGAGGGCAAAGCAGCACTTACAGATATTTTGCTCTACCACGTTCTTTCTGGTAAAGTTCCATCTTCAGCAGTCACAGAATGCTTGACAGCAACCACAGTGAACGGTAACCCAATTTCCTTCACCGTCAGTGATGGCGTTATGGTCAATGGAGCGAATGTTACGCTCGCTGATGTCAACACAAGCAACGGTGTTATCCATGTTATCGACAAGGTGCTCACGCCAACTTCCACACCAAACGACATTCCACGCACAGCACAATGCACTGGGGTTCACAACTCACTTGTGGCCAGTGTGATTCAAGCAGAATTACTGCCGACCCTCCAAGGCGATGGACCATTCACGGTCTTTGCGCCAACAGATCAAGCGTTCATCGATGCAGGTATCGTCCTCGGAGA
>JAPKCL010000112.1 GCA_028822955.1 Candidatus Poseidoniaceae archaeon
CATCTTGGCCTCGCAATAGATACAAACGTAGTGCGTGTCCATCTTCGATGTTCATTTGGTTTATTCCTTGGTTGAGGTCCAAAGTCTCTTGCGTATCTGTGTCGAAAAGAGAACCATTTTGATTTGTGCTTCCAGTCAAATTCCAGTCCGCAGCCGTTCCCGCTCGAGCAAGATGGACTCTGCTGGTCTCGGCTCCATCAACATGCAGCGTGTGCGACTGGCCGGACAATGCACCAGTGTCATCTGCTGGAATCACTTGCAACCCTGAACCGTTGGAATCTCGTCTCCAAGAAACGAAGATGTCACCATTTGCATCAAGCATTGGAGCACCTTCGATTTCCGCAGGAGGCCAATCAAAGACCATCGTCTGGCTTGGAGCAACAGAAAGTCCTCCACCTCTCCAAGTAACTGTGACGCTGTCAGTTCCTGGATTAGTGAATACAACTTCGCCTTCGAGTGAAGGAGTGACAAAGGAATGTCCAAGGTATTGTCCATCGACACTGGGCCAAGCAATTTGCCCAATATCGACGTCCGTATTTGTTTGGAGTACCAATCTTGATGGGGAACTTGTTGTGATGTGCACGACCTCAGCCGTATCGAGAGCAAATTGATGATTGAACGTCACACCAACACGATTTTGGTTTGACGGTAATGCATAATATGAGGTAGATGTTTGGTTGGTGACAATGATTTGATTTGCCACTTCACTGACGACATGGATTTGACTGTTGCCACTCGGTAAGGGAAGTGACCAAGAAGTTCCTGTTGAATCAACAGGACTAGGGTCGTTTGCTTGCATAAGGGTAGTTCCTCCAGCCCCAATGGAAATTAACAGATGTAATTGATGCGATGAATGGATGACTGTTTCGCCCAAAGCACTGGTGTCAAGCGTATACATTCCGTCAACCATCAGATTGACTTCCGACTGCTTGACCGACTGATTCAAAATTTCAATTTCAATTGGCCCGAGTGGGAGTGCGAGTCCGGGTGAGGCTGTCATTGAAACACTCTCAGCCCATTCGGGGATGGTGAACATATACGGGTTTGCAGGGCCAAGTCGCAAGTCATCAACGCAAACTGCCGTGTTCATTGATTCTGGATGACGAATACTGAGTTCATCATCATAGTCAAGAGCACCTTGGACTCGGAAACTCGTATCATCAACCCATGTGGCAGAGTACCACATACTGCTCTGCATCATGTTCCAATTGAGTGTTCCATCAACTGGAATCAATTTTATTTCAGTTGAGTCACCCGGCATTCCAGTTTCACTCAGTGCTGCAGTTTGATGTGCTAAAAGTGACATTTGGGATGACATGTCATGTCGTTCAATAGAGCCTTCCAGTTCTTCAATCACTGGGATCATTGAAACCATCATCATGGCGATAATTGACAAGACTCCACCGAACAGCATTACAGTTGCCACAGCTGCTGAAACCGCTTCTTCGTCACGTAAGAGAGCGGATTTCATCTTGAAACCTCCACTCGTTTAACATCGACTTCTAAGAATAATTGTGCGCCTTGCGTTTCAACGGTAAACCCGTCAGCTCCACTTGCTCGCAAATAGGGAGCATACCCAACATAGGTGTCTAAAGTTCCTGAAGCTCTGTTCAAAGTATACTCGTCGAGCATACGTTCATGATATTGTGGTGTTATTACATCGTTGAGTGCGTTATTAACCGTAAATTTCACATTGTATGCGTGTCCAGTGAACAGCGTCATTGGCCCGAGTGAAATCATATTCATTCCAATGTTATTTCCAGAACCAAGTGACCCGTTAATGAGGACATCATTGAGAACCAGTGAAAGTCGGAACTCGCCGTTGACGAGCGTGTCAATTTCGAGGTTTGGATATTGTGTGACTCGCCACGGTTCATTTGGGAACCGTTCGATGCGTGCATCATTCATCAAAGCAATTTGGTGTTCACCCATTCCCAACGATGTCGTGATTTGAATCCCTGAAACGATATAGGTCACGCTTCGATGTATTGCAATTCCGTCGGCATCAAAGACCGTTACTGAAATCCAATGCTGTCGAGATGATGTGTGATTGATAAGGACCTCTTGGTGCGAAGAGTCAAAGGCATAATTTTCGATACTCGTTCCAGTCTCAATACTGATGCTACGAGCTGTTTCGTTCATTGCCAAAACCCCAATAGTCGAAATATTCACATTTCTGACAGTCACAGAATCGTAAGGGGTTAAATCAGCAGCTATCGTCCACGTTTCGACCTTTTCAATCGGTTGTATCATTGTTGATTGCAGTGCAAGTGTGTGACGGATACCGGTTCCTTCTGGAGCGCTTCCAGCAACATCGATACGGTCTTGGAATCGTTCCGCAATTCCATTTGCACTGTTCCAATTTGTGTTGTCTTCGAAATCACCGATGTACGGATTCAAAAACACCCACACGCCACCCATGATGGTAATCACCATGGCGAGCATCATGACAACACCAAGCACTTCGCTCACACCACGCTGGTCCCGGCGAAGGGACGGGTGCGAAACTGTGTTTGACTGTGCGTTCACAGATGGCTCACCCTTTGGCATCATTTAGCCATTGACCCTCACACCCCCCCTTAGGGGGGTGATTCGAGGTATTACTGCTGGGTCGGATTGAGCGAGTTGGATGCATCAATCGATTCATTCTTGCCGATATAATGGGAGCATTCAGGTCCATCTTGAAGTGAGATGGAGATGTCTCCAGTAAATACTTCATCAATATGGTACAAGACTGTTGATTCTGCCAGATGTGGTTGGTTATTTTTTATCGACAGGTGTGTCAATGAAATGCTCTTGGTTTCAGGTGTGCAAACTTGGGCAAGAAACTGTCCAGTTTGGTCATTTGACAAGTGCCCACCTCGCCCACTAATTCTGTCTTTGAGTGAGTAAGGGTATGGTCCGTTCATCAATCGATTATGATCATAATTCGCTTCGATTGCAATGTGCTCACAACCTCGGACATGGGTGACTAATTCATCAGTCCAAGAACCAAGGTCAGTAATGATTGCAGCTCTTCCTCCATTGTGGCTGGCGATGAAGGCGACATTGTCGGCACCAGAGTGAGGGACTGGTACCGGAAGGACTGCAAGGTCTTGGCTGACATGTATCATATCTAATGATTCGAAATAGTGAGTGAGTTCTGGGATTAAACCAAGTTCCTCAGCAGTTCTGTGATTTGCTTGGACCTTGATCTTCCATCGCTTCTGTGCCACTGCTGCCCCACCGCCGTGGTCGCCATGATGATGGCTGATGAACATGAAATCAATTTCTGTCGGATGGATATTCAATCGTCCCAGTCTTTTTTCAAGTTGGGCTCCACTAAATCCTTGGTCAATCAACACTTTTGCATGCTCAGTTTCAAGCAAAGTCGCGTTCCCACGACTGCCTGTTCCAAGATGCGTGAGTGTCATTGCCATCTCAATCATTCATCACGGGGCGCGAGAGGCCTTTGAAGAAACCGCATCAGTTCGATGCAATGCGGTGTTTTGTGACCTAATTTCTATCGGGCACATGCCTTTTTATCCCGTGATGGTCAAGTTTCTATGGTCGCTGAATCTAGAATTGTCCGAACATCGCTCCATCATCCTCATAAGTGTCTTGAGAGGGTTACACATCTGCGAAGCGTATGCTTTGTAGGCTGGTCTCAAAATGCGTCGTAGTTTAACCACTCTTCTAACCACACTTGCCGTTGTTGCAAGTCTCCTGTTCATGTCGCAATTCCCTGCAGTTTCGCCGGTTTCGAACCTTCACCCGGATACGACGGACGGTTCTAAACCCCCTACAACAGATACGGATGGTGATAAAATACCAGATGTTCATGAAAACTTGTTTGAAGCATGGATGAATTGGAGCACTGTCGATGGCCGTTCAATCATTATGCAAGGCATGGACAACAACAATGCGTCAGATGCTTTTGTTGATCGGGACCACGACGGTTTGAACGCTACCGAGGAATATTGTTGGCCTTATCCCGCAAATTGTACCTCTCCTGGATTCCCTCGTGGGTTAACAGGTACAGTCAATGAAGAAGGTGAAAGGACTTATCTCGACCCTCGCATGTCTGACACTGATGGCGATGGAATGCCTGATGGATATGAGGCATACATGTGCGAGCGTGTCGGTGGTTACAACTCTTTTTCTCTGAAGTATGAATGTCAGAACTTCGACCCTTTGAACGGCTCTGATGTGTACGAAGACCCTGATGAGGACGGCTTTGACGTGAATCGTGATGGTGTACTTTCGATTACCGAACGTTTTTCCTCACCCGAAGAATATATTCACGGTGCGCCACTAAATCATACCACTGAATTGGATGGTATGTGGTGTTCCGCTTCTTTGCCAGAAGGTTCAGTGTTCAAGAACTGGCCATTTATTGCTACTGGGCAAAATGCAACCTTCAAAAATATACTTGCTGCATGTACTGAAAATGCCTCTATGGTGATCGATGAAGACCTTTGGCTCGGTACCGATCCTCTCCTTGCAGATTCTGACCGCTATCATTGGGATGGATTTTCTATTCGCCGTTTGTTCCCTTCTTTTGGAGACGGAATTCCCGATGGATGGGAAGTTCACTTTGGCCTTGAACCTTTGAACCGCACCAATGCTCTACTCGACCCAGATTCTGACGGTTGGGATGCGAACCGTGATGGTGGTGTTTCACCCGACGTTAGTCGGACTTTGACAGCGTTGGCGTTAGGTGAATCACTTTCTACTTTGGAAGAATACTTTGTTCATGACGATGATGGGAATTCTGTTTTGCCTGGCATGAAGTCAGTATTGCTTGGCAATCAAATCGGCACTCACCAGTATGTACCGTTGAGTTTCACTGCGCAAGAAGATGAGATGAGTCTTATTCATCACGATGTGCGTGACCTCGATGAAGACGGTACAATGTTATACGCAACAACACGCTATGGTTTGACGGTTTTTGACTATGATCAAATGGTGAGTTTTGATCACTGGATGCCTCAAGGAGTCGAGTTGCATGAATCTTTGCTTCTCTCACTTGAGGATTCATCTTTTGCACTGGCAATTGCAACCAATATCGGTCTCGCCGTTGCTCCACTTCAAGCAGATGGCAATCTCGGCCCACTCTCCACTTGGGACTGGTCTCTCTCGGAAGAAATCTTTGCCCTCACGCTTTTGAACTTCGATGGTCAAAACCAATACCTCATCGGCTTAGGTCAATCAGGTGATGGTGCAGTATTCGAAGTAAGTACTTCTTCTCAAATTGAGCAACAATACGAACTTGCAACAGGACTCTACACGGCACTGAACCAATCTGAAGCCAAGGTTACAGGAATTGCCCACGGCCCCGCTGGCGGTGGAAACAATACTCTGTATGTTGGGACTGACCGAGGTTTGTTGTTTGGAGAAACAAGCACAGCACGCAATTCTTTCGAACTTCAGTGGAGATTTTATTACACTCCTGAAGTCACTCCTTACCCAACAGCGATTGATGAATTACGTTCTCTCTCACTCGGCATGGTTGCAAATCCAGCGAACGTCCGAACGATGTCACTCGCAGGGCCTACACCGTCGAATGCACAGGTCTTGTGGTTTGGCACACCTTCTGGAGTTCACAGAATGAATAGAATAGACGTTATTGTAATCACGAACATATTTCCCTTCAACACCAG
>JAPKCL010000113.1 GCA_028822955.1 Candidatus Poseidoniaceae archaeon
AAGGTCCGTTTCAGGTGCCGGAGGCACGGGAAGGTTCACTTGGATTGACGATGTTGATGCTGTAAATAATCCACAAGAAGCGATGATGTCTCCCTCGGTGTTATGGTATGACGTATTGACTGGCATGCTGTATTCTCCAGTCGTTGTGTTTTCCTCGCCGTCGATGAGACGTGCTGGGCTTTGACCTTGTGGATGATACTCGATACTGCAAGTGCTTGGGAATTTATGCAACATTAAGCCTTGTAGCGTCCCTATCGTAGACCCCTCTTCCGGTTGAATCCAAAGGAATGAAAGTAGGACGTCATTTTCTTCTGGAGCAAGTATAGATAATTGAGATATTGAAACATTACTTGTCAACCCTTCAGCATCGGTAGCTTGAATTTGTAAAATCCATATTCCAGGTTGTGAACGTTCAGTCATGATTGACCACGAGCCATCGGATGTTGGAGTCGTACTGTGTGGTTCTCCAATCTGTTCAAGGGTATTTGCATCAATGATCACGACTGTCACCGTTGTTGACGAAAGCTCCTCATCAAGAACAAACCCGTTGATACTCGCATTTCCACCATTCCATTGGTAAATAAATTCCGCCGCATTCAAGAGGTCAGGAGAAGTGTTGATTGTTTCGACCGAATCTTGTTGAGCTTCTTCATCCGTGGCAGTTTCTTCATCGTTGACGGTCTCATTCACCATGAGTAGAAAACCAGAACTGACCATGAGCAAAGCAAGCACTCCACTGAGCACTATCATCTTCGATTCCATAAAATTCGAACTTGAACAGTAGCATATAGTCGTTCGGTGCGGTTGAAGGCTATTGAATCAATTACTTACGAATGCAGATTCAACGAACTCACCGCTGTTCATGAGTATGAGTGTCGAATCATCATAGATTACAAGTTGAACTGGAATCTCATCGAAATTGTTTCTTTGCTGCACTGTTTCTGAAAAGAGTACTTCTTCGCGCCACCCAGCAATGTGCCACGCATCATGTCGCTCACTCCACATTGCATGTTGAACTGTTCCTTTGAGTTGAAGAAGTATCTGAGGACTCTCAGGACGGTGCCAAATGACATCACCGTTCTCGAAACAAAGAAGATGGCTTTCTTCATGGCTGTAGACCGAATGAAGTATTCCATCACATTCAACCATATCTGAACTCACCAATTCTCCATTCTCACAATGATACACATTGTGTGCGGCCCCCCTCGACCAAACATGGAGCAGAGCACCTTGAATGGAAGCAGAGATAACCACCTCTCCATGCGGGAAGCGTTCTAATTCCTTCCATCTTGGCTCAGGTATTCTCCAATGTTCTTCTTTGTCAATTCCCATGGCATAGATTCCTTTTTTCCAGAGAATGAATACAAATTGTTCATCTGTTGAGCATAATGCAAGAGGTTCAGCATCCAACACATGGGACCAAACAACTCCTGCTGGATGGATTGCCGCATCTATGGTTGTTCGAGTGCGAAGTTCTCCTCGGTCTGAACCATCTTCAAATCCTTTATCCAATGCAAACGATGCCATCCGTGCGAGCATAAGTTCATGATCGACCCAAGTAACAATCATTTCCTTTCCAAGTAATGCAGTACTTTGGACAGGACACGGAAACGGTTTTCGAACTTGACCTATTTTTTGTAATTTTGAGTCGAGTTGTAGAAATTCTCCATCGATGCCTACAGCGACGTAACCTTCATCCCACTGCCAGATTTGAGCAGGATGAAACGGCAATGGCTCGACATTGAACTCGGTCATGGCACTGGGTTGCGGTGGCACTTTGTCAATACTCGTATGTGCGAGATATGAAATGTTGACGATGTTACCGCTTCTCATGGGCGATGTTCATGTTGTCTTAATTGCGGTCAGTGCAACTGATATCGCTTCAACAAACCAAGCTGATGCTTTGAGGCGAATTGCTGACTGGAATCAATTGAAATCGGTCGAAGGTCATCATGCATATTCCCGACTTCATGTGCGAATGTGGGTTCTTCCAGGAAGTATTCTCCAGGAAGACTTTCTTGCCCGCCGGTGGAAGCAATCAACAGGAGAGACTGTGGATGAGATTATTTTTCCGTCACGTCATTCCGCAGCAAGTGGCCGCCCTTCGCTAACACTCCACCCGATTGGAGTCATGCAACTCGATACCGATGCAACTCCTCCGTACGGTGGTAAGGCAGGGGACGCACCTCCACCATCAACCCGACTCGCTTCGTGGTGGCAGGAACTCGTTCGTAAATCTGAACATGCAGAACTTGGAGAGGAGTTTGATTCATCACTCGAAGTAACCCATCACGGGCCATGGTTGGAAGTTCCATCGTTATTCATTGAAGTTGGTTCAACTTCTTCGACCTGGGGTCATGTAGGTGCTGCTGAGTTCTTGGCAGACATTATCCATCGTGGACTTGGCTTAGACGGTGGGCCAGGATTTGGTATGTGGGATTCACAGCGTGATGCTGGTCTCCCTGTGCTGATTACCCTCGGTGGAGGCCATTATGCACCTCGTGCGAATCACCTCGCACTCCATTCAGGTCTCCAACTTGGTCATATGCTTGCAACATACGCTCTTCCGTTCACAGCTCCGGAACTGGAAGGTGAGGAGCCAGGTGGCAATTGGAAACAATCACTTGATGCAGCGTATGTCGCCACTCAAAAAGCATATCCTAATGGAAAGATTATCTTTTCAATGGATAAAAAAGCGTTCAAGGGATGGCAGCGACAAGCAATACGTGACCATCTTACAATTCTTCAAGCCCCTTTGTTGACCTCAAAAGGTGTCTTGGCCCTTTTGGATGAAGTTTGAGCAGGGCAATTTGAGGTAAGCCTCAAAAGTCTCCTCGACTGACAGGTAATTGGGTGGATACATGGTGAGTTGGTTTTCCAAGTCAATTGTCGCAATGACTGTCCGGATGCCGAAATGGTTTGTCGGGTGGGTATCTCGACGTTACGTGGCTGGCCCAAACTTGTCCGACGCCGTATCAATCATGCAACGTCTCTCAAAAGAAGATGCATGTTTTACTATCGATGTTCTGGGAGAAGAGATTTCTTCATTGACTGAAGCGCAATACTTTTTTGATGAGTATCTTGCTGTTATTACTGCAATTCACAAGCATAACCTCGATGCAAACATTTCGATAAAACCAACTGCTTTCGGGCTACTTATCGATGCAGAGGAAGGAATGAAGAATATTGAAAAAATCGTTCGAATCGCAAGTGAGCACGACCTTTTTGTGCGCCTTGACATGGAAGATTATCGAGTGACTACAACCACTATTCAAGTTGCCCTAGACCTTCACAAGCAGGGGTTGACCAATGTGGGCGTTGTTTTACAAGGCCGGCTATTCCGTACACTTGACGACATTAATTTCCTTGAAACTGAACTGGGTCCTGCTGCTGATTATCGTATCTGTAAAGGGATTTACCTCGAGTCAGAGGATATTGCTTACACATCATATCAAGACATTGTTGATGCCACAAACGCCTGTATCGACCGAATGCTAGCTGCCGGTTCATACTGCTCCATTGCAACGCATGATATTCCTGTTGTCGAATATGCAAAATCTGCTTTAGAATCGTATGGAATGGGTCCGAATATCCCCGATCCTCGTCCAAATGCCGGTCCTTCTCGAAAGGCGAAAGGTCCTGGTTATGAATTTCAAATGCTTCTTGGAGTTCGTGGACCTCTTCGCAGGAAACTAGCAAAGGAAGGTCATCGTACACGAGTGTACATTCCATACGGTGAGCAATGGTATGAATACAGTATTCGTCGACTCAAAGAGAACCCTACCATCGGTACGCAAGTTGCAAAGGCATTCATCATGCCATGGACAAACCGACCTTGATCAGTTTCGAGGCCGCTTGGTTTTTCGCTTGTTTGAAGGTGTAACACCTTTCTTGGTAATTTCCTTTGGAAGAACAGGATCCGGATTGAATCCAAGTTTGCCTTCCTTCCATGCTTGACGACGTTCTCGAGGAGTTCGGGGTGCGAAATGTTCTGCAACTGGCGGTTCATGGAGGTACATCCGCTTGATATCATGAGCTTCAACTGTTCCTCGAAGAGTTCGAGCATGCCCCATGTGAATCGCACGAATTCTCCATGTTTGACCTTCAAGGTCCATGAGATTTCCAGCAGTGAATGTTTTGTCAGCAGGAACAACGAGCACATCTGAGAAAGAATCTTCTCCACGGGTCATTGTGAGTTTGACACGAACCATGTCGCATCGAAGTGCAGAAGCCCGAACAATGAGGCTTGCATCACAATGCTTGACGTATCTTCCATCTTTCATTTCTATTTGGTTAATGGACCATAGTTTGTCATCTTCTTGGAATACATCTTCCAGTTCTAGTCTTTCGTCAGCATCAATTTCAATGACCTTTGTGATCGATGAAGGACCTTCTGTGAGAATGAATGGAATCTTTACTACCGGAGGTGGGCGAATGTGAACAGTGTGCACTTTACTGCACTCTTCACACTTCAACAAGTAATCTGCACCTTGGCCCTTTGGTTTTTCGTTGAGAATAATGTGTCCCATGACATCGTCACAATCAGGGCAATGGACAGCGTTTTCGAGTAAAATTTCATCTTCATCGATGAAGCCATCCTCTTCGGCTACATTTTCGAGCAAAACCTCATCTTCTTCGATGAAATCATCCTCTTCGACTGTGTCATCCATGGATATCCCTGTCTATGCGCTATGCCTCTCCCGTTTGAAGCCACCGGCTCAACACCATAAGCGAGCCTTGAAGGAGTTTCGCCGGAAGGCACACCCATGGCGGAACAAGGGAGTGTCGATTCCGAAGTTGGGAAAGAGCATGTCCTTGCCCATTTACTCTCACCCGATGACACCCGTTCACGTGGAGAACCGGAAATTGCGAGTAACATTGGTACACAATTGCAACACATGGCTCTGAGCACATGGTCCATCTCCATATTGCGCCGGCTTCGTGATGCTTTCGGACGCCTGAAACCTCAATCCATCTTAGAGGTTGGAGCAGGTATTGGACACCGTAGCGCATGGATTTATGATTTATTTGAAACCGATGGTTCAACACCCGAACGATATCAATTAGTGGAAGACGGTGCGAAATTCGCAGTAATTATTCGCCGCCTCATGCTTCGGCATGATGCCGAATCCTACACCACAATTGTCGTAGGTAATCTTGATGCGCTCATCGCTGAAACCAATGCCTGGCATGCCGCATCCTCGACAGGCCTCGAAGTCGGAACTCCTCCTTTGGAAAATCAACACGACGCAATCATCGTTGATGGTACCTCTGAAAACCGTGCTCGATATGTTCAGGCGTTACTGCCATTCCTTTCACCAAGTGGAGTCTTGTTTACAGTTGAACCTGACATGCCGCTTGGAAATGTTGAGGAAGACGACAAAGAAGGTATGGTTTTAGTCGATGGTTTCAATCAATGGATGGAATGTATTCAATCGGCAAATGAGACGCATCACATTGCCTTCATGCCGTTATTCGGTGGTACATTGGTTGCA
>JAPKCL010000114.1 GCA_028822955.1 Candidatus Poseidoniaceae archaeon
AATCAGAGAGATCAATAATCGCAATTCGGTTACTGACTCGCTTATCATCAATGTTCATTCCCATGTTTGACATGTGAGAGCGAAGTGAATCCTTTCCTTGTTCGAGAGTGACATAGATACCGCTTGTTTCGCCATAGAGAACTGCATTGTAAAGCATTGAAAAGGTTAGACTGGACTTCATTGCACCCGAAGCACCTGCAACGATACAAATGTGCCCTTCTGGTATTCCACCTTGCATGTTTTCATCTAATCCTTCAATATACGTTGGTATTCTTGTTACTCCACTCATGCCGGCACCATGTAGGGGGTGTCCCGTTTGATTCTTCAACCTCACCCTTCTTTTTCTTGTAATTTTGAACGCTTCAAAGCAAAAATAACAAGTCATTTGTTCTGTTGGCTCACATGAGGGCGACAATGAAAGTTTGGCTAGCATCACAATCGGCCCGTAGAGCAGCAATGCTCCAACCATTTTTTCCAGACCTCAAATGTGAAGGATTTACTGATGTTGATGAGACACCTTTGCCAGGCAGTGTTGACGCTCAAGTGTTATCAATTTGCCAGAAAAAATCAATTGCAGTCCCTGATGGACACGGTTTCGATATGGTCATCGTTTGCGATACCTTACTTGCCGATCCTGATGATATGGATTCAACACTCGGAAAACCCAATGATACGGTTGAAGCTGCTATGTTGCTCCACCGACTCTCGGGTAGGCGGCATCAAGTTTGGTCTGCTACAGGAATCCATCTCAATGGTGAATGGAAATTCTTTGTTGAACACGCCATTGTTGAATTCGACTCACTTACCGATGAACAATTAGTTGAACTGGTCTTGAGTGAATCTTGGAAAGGAAAAGCAGGTGGTTATGATTTGGCGGGACCGATGGGTAAGTATGCTCGCCTCATTGATGGACATGAATCGACTGTACTTGGAATCGCAGGAGAGGCAATGGAGATTCTCCGCACATTCTCACTCGGGCATCAAGGGGAGTAATCCCAATTCATGACGCCCAACATCAACGATAACATCTGTTCCCGGTAGTAACAGGAGTTTATCTTCAGCATCCAATGCAAAGATTCCGACACCCGCTTCGTTACTCATACGTTGAAGGTCTCGACGGCAGACATTCTGATGTGTATCCATATGGACCATCGGACGTAAATCGACTATGACTGAATCACCTTGAAGTATGCGCTTGGCCATCTCTCGAGTAGGGATTCGGTTCATTTCATCCGGTGAGACATATCGCAAGGCTCTTCTGGGAAAGGAATTCTTTACCCGAGTATGTGCTCCAAGATCATGGAATGGTTCTCCTTCTGCTGTGACGGGTCCAGACCAGTTAGGAGGTAACGGCTTCACCTCATTTCGCATCAATCTCTTTCTCTCGAGTTGAATCGGTTGTTCGACTGAAGTGTTTACCAGTGGCCGTTCAGATTCACCTGAATTGAGCGTCTGTTGCAGGGCTGGCTTTGAACCGGTTGCATCAGAGGAAGCCTGTTCGACTTTCTTTGGTTTCCTTTTTTCGTCAATTTGACCATCAGGGTCTGGTAAGCCAAAAAATTGCCACAAACTCGCCATCTTTTCACCGTTCACAAATCGAGATCATCAAGGAGTCCTGACATATCTGTACTTGCAGAGACGCTTGGGGTATTGTTAGTTACCGGCTGTGCAGGAGTGCTTTGACCCATTTGCGCAGCAAGGTACTGTTCCCCGTAATGTTGCCATTGTTCCATAGTCCATCCATCTGGAAGGCCTGAACTTGGAAGAGCAGGTCCTGTTTGAACTGGTACCGGTTGAACGGGTTGTTGAACGACAGGTTCAGCAAATGCACTCATTGCAGCAAAGGCATCTGTTGCTGATACAGCAGGTTGAGCATAAGGGTCAGCAGCAGGAGCCGGTTGTGCATACATGTCCGGTTGTGTTTGAGCATAAGGGTCAGCAGCAGGAGCCGGTTGTGCATACATGTCTGGTTGTGGTTGAGCAACAGGGGCTTCCATTGCATACTGTGATTGTGCGGCTGCCATTGGTGGTTCTGTTGAAGGAATATTTCCGAAAGAGGAGTACTTTTCCTCTTCATCATTGTTTCTTCCCCGAGTGAGTAGTAAGAATCCGGTGAGAATTACGACAATGAAGGCAAGACTTCCTATGATGGCGGTTGGAACAGATCCAATTGCAGCACTGATGGAATCTACAAACCCTTCAGCAGGTTTTTCTGTAACAGTGAGGGTAATGCTCGTACTGGATGACTCACTGTCATCATCGGTGACTGTGAGTGTGAAGGTCCATTGCCCTGGAGCTAGATTTGTAAGCGTGTATTCAGGTCCACTAAAATCGACTTCACCAGTGTAATCACCATCGAGGTTACTGTCGATAAGGTCACTGTCCCAATCGTACTGCAATGTCAGTTTGTCACCCGCAGTTTCACGCGAATTCAATCCAGAAAGGGTGATGTTATCGCCTTCTACCAATTCAAATATGTTACTTGAGTTTGTGATTGATGCTGCTGGTGGTAGGTTTTGAACGCTGATGTTTACAGAAGTCATCGCTTGTGCTCCATCATCATCAGTGACGGTTGCAGTAATTTGACGAATTCCTCGTGTTGACCATGCAGTGGTCAATTCCATACCTTGGAATTCACAATCATTGACGAAGTTACCGTCGCTGTTACTGTCGATCAATACCTCGGTATCCCAGCACACTTCAAGACTTTCAAGGTCAGATGCAGTATCGGATACTTGAACACTCAATGTGAGGTTATCATCTTCAAAAATTGGAACGGTTGACCCGAGGCCAGTGATACTTGGTGCGACATTCATGACATTGACCATGGCCGTGCGAACTTCTGAACGAGCCCCATCGTTGTCGAATGCAGATACTTGAATGGTTTGAAGACCTGAATTAGCCCATGAAACCGTAGCGGTTGAAGATGGTCCTTTGGTGGTCTCAGTCCAATTTGGGTCCAAGTCAGAAGGTTTCCATTCGATGTTGATATCATCGCGGTCCGACAGTGTGTCACTACCTACGATGCGCAACAAAGCAACTTGATCTTCGTTAATATCCCAGACTCCCATTGAATCTGCAGTCAGGTTGCTGCCGCCATACCAAAGTTCCGGATATGCCAAAGTTGGTGCAATATTCAAGACATTCAAGCTTGAAGTGTACGTAGTCGCTTCTCCGTCGTCATCTGTTACTACGGCAGTGATGTCAAGAGGTCCTTCTCCCATCGGGGTAAAGGTGCATGTAGGTTGTGTCAAACCTTCTTGGCAATTGAGACCAGGCCAGGTTATGCTAACTTGTTGCCCTGGTGGTGAGATGCTGTCAATGTCGCCGCTGTCTGTGGCATCAAGAGTTATTTCCGATTCAACATCAATACTCTCGACCATGCTGAGATTTAGATAAGGTGCTCGATTGAGAACCGTGACGTTCATTTCAAGAATATCTTCATCGAGTTCTTCATCAAAAACAATGACTTTGACCAGCCAATCACCGTCATCACTCCAATTCCATTGGGTTACACAATCTGGTGCTTCAAGAACTTCGATTAATCCTGGCTTTGATTCGAGTTCAAATCGACAATCAACATCTCCACCGTCTTCATCGAAACTACCTGATGCGTTGAGAATAATATTCTCAAAAGTGTATTTTCCTTCTTCAAAAGTAAAGACGCCTGTCGGTGCACGCCCGATGAAAATATCGATACTTGCTTCATTATTGGTTCGATTTGCATCTTCTGTGACCAGTTCATCAGGGTCGACGGTAAACGAAAGGGTCTGGTCGCCGATGGCTGTATCAGCAGGAACCGTCCAGTTGACAGTAATACGTTGTTCACTGTAAGATGGAATAGAAGGCACAGATTCGCGGATACTTACCCCATCTGGAGTGATCACTTCGATTTCTGTTGCTGGTGAAGCGAGAACACCTCGATTTTGTGCGGGGATGGAGAATGAAAGCATGTCGCCTGGCAATGCTCCGTATCCAATGGCTTGGTTCAAGATGACAACCTCTGAATTTCGGTCCCGTGAAACAATGATTGAATCACTTTGTGCTATCAAATCAATCGCCACGACATTGAGGTCAATGACGACCGTTGCAGCACCGATAATGTCAGTAGTAGGGTCCCAGACAATAATACCGTTACTCGAGTAATCATCGCTTGAAGGAGTATTATCCATTCCGTTGGTGACATTGAGTGTGTACTCAAGCATCCCTGAACCATCTGTGGTCGGACTGGCAAGAAGACTGGTAGATTCATATCTCATTTGCATGTTTTTATTGGCCTGAGGTTGACCACCCGGTGAGGTTTCATAGGTGACTGAAACAATTTGCTCTGAGTCTGGCAGTGTTGCCAAGAATTGGAGGTCAACATCGACGACAACATTTCGTGCACCTGGATTCGAAGTGGCTTGAACACCCCATGAATCGGTGGGAGAATAGGATTTGAGTAACCAATCAATGGTGAATCCGGCAGCGTTGGAAACCCGTATCCAAGAATTGGAGCGGACCGCAGGACAATACCAGTTGAATCCTGCGGAAACACCCGTTTCGTTCCATTCATTAATTTTGTATGAATCATCGCAACCTGTGTAGGAAACGGTATTGGTGCTGTCACCTGGGACTCCATTGGCGGTAATCTGCCAACTGTTGTTTTCAGGGCCTTGAGTGTCGAATTCGGATGGGTCAAAATAATCTGAAGTTCCGCTAACACCCGTCGAAGAATAAAACGGCATGTACCATTGGTCGCCTGTATGGATTGGGAAATCATTTCTTTCTTTCGGAGGTTCATACAAGGTGTCAAAAGTGATTTCCGCTATGTCCTCTTCCAAGAATCCAAAATTAAACGGGCGGAATTTAACATCGAGTGTAAATTCCGAATTTACAATCGCCAGGTCACGGACACGAATCAAATCTTCACCTTCGTAGCCGATGTCAAGGCGACCAGAAATCCCTTCCAAGGTTGCTCCACTGTTTCCAGAGGTGAAATCGCCATCGATTTCTACTTTGTAGACAAGTGTCTGAGTCCCATCGGTAGTGGTGAACAAGATGTCGGTTACCGTGTAGGTTGTATCTCCAGTGAGTGTGTTCAACGTAGCGGAAACATTTGCTTGAGCGATGAGTTGAGCGACATCGAACTTCGTTTCATAGACCCATTCATCTCCGATTCTCCATGTAGGGACATCCTTGTCTGTATCCCATCCTTCCGCAGATTGAATATTTTGTTCTGAAAGAGTAAGTGTGTGATGTGAAATCATGCCTGTCAACGGCGCAGCCAACATTAAGAAAATCAATCCTAAGACGACAGGTCGAAAGCGAATCATATAACTCCGAAAGCGTTCTCCTACTTGAAGACTCGATTAACCCGTTCAAAGGCAATCAAGGGGGCGAAGATTGAGCTTCAATATATTGGTGCCCATAATGGTTCCATTGCTCTTGAGTCCAACCTTCTGGCAATCCTCCTTCTGGCAAAGGTAAGCCTTGGGA
>JAPKCL010000115.1 GCA_028822955.1 Candidatus Poseidoniaceae archaeon
GTAGCGGTAAATCACTTTCAGGTAATGTTTCATTCATGAACATAGCCGTGAGTGGATGTTCTGCAGTTGCGATCATGTAGTAGTTCTCAGGTTCAACTCCGTACATTACAGTCTCGAAATCAGATAAGTCGGTTACGCCTTCATAGGCTTCCCGATTCATCATGAGAGGAGGTTGGACAAAGGTATAGCCTCGTTCTCGAATAAAATTGACGGCAAATTGCTGTAAAGCGAAATCAAGCCTTGCCAAGTCGCCCTTGAGGAAGAAGAATCGACTCCCCACAATCTTTGCAGCGCGTTTAAGATCAACCCACTTATTCATTTCAATGAGTTCGTTATGAGTTCTTGGTTCAAATTCAAATTGTGGTTTTTCTCCATGCACACTCATTTGAGTATTTTCCGATTCATCCGTTCCAACAGGAACATCAGGGTGAAGGATGTTCGGAATACTCATACGTAGACGGTCCCGTTCTGCCATAGCATGTTCAGTTTTCTGTTCCATCTCGGTAATTTGTGAACCCAAATCTGCAACCTCAGCTAGAATACGCTGGGCGGCTTGCTCATCGCCTGATTTCTTAGCAGCCCCAATACCTCGTGCTGCAGTATTTTTAGTTGCACGAAGTTGGTTTGCTTCATGTTGAAGGTTAATCCATTGCTGGTCTAAATCAATGACTTGGTCGATTTTATCGTGAGGTAGGCCGCGTTTATCATGGTCCTTACGAATCACATCAGGCTCATTTCGAAACAGATTCATATCGAGCATACCATTCACCTCACAAAGTAATTCCAAAGTCGAAGATTGCAGTTCCTACAATCAGTAAACCACCGATGATATAGCCCAAAATAGCCCCGCCATTCAACAATGGAAGACCTGCTTGTGCACGACCACGTGCGACATAAGTCATCAAAGCAAAGTATCCAACTAATCCTCCAAGAAGGGTTGTCATGGCCACAAGGAAGCCATCGGTTCCTTCGATATATTGAGCAGCAGAAAGTACCAGCATTCCAGGGAATATAACATCGCCAAGTCCCATGAACATGGCATCTTTACCTTTCTTTTTCGGTGCAGAAGTTGCCTTAGGGCGCTCAGATGGTGGAGTGTTCATTTCTTTCATTGAAACTGTTTCATCAATAAAGGAATAGCCCTTTTCTTGCGGAGCAACCAAAAGAATTGGCAGTCGAAGACCGATCATTGTATCAGCCAGAGCAAGCATATGCTTTGAGCTGTACACTGCCCACGCATCGTAAATAGCCGCAGCAATCATGAAGATCATGATTAGTGTTGGGACGAATGTAACTCCTAGCATGACAATGACACCAGAGCCAACGAGTACACCCACGGTGTTGACTACATACCATTCACTGTGAACATAGAGTAAAATCATCAAAATTATGGCAACTATGAGCCCAGCCAGTAGGGGCCCATTTTCGAGTTGTAAACCTTCAAGTGCCATCATGTCGTCAGTCACCTCACCGGATTGTATGGAAATTGAACCGTTATCATATACCGCATGGAATTGAGAAGAATTTTCTGTCTGACCAAACCAACTTGTTGCCAAATCCTCAGTAACTGGGAAACTAATCCTGTTCTTCAATAATTGTCCATGGTGCCAATTTGCACTCACATCAGTGGTGACGAGTAGGTCGGTAAAGCCACTTTCATCAAGGTCAGTGATACGAACGGATTGGATAGAATCTGCATAGCCAAGAAGGTTCATTTTCGTTTGTGGCGTGAATTCATCATCTTTCCATTCAAAACTAACGACATCGCCATTTTCTTCTCCAAGTATCAAAAATCCTTCATTCTCTACGGATTCATTGATTGTATTCTCGGACCACGGTGAATGGCCGAAGTCTGCACTGGTGAAGTTACTCGTAGCATTGGTTTGGAACAAGAGTTTGGCATCTGCCTTGAAATCAATTGCGAGTGGATCGAATGCTGTTGAAGTTTTTTCTAATTGTACCACAATGGCCATGTTTGGGGTGATAATGAGAACTTTATCCTCATCAATCAGTTCAGCAAATTCCAAACTATCTTGAGTTTTTAGTTCAGGGGGGAGATTCCACCCTGCTTGGTAAAACAGTTGACCCGGGCTTTCATCAAACACGTTGAAGCGAACCAACACATTGTTTTGATCGATGACATACATCGCTTCATCTGCGTAAAAAGCAAGTGCGCACGTACCGGATAAGGTGCCGAGGTATTCGAGATTAGAATTTCCATCAGCATCATCTACGTATCTGTGACACGCATAGGAATCTTGCAATTCCCCAGTTTCAGCATCAGCATACCAAATATATCCTTGATTGGTGAAGGAAAAATAATCATCTGAAACCACAACGCGTACTTCTCCAACATCATCATACGGAAGACGTTCATGCGTCATGCTCCAAGTAGGCGTGTCGTTCAACATGTCTTGATTATGGTATACGTTGATTGAATCGTTCCACATTCCTGGGCTTCCGATCAGTGAATTAGTTAGATGGGTATCCATTCCGTGATGCGAAAGATAAGACATTTCGATTTCGTTTCCATTTTCGTATTCAAACGGTTCAACTTCCAAATCCAAAACCAGCATATGAGCCAATGGTACGGTAGAATACATCAAAGCAATCGAAAGAACACCCATGATTCCATATTTGATAATCCATTCTTTCTTATATTTAGCAAGCAGTAAAATGAATGCAGTAAAGACAAAAATCATGAATAATTCAAGTGCAATGTAGCGTACTTGGGATGCACCTGCCGCTCCAAATGCTTGCAAACCTGCGATATCATACCAAGGTCGAATAAACAGCGAAAGTGCAATGGTCAAAATAAACATGAACGCCATGCCCAGCATCGAGGGAAGTTGCTCTCTCATCATTGCGAAAAGATTGTCTTCAGAATTTAATTCTGCTTGAACGGCTGCAAATTCCTCCGAAACCTTTCGTTCCGGTTTCGATGGTTGAGGCTGTTCGGTCATACCCTGTGCGAGTTCGGACACTCATATGAGCGTCGCGTATCTTACGCCCCCTACGGGGGCGATACAACACTGTTCAAACAGCAGTGAAGAAAAGGCCTAATCATACCAACACTTCGGCAGTATGTGGTTGAAGCACGCTCTTGGCTTGAATCAACTAAAAAGCGGGGTATGGCACTTGGCCTCAAAGGTACCAAAACCGTTCTTGACCGCCTTCAACTCAATCTTCCTTCTCACATCATTCATGTGGCAGGAAGTAACGGTAAGGGGACAGTATGTGCTCTAATGGCTACCGCCTTATCGCTAAACAGAATCGACAATGTACTCTTCACTTCACCGCATGTTGCTCGAATTGAAGAACGCATTCGCAGGAACGGTATTCCAATTTCCTCTCAAGAATTCGATGAAGCGGTAGAGAAAGTATACCATGCAGCAGTTGGGGACACGTTTGACCAAATCATTGAACTCACCTTTTTCGAGGTGACGTATCTCGTTTCGATGATTGCTTCAGTTGGCAGCGAGGTGCTGATTCTTGAAACCGGTTTGGGTGGACGACTTGATGCGACTCGAAGTGGCCCGGCTACTGCTTCATTGATCACATCTGTCAGCCGAGAACACATTGATATTTTAGGTTCAAATCTTCCCGCTATAGCTCAAGAGAAAGCAGCCATAGCGCGTCCAAACTGTCCAATAGTTATTCGGGACCCGGAGACCGATGAGGTGTGTGAAGCAATGCTTTTCGAGGTGCAAAATGCCGGCAGTATTGCACTGAACGAAACGCTTGCTCCTGCCCACGCTACTTTGGTGACTATTCCCGAAGGTTCCACCGTCAAAGAGGAGGCTGTAATTTTAGCTTCAGCATTGTTTGAATCTCTTGGCTTTACTACTGATACAATCGACCAAGCAAAAGATATTCTTCAATGGCCTGCCAGGATGCAAGGATTAACCAAACGCGAAACATCGACGCATCCCTATCTACTCGATGCAGCCCACAATTCATCAGGTCTGCGTAGAATTCTCCCCGAATTAGAGCGATACATCTCTCAACATGCACCCCAGAAAAACGGTCAGTCAGTTTGGACACTGCTGTTTGGTACTTCACCTCAACATAATCTTACGGAATTTCTTTCGCCTTTGCATGATTTGTGTAGGCGCATGCCACCCAAACACATTCTGCTCACTCAACCCCACGGTGGACGCTATCCAGGTGTTGAAATTGAAACTCTTCTCGAACAGAAGTGGTCAAACTCTGCGCCTTTGAGTGTTGCTTCCGCCAAACAAGCGGTTGAGAAATTATCAACTCTTTCAGAAGAAGAAGTTGGCCTTGTTGTGAGTTTAGGTTCGTTGTATTTACAAGGAAATATACTCAATGTCTTTGATTGGGCTACTGATGAAAACCTTTCTTTGTTTGCGAAGCAATGATAGAGAGTTAGCATGTGAGAGGTTTGTTGAGGACTATGAGTGAGAAATGGGATATTCGTTTTTTAGAATTAGCAAAGCATATTTCAGGTTGGAGTAAAGACCCTTCAACTAAAGTAGGCTGTGTTGTTGTTGGTGAAGACCGAGAGATTCGGTCAACTGGATTCAATGGATTTCCGCGTGGCATAAGTGATGATACTGCACGTCTAACCGACCGCTCACAAAAGTATCCTTTGATTTGCCATGCTGAAGAGAATGCGATTATGCATGCTGCACGAATAGGGATCTCTCTGAAGGGGAGTACTGCATTTGTGACGTGGCCCCCCTGCTCTCGATGTGCTCGCTCACTGATCCAGGCAGGTATCAGAGAAATCGTGTATCCGGAAACCAAAGATATCCCCGAACGATGGATGGAAGATTTCACAATCTCGAATGGCATGCTCCTTGAAGCAGGTATTGTTGTCCGTACGGTTTGATTTCCATCATACCGACGCATTCATGCTCTACGAGAGGTTGGCAAATTTATGCGAGGGAGTTTATGCGCACTCCTCGTTACCTTCATTGTCCTAAGTTCTGGTTGTGTTGCACCGTCTGTTGACACACTTTCAATGAATCAATCACAAGAACCTGAACCACCAACTGAACCTTGTAATGGCTTGTTGATTCTCTGTTTACGAACCTATGATGATGTAACATTTCCAGAAACTCATAATGCCTTTTCCACCCATGATGATGGAATTTATTATCCAGCTGCTAATCATCTGACTGGATTTAATGCTCAATGGGACGCTGGAATGAGAGCTTTTATGATTGATACTCATTATGAAAATCTTGGCGATGAGCGTGTTGAAACCGTTCGATTATGCCATGGCGATGATGACCGAGGTTTCAGCCCATGCGTTTATGGAAATGTTGATTCGGTTGACTGGCTAACGAATCTCCACGAAAAAA
>JAPKCL010000116.1 GCA_028822955.1 Candidatus Poseidoniaceae archaeon
CCATCGCGAATGTTTGCAGTTTCTCTATACGGACTATCTGTGCCTGAGACATCATGATGGTCGCGACCCAGAACAATTGGGCCCGATAGGCGACCATCGCCAATGGCTGCATTCATGGCTGAAGCGATTTTTCTGCGTCCTTCATCATCTGCATAAAGAATCCTGGCTTGACTTCCAACGACCATGTTATTTGCACCTGCTCCACGTATCCATCGGATATTGTCAATCAATTGTTGTTGTATTTCAAGAGGGGAATTTGGAAGCATTTCCTCGAGAACTTGGCATGCGATTTCATCAGTAATTTTCAAATCTGCAGGGTCGCCGGAACAACAGACCCATCTGTATGGTCCGAAACCATAATCGAAACACATAGGACCCATGATATCCTCGACATAACTTGGATAGCGGAAACCACCATCGTCTGCTAGAACATCAGCACCAGCCCGACTTGCTTCGAGCAAAAACGCATTTCCATAATCCCAGAAGTACATTCCGTTCTCAGACATTTGATTGATAGCATTCGCATGTCGGCGTAGGGTTGCGCGTACTGCTTCTGCAAACCGTTCAGGTTCGTCTGAAAGCATTGTTGCTGCATCATCGTAAGAATGCCCAACAGGAAAGTAGCCACCTTGGAAGGGATTATGCAGGCTGGTTTGGTCACTGCCGAGGTCTACGGATATCTTACGCTCAACTAATCGTTCCCAAAGTTGGACGATATTTCCGATAAAGCCAATCGAAAGAGGCTTTTTGTTATCCGCCGCTTCCACCATTTGGTCGATTGCATCATCAACATCATCTGTTACAGTGGAGAGCCAACCTTGTTCATGCCGTTTATGGGCAGCATGTGCATTGGATTCGGCAACAATACAAGATGCTCCAGCAATAACTGCAGCTTTCGCTTGTGCCCCAGACATACCTCCGAGCCCCGAGGTGACGAATGTTACGCCGCCAAGCCCTTCATCGCCACCAAGTCCAAGATGTGAACGCGCAGCGTTGAGAAGAGTGATTGTAGTCCCGTGGACAATACCTTGAGGGCCAATATACATGTATGATCCAGCAGTCATTTGGCCATATTGTGTCACGCCAAGAGCATTCATCCGCTCATAATTATCCTGTGAGGAAGCATTTGGAATTACCATGCCATTGGTGACGATGACGCGAGGTGCATCTGGCATCGAAGGAAAGAGACCAAGTGGATGTCCAGAGTACATGACGAGTGTTTGTGATTCAGTCATATTGCACAGATAGGCCATCACTAAACGATATTGGGCCCAATTTTGGAATACTGAGCCATTGCCGCCATAGGTGATGAGTTCGTGAGGGAATTGAGCAACTGCCGGATCGAGATTGTTTTGAATCATGAGCATTATCGATGCGGCCTGTTGGCATTTAGCCGGATAATCATCGATTGGATGTGCTCGCATTTCATATTCAGTTGGTCGGTAGCGCCACATGATAATTCTACCAAACGAGTTCAACTCATCGAGGAACTCACTCGCAAGAACTTCATGTTGGTTTTCAGGAAAATAGCGTAATGCATTGCGGAGTGCAAGTTTCTTCTCCTTGGGATTGAGAATCTGACGCCTTGGAGGAGCGTGGTCGACTGTGTCATCCCATTCCGGAAGTTCGGGAATTGTTTCGGGTATGCCTTCGCCCAGACTCAAGCGAAGTGCAGACGTTTCGGCCCCCATGTTTGTTCCTTGGAGGTATTGCCCTTGAGCATTCTTATGACGACTCCTCAAATTAAAGAGTTGAATCAAGCCTTTTGAGAACGATTACCAGGTTTCCATAAAGTGAATATAAACCCTGAGCACATCATCAAGAGAGCGAATATTTGGAATCCATGTTGGAGTGATAGTATGTCTTTTTCAAGCAAATATCCTGCACTCGCACTTGATATTGAGAAGGAGAGTGACATGATGAGCATGTCAATCGAGAACACCCTACCTCGGATTTCATCTTCGACCCACATCTGCGTCAGTATGGTTGACAAAACCCAATTTGCTCCACTGGCTGAATGCGCGAGCATCACGAGGAAAACGGTCAGCCAAACATTTGTACCAAGTGTGTAGCCTACGAAAAAGTAAAAAAATCCAGATATCATCACCAGTACTCCAATGAGTACCGGCCATTTTTCTTGGTCGGTTAGGAATTTACGTGCAAGGATTGGTCCCGTACCAGTGCCAATCCCTCGGGCGAGAAAGAATAACCCAAATCCAAGGGCTACGCCGAAGCCATCGACATCCGAACCAGCTATGACGAGGAATACACCTGCCAAACCTCCTCCAGCAATATTCCATGATGCCTTAGCGAATACAATACGAAGCAAACGGGCTTCTTGTGCAATACGAACCCATCCCTTTCGTATGTTTGAAAAGGCAGTTGAAAACAACGGACCTGTGAGTTCTTTGTCATAGGTTTGGGGTATTGTTAATGGTAGAAGGAGAATTGCTCCTAATAAGAAGGTTCCAGCATCGATAATGAATGCAGCATCCGTTCCAAAATATTCGACAACAATACCGCCAAGCATGGCACCCAAACACAGTGCAGTAGACCATGAGGCAGCGTCGAGAGCATTGGCTGTGGCCAAATCCTCCTTGGAAACAACATTGGGTAAAGCTGCACGTTCCGCTGTAACATATGCACCATGGAGTAACATCATAATCCCAGATAATCCAAGCATCCAAGGGATGTCTTCAGGACCATCAACTGCTAAGAACCCGAGAGCGAGAACCATTTGCAGAACATTCGACCAAACCATGATATGTTTACGGTTCATTCTGTCTGCAAGTAAACCACTGATCGGTTGAAGTAATGCAAAGCACAGCATCCGAACAGTGAATAAGATGCCAAGTAAAAATTCAGAATCAGTATATTGGAAGATCAACAGAAAGAGTGCAATTGTGTTGAACCATTCACCAAGCATCGAGATTACGGATGCTAACCACAAGCGCCGGAATTGTGGATTTGAAGTTATGAGACCCCAATAACCAATCTTTGTCATTCCTCTTCATCTCCCTTGAAGAGGGATATTTCGGATTCAAGCGACACTTCTATCCATTTAGAAGTGGGCGTGTTGGAGACTGCTGCAGTTGAATTCAATGGGACCAGAGAGTTCGCCTCAGGGAAATATGTAGCAATGTTTTTTCGAGGAATTTCATAAGCGACAGCAAGCCATCCAGCGGAGTGTCGTGATTCACCTTCGAAATGACTGGTAATCGAAAGTTTCTGACGGTTTTTCCATCCTCTTTCAACCATGTCCAATGCATTCATCAATACGATTCTTCGATTACCACTTAAGCCACGATAACGGTCATGTACGTCATAAATTGTCGTGTTATACTGGTCATGAGAACGTATCGTCATCATGATGAAACGATCTTCACCTACGGCGAGATTCGGTAGTGGGTGTGTTGTGAAATGTGCTTTACCAGAAGGTGTTGAAAAAGTTCGAGTGTCTCGAGGTGGGTTCGGGAGTAAAAATCCATTTTCATTTCGAACCCGTTCATTGTAATTATCGAATCCGAAGAGTGAAAGTTCCATTAAATCGCGGATATTGTCGTAGTTCGCGGTCAATTCGAGCCACTTGATTGGAGAATCAGTGAACAGATGTGAAGCGAGATGTGCTACAATCCAGGGCTCACTTCGTAATTCCTTCGATGCTGGTTGTAAACCGCCGCGTGACTGATGGACAATACCCATGGAGTTCTCGACCGTGACGAATTGGGTTGTTTCACCTTGAATATCAATTTCGGTTCTTCCTAAACACGGCAAGATAATCGCTTGTTTACCCGTAACGAGGTGAGACCTGTTAAGTTTTGTAGAAACTTGTACTGTTAGGCCAACATTACGTAATCCTTCAGCAGTAGCATGCGTGTCAGGGGTGGCGGAAATGAAATTTCCTCCCATACAAAAGAATACATCAACATCGCCATTCCTCATCGCATGAATAGCATTGACAACATCATAACCGTGTTCATCGGGAATGGAAATATTCAGCCCCTCTTCCATCCTTTTGATGAATTCAGGGGGTGCGGCTTCCCAAATGCCGACAGTCCGGTCACCTTGGACATTTGAGTGGCCGCGTACAGGGCAGAAACCTGCACCTGGGCGACCTACATGTCCGCCCATGAGGAGCAGATTGACAATTTCTTGGATCACTGAAACTCCATTCGGTTGTTGAGTAAGACCCATTGCCCAACAGGCAATGGTTGCTTTCGATTTCGCCAAAACTTTGCCAACTTCAACAATGAGTTGCTTTTCAATACCGGAATCCAATTCAAGGACTGGCCAAGTAAAGGATTGTGCATGTTCGACCATAGTTCGAAAACCTTCAGTGCTGTTATCGATAAACGCTTGGTCTAATCCGCCTGATTCTGAATGTACTTTGATAAATCCCTTCATCAATGCAGCATCTCCACCAATCCGTACTGGGAGATGGAAATCTGCTAATTTCGTAGTGCTGAAATCCAACTTCATGTAATCTTGAGGGTGCTTAAAGCGTTCAAGGCCAGCCTCTGGAAGGGGATTGATATGAATAATTGTGGCACCTTTGTTTTTGGCATCACGTAATGCAGTTAACATCCGTGGGTGATTCGTGCCTGGGTTTTGACCAATGACCATAATCACATCTGCGTGATTGAAATCATCAAGATGTACGGTTCCTTTGCCGATTCCAATTGTGGAACCAAGTCCTTTACCGCTTGATTCGTGACACATGTTCGAGCAATCAGGAAGATTATTTGTTCCAATACTTCGAACCATTGCTTGGTAAAGGAATGCTGCTTCGTTACTTGTCCGACCTGATGTGTAAAACACAGACCGGTCAGGGTTGTCCATTGACTTAATCTCAGCAGATATTATTTCAAAAGCACTTTCCCAAGAGATTGGAGTATAGTGTGAACTGCCTTCTACTAGATGCATTGGGTGGGTAAGTCTCCCTTGCTTGTTTAACCAGTAATCGCTTTTTTCCGCAAGTTCTTGCACACTATGCTTTGCAAAGAAGGCAGGTGTGACTCGACTTTTGGTCGCTTCATCGGCCACAGCCTTTGCTCCATTTTCACAAAATTCGAAGTGTGTACGATGTTCAGGGTCCGGCCACGCACATCCTGGGCAGTCGAATCCATTCTGTTGATTGACCATCGTGAGAGTTTTAGCAGAACGCACCAATCCCATTTTTTTGAGACCATGGACCATTGACGAGGTAACTGCTGGAATACCCGCAGCCATTTTCTTTGGTTTCTTTATTTTCAATGACCGCAGGTCAGGTGGAGTATCTGCTCGGACATCATCCCTCATACGCTCACCAAGTTGCC
>JAPKCL010000024.1 GCA_028822955.1 Candidatus Poseidoniaceae archaeon
ATCGAGCATATACCCATCATCAACCTTGGAAGTATAGTGTTGCACAGGTGGATGATGGGTATATGCTCGATGCAATACCCCTTTATGCCATGTATACAAACTGTAACGCTCAAAGAGAAAATATTCGAGTGACCCTGGTACTGCTTGCTCGATTGGACCCGTACTTTCAGCAGTGCCAATCAGGGATTCGCCACCAACTTTACGCTGCGATGACCATGAATACCGTCCATCCTTTTCGACGTGAACTTTGGCTTTTGCATAACGATATGGGAGGCCATATGAACGGGGGGCATGGAAGCATGTGACTCGGCTTTGTGCATCGAGGGTGAGGAACAAAATCCCAGGCACCCCATCTTTCGTGACATATGTACGGATATTAAATTCACCAAAGGTCGAGACAAACGGAAGCCAAGGCAAACCTCTTGGACGAACTTTTTCCATTGTGAATGGAATGACACCGATGTAGGCATTTCCATTATGGAAGTCTATTTCTAGTCCTTCAGGCATATAGCGTTGTAACAAGTCAGCATCGACTTTCCAATGCATGAAAGTTAAATCAATCCAATTCTGATGCAAAACACACTTTCGTTCGGGCATTGGAAACGGAATATGGCTACAATCCAAGTTGTGAGTCGCTGCCATGGTTCTTGCAACAACTGTAGTGTCTTGAATACATCCTCTAAACCGTGATTGATTCAACCTGTTCCGAATTTGAAGCAATTGATTCCAAATCAGTCACCGACCAGGTCGAAAGTATTCCAACTAAGAAACCAAGCGGCCCCATCATCATACACAAGAAGAGAACTGGAGTTGAAACATACATGGGCCGGTCTGCAGCCAGCATTCGAAGCCAAACATAGCGCCCAACAAACAAATCAAGAGCAAGCATGTGGAGCCATGCCAAAGCGACCATACGGTCATTTGCAAAAAGTTCAACCACTATTTCTGGGGTTGGCATTTGGCTTGCAAAGGTGAAAATAACCTCTGGAGCATTTGGAAGTGCCAGAATCGCATATGGAATAAGGAGAGGAAGTATAGACCAACGTATATCCCCCACAAATCGTTTGGTAAGTTCGTGCTTTGGCATGAACCACAACATAATCCAAAACGGTAGAATCAACACCGAAGAGACCCAAAACATTGCCACGGCGAGAGTATCCATCATTCGGCCTCCCCTTGGGCTAATGCGAACTTTTCTGCATCATGTTTGAGGAACGGTGTATAGAAGGCTGGAAGTAGAATCAAACTGGACAGTAATGCCAGAATGATCGCAACGACAAAGGCTTGACCGAACAGTCGTAATGGAAGCAATGCCGACAAATTGAGAACAGAAAATCCACCTGCGGTAGTGAGGGCTGCAGCGAACATCGCTCGACCAGTTGTAGCAGACGCATTGGTAACCCACATCTCTTGAGAGGCCAGCGGATTATGCTCAACCTCTTCTTCGAGACGAACAGAAAAGTGAACCGCATAATCAACACCAAGTCCAAGTGACAAGGCACCTATAGTGACTGTTTGGGCATTGATTTGATACCCTGTAAAGCCCATGATACCGTACACCCAACCGACGACCATCATCAATGGAATCCAGGAGACAAAACCACGTGCAAGACCCTGCTTGAAGTTCTTCTGTCGAGCAGTATGAATCCCTACAAGCATACCTAAAATCACCAATGCAACAACTGAAGTGGAAATAACAGCCGATTCTGCCACATCTGCACTGGTTTGAGCAACGATGAGGCTACGGCCACCAATGCGAAGTGTAGCATCGCTGTCCAGAGAATCCTCAGTGTTCTGTAGTGCAAGGGTCAAACGGTCGTAAAGGTCAATGGTGGCTTGCCAATCGAGCGTCTCTGCTTGGAACGAGAGGACGGTTTGTTGACCGTCAGAAGACAAGACTGCCGAGGTTAACTGGCGGCCTGTCGAGTTTTCGAGAAGATAGGTAGAGAGTGATTGATAAGAGGCTGGACTTGATGCATCCAAATCTGTCATGAGTGTATTCAGTACCGGGTCGCGCCCTTGAGCTTCAGCAAGTAAATTCCACAAACCGTTTGGGACACCGTTGACATCTTCACTTTGCAAGAGCATCGCTTCAGCAGCATTCCAAGTCATCCTACCGTCATGTGAGATAACATCGGCATCAACGACCAGATACAACGGTGAACGACTGCTTTGGAAGTCATCAGAAAGCATCAAGAAATCTCCTACAACGGGAATATCCTGATCCAATTGGTCACGTTGATCAAAACCAACTTCTAATTGTTGGAATCCGAAGTACATCGGGGTTAACAATAACACTGCGATTACGCCTACTTTCACTGGTTGAGTCGACAATCGGCCGATAGCAGATGATATACGGCCAATAGAGAGATTACTTGCTTTCGAGAGAGCAAGACGCTTCGGTGGGAACATCAACATCAATGCCGGTAAAGCCGTAATACTCAGTAAATAAACTACAAACAACCCAATAGCGATGACCGTTCCAAAGACTTGCAAAAAGGAAAGGGCTGAGAACCTGAATGAGAGAAAACCAACCATGTCTGTGAAAATGGCAATGACCAAAGCAATGGAAGTCAATACTGTCCCCCTGGTTACTGCGATTTTTCGTGCTTCATATGAGAAGTCTTTCAGAGTCTCTCGTTCTATAGAATCTTGGCTGTCGAGATTTTGCATCTCTTCTCGAATCCGTAATACGACGTGAAGGCCGTAATCGACCCCGATGGCAAGCAATAAGACAGGAATTGAATTCATGGCTGCATTGAACACCATATTGACCCCCATGAATTGCAACCAGCCTGCTACACCGTAGGTAGCAGCAATAGAAATGATCGTTAGGAAAGTGACGTAGGCTGTATCACGGACACTTCGGAAATTCAACCAAAGAATTCCTGCGAGAAGTAGCATTGCAGCACTGGTCAGCATGCCAATTTCTTTTCCAAGGTTACCATTGGCACCGATGGCAAGTTGTGAGAAAGAAAAGGTACGAACTTGTTCATTGCCTGCTGTGTCCGTCATGTTTCCTAACATTGAGAGGGACCAAGCATCAATATCGGCTTGAACATCATCCAGAACTTCATGGCCATAGTCAGAAGGCTCACTGCTAATGACCAAGGTCGTTAGAATTGGGCCCGAGAGATTCCATGGATCATTGCGGTTCTCGACCGGCATGCAACTCAAGATTGATTCGCGATAGTCAATATTTTGAAGAACTGTGAGAGGAATCAATTGCCCATTCAAAGGCCCTGTGACAGCCATTATTTGACCGACTTCACCAGCATCTCTACCGACAGTTAGCCCTTCAAGTTGTCCGAGCAAAGTGCCCAATCGGGAAGAGAGGTTCTGACCCGAGTCCATTCGAGCGAGCCATTCACTTGGCTCATCAGGTGACCATGCTCTAAGGTCTACAGGAGTGACTGCTGAGACCTCTGGAATTGAAGACGATGCTGTGGAAACATTGCTCAAAGCAGCTTGTAATTGAGAAGAATTGGCAGTCTGAACTCCGCTTAATGCCGACTGAACCTCGTCAATCCATCCAGCCTGTGCTTCATCTTGCCAAAGTTGCCATTGAATGGCAGAACTTGCCATACCACTGTTGGCTTGAGTTCCGAATAATGGATAATGATGAGGCTTGAAGTCTTCATTCTCCAGCATCATGGCTTCAATTTCAGCAAGTTCGGTCCATGTTGTATTTTGAAGTAAGTCGCCTTGCTCAACGTCTTTGATGGTACGAACAAAATCCACTGATGCCTGATATTCAGATTCCAGTTGATTCAAGAGTTGTACATTCTCATCGTCAGGGAAAAAACCATCCTCACTGTTGTCAAATTGAAGATGCATTGCTCCACTCGAAAAACAGACGACAATCATCATGATGACTGCAAATGCTCTTTTTGGATATTCAACACTGGTTTGACTCATCCATGTAAAAGGATTTTTCATAAACCGTGCTGCGAGAATCAGTTTATATATTCGTGTTTGAAGAATGCTCAACCAAGTTCTTTTGGAAAGAAAGCCCTTCACAGCGATTCGATAACAATGGCAATACCTTGCCCGCCACCAATGCATGCGGTTGCAACACCATAGCGTCCGCCACAGCGCTTCAATTCATAGGCAAGGGTGAGAACCAAACGTGTCCCTGTTGCTGCAAGTGGATGGCCCAAACCAACAGCACCACCGTTGACATTGACCTTCTCCACATCGATTTCGAGGTCCTTGATACAAGCGACTGCTTGCCCTGCGAAGGCTTCATTGATTTCCCACCGGTCAATATCGTCAGTTGTTAGCCCTGCCTTTTCCAAAGCCTTACGAGATGAAGGAACTGGACCATAGGCCATGATAGCAGGTTCAAGTCCAACGATTCCCCAAGAGACAATTCGAGCCAATGGAGCATCGCCATCGGCTTCTGCCTGAGATGCTGACTTAATGACAACAGCCGCTGCACCATCGACTACGCCAGAGGCATTCCCCGCTGTAACAAAAGAATCGGGTCCAAAAGCAGTCGGAAGTTTTGCTAATGATTCTGCAGTTGTATTCTTGACGACGTGATCTTCGTCTTTGTGAGTTACAACGGTATCTCCTCGACGACCCTTGATGGTCACTGCGACTATTTCTTGCTCAAACACATCGTTTTCTATTGAAGCGGTGGTTCGAGCATGTGAGCGTGCAGCATATGCATCAATTTCTTCACGAGTGATTCCTTTTCGGTTGCATAATTCATCCGAAGTTTGAGCCATGAATAAGCCACATGTCATGTCTTGAAGATTCGTCATCATGTAATCTTCGACTGGAGGTGAACGGCCAAGTCTCCAACCTTCACGAGCACCCCGCATAACGTGAGGGGCTTGACTGAGGTTTTCCATTCCACCAGACACGACGGTCGCTGCTTCTCCAAGCATGATCATCTGTGCACCGGTAATAATCGATTGAACTCCTGACCCACAGATTCGAGAGAGTGTGAGCATTGGTACTTCCTGAGGGATACCGCCTTTGAGGCCTGCATGGCGTGAACCAAAGATCGATTGTGAACATGTCTGTAAAGCATAGCCCATGACAACATGGTCAACAGATGAAGGGTCTGTACCGGTCTTTTCAAGCGCTCCTTTAATTGCCAAACCACCGAGGTCTTGGGCAGTCATCGACTTCAATAATCCACCTTGTTTACCATCGCCACGCTTTCCGCCAACCCATTCACAAAAAGGTGTTCTTGCTCCGCCAATAATGACTACATCATCTGCCATGCTACTACCAAAGCGTAACGATTGATAACTTCATACTATTCCGAGCATGAAAAACACGCCGAGGTATAAAACCGGCAAGTAGAGGGTTTCTATTAGTGAATATGAATAGGCAAGAATACTGTATTCAGTGCCTTGAATCATTATCAATTCCTGACCAGGTGGGTCGACATTACCAATTACTTTCAAAATTGAATTTCCAAGCATACCATCGAGTTTCTCTTCCGCAAGTTCAGAATTCGTACGAGATGCCACTTCACCATGAATGTACAAGGGGTCGCCCAACCTCAATCCGTAAAGTGTCCAACGTGTAGTGCCTATATCCCATACATTGAGTGGTACTTGATAGTGGATTCGTTCAAACATCGAAGGTTCAACGCGAATTCCACCGCTTCCATCGTGTAGGATAAAAGGCACTCCTCCACTTTGTCGAGCAGATTCGTGCGAATGAGGTTCGACAATATTGAACAGATTCTGATAGAGTGAATCCAAAAGTTTATTCGTTTTTCCAAGAATATAGAAGAAAAGATTCCGTTGAGCCCAATCGGGAATATCACCCTGAGCTGGGAAATCTTCACGTACCCATTCATAACAAACAACATCTTCACATGTCATTTCTGGATTATCATCGACAAATATTTTCAAAGCGCCGTGGGGGCCTGGTCTTGCTTGCCCAATCAATTCGGCTTCACCAACTGCAACAGAACGTACAAGGGAAGTTTGCATGTCAACCATTTGCATGTTCGTAATTGATTTTGATAAGGATGCAAGGAAGTAAATGACATAATACAAGAATGCAATTATGAGAATAATTCCAAAGAATATGCCCAATGCCTGACTCGACGTGAAATCAATTAAGAACGCAAAAAGAGAGAAAAATGTTTCAATATGATATTTTACAATCAAAGCAGCACCCCAAAATTGGAGCATAATCAATCCGAGTGTGAAATACACTGCACGAAGCGTGAAAAGAGGTGGTCTCGGTGCACCAACCATAAACGGGTGCTCAAAAAGTATGGAATTATTAGGATCTGCATCATAGGGTTTTTTCCAGTTCCAAACGTATTTGCTCGGCGTAGGGAAATGCCACTCCCCTGCATTATTTTTCAAGCCATCCAAACTTTCAGGAAGCCAGAACCGTTCAAAACTAAAGCCTCGTTCCTCGGCATACTTACGAAGATATTCTTGGTTACCGGCTTTGGTTTTGAACTCCTCAAGTTCTTGAGCAAATGGGTGAGGGGTGTTCAAAAAGAGAAGCATAAGACCGAAAAAGCCCCAGAACGGGCTGTAGAAAAAGCCGAAAACAAAGAGCAGTGCCCCAAGAGCCCACCCAATCCACATCTCTTGATTATAGGGTAGACTGACAACAAAAAACCCGCCGTCTAACTCTGGCGCTTTGCCATCCATACCAAATGGTTCCCTACACAGGACTTGAAGTCTGTGGTGATTCAAAGTAAGGAATACATGCTAATCCCACAAAGAAGGCAGACGATTGGCATGAGAAGTAGTTCAGCCGAAGAACGAATCGTTCCTAAATTTGCGAGTTCAGTCCCACGTTGGAGGTTTGCTTTCATACCAGGGGAATTCTCACCGTGAACTGAAATTGCTGTGTGCCCGATGGACCCATCAAGACCTTCACTAGCAAGTTCGTCTCTTGAACGAGGTTTGACCATACCCAAAAGGTAGATTGGATTACCGATTCGAAGTGCATAAGCAGTCCAACGATGCTTACGAACATCTCCGTCGCTAAAGAGGCGGGCAGCAAATTCCGTTTTGAAATGGTCACGGAGTGTATCTGCATGGTTTGAAGTCCATTGCTTGACGAAATTACCGAAATTCTTTTTCTTGAAGGTGCCGGATTCAACTCGAATGGCGCCAGTGCCATCATGAAGCATGAAAGGAACATGGCCGTGATCGGACCGAATACTACGCCAATTACAGACTTCTTTGGTTGTTGTATTTCCTTCAGAGTCTGTTGAAGTTTCTTGTCGACATACATACACTTCATATTCCCACCTGAAATCAACACATCCAGGTATCATGCGGCGTGGATTTCCATCAACGACTACATTGATCCATTGCTCAGGTGCTGGACGAATCTGCCCGACGAGTTCTGCTGAACCGACGGATACCGAACGTACCAAAGAAGTAGGTGTGTCAATCATTTGTTGTTGCCTTTTATGTTGAAAGAACCCGACAATAAGCCATATAGCGCCAATGATGGTCATGAGAAGAGGAGCATAGGTGAAAGAGGCCGCATCAGCCGTTAGTGTTCCGTCGTCAATCTGTTTTTGTTCATCAACCACGAGCATTCCAATGCTGATAGCAAGGGTGATGATAAACAGAATCATGCTGACCCCAAACGTTGCGAATGTTGCTGGAATAGGCGTTCCCACTTTTGTTGGGTGTTCTGGGAGTGCGGAACCGTCTCCATCTTGGGCATAACGATCCTCTTTATTCCAAGTTGAGGGCCCAGGGGCAGGAAGAATCCAATCGCTTGGGTCATTGGTTGGACTGTAAGAAGAACGCCCAAAGAACCAAGATTCCATTTCATAACCGTTTTTTAGTGCAGCCTCTTCTAAATCGTCTGGTTGTGGTGCGTTTTTACGGACGTTATGAAGGTCGGTTTCAAGTGAGGCAGGTGATACCAGGGCAATAACGAAAAACCCGATGGCAGCAACGATTCCTCCTCCATCGATGAAAGTAATTAGGCCTCCGATGACCATCAAAAGTCCAATGACCCAGCCAATCCAATTGACCCAGTGATAAGGTACTGTAAAATGAAAAAAGCCTCTATTGAGATTCACACCATCGAGTGACATAACACTCCCAATGAAAGAGGCGATAAAGAAGTACCTACTCGATTACCGTTCTATTTACTTGGTTGGCGTGGCAAGAATTCCGAATACTTTGACGAGGATTCGCTTCTCTCGACAACCATCAAATTCAGCATAGTGAATTTGTTCCCACGTGCCAAGATGGAGTTGTCCATTTCGAACCGGCATCGTCACTTGTTGCCCGAGGAGTTGGCGTTTCAAATGTGCATCGCCGTTATCCTCTCCAGTGCGGTGATGATGATACTCCTCGCCTTCTCGACCGTCACGGCCATAAAATGGTGCGACTTTGTCGAGCCATTTCATAATGTCATGATGTAAACCGTGTTCAAGATCATTAACGTAACAAGATGCAGTAATATGCATAGGATTGACCAGAACAAGCCCGTCATGGATACCGCTTTCTGCTACAATGCGTTCAACATCTTGCGTAATACAGCGGATTTCATACCGTTCATCCGTATTGATCCATAATTCTTCGACATAGGTGGCTGCGTGTCCTGTAATGAGTTCGCCCATAGACAGGCTCATGACCCAGTAGTTGTTGATTATTTCAGTTGACTAAACAAAGAGGATTCATCAAGTCCTTGGGCTGCGTTCATAAGTGGTATTGCTACAAGTAATCCGCAGATTACTGAACATATTCCTTCTGATACCGCAACGACGGCAAAGACAGCAGAATCGTCTCCAAGAAGTTCTCCGAGTCCTCCATCACCGCCCAATGCTAAACCGGCGAGTCCTACGAAATAAGAGAGGATGATTCCGATGAGAACAAGGTGGATTCCCTTTTTCTTGTATTGTGTCATCCAATAACCACCTAACATACAGGTGATAGCAACAAGAGCTGAGTTCATCACATTGACCATAATCACTGAAACTGGAACAATCAATTTCTCTCCAGTTGTTGGGTCCTCCAAAGGAATGAAACTCAAAAAGACTCCCAAAAAGGAAATCGCACCCCAGATGATTACAAAAATACCAAGCACTTTGGGAGATGAAGATTGAGGTTGCAGGTACACAATCTGTTGCCCCATTTGCTGCCCCATCTGCTGGTTTATTTGTTGCGGCATACCGACGATGATTGGTTCAGGGTAAACGTTCGGTGAAGGTGAGGATGGAGACTCGGATTGTCCGCCATCATCCCAGGGATTCGGTTGCATGAAAAACGATTCTTACGCTCGCATATCAATCCTTCTTTATCCTGCTCTGTCTTGATGGTGGTGTTGAAGAGGGAGGACTACTTGGGGAGACCGAGGAGGGTTCGGATGGCTGACATATTGCTGGTCTACAAAAAAAACTTCGAGGCCGTACATGACGTAAGCCTTGGTTTGGTAACCAAAGCATTGGATGAATCAAGTCAACGTAGAGGTGGCTTGCGTATTGATGTTCGAGCCCGTGAACAAGTTCGCCGTGCTGACTTTATTGGGCGCGATTTGGTACTCGTACTCGGTGGAGATGGAACATTGACAAGCATATCTCACAACATCGATGCCGCTACACCAGTCATGGGAATCAATTCCCACCCACGCACTGAAGACCCACTTGGAAGTTTTGGATTCTACATGGGCTCAAACCTCGAGTCATTTGCCGAAGACTTGGAAACAGCATTGAATGGAGATGCAATAGTCAATGAACTCCCCCGACTTCAGGCGATTATTGACACAACATCTGGAAACAGGTTCACCACTGACCCAGCAATGAATGATTTATTGATTGCAAATACCCATCAATATGCTCCAAGCAAATATCATCTTCGTAGAGGTGATCACAAATGCCTTCAACAAAGCAGCGGTTTACTGTTTTCGACCTGGTTGGGGCAAGGTGCCTGGCTCAGTAATGCTGCTGGTAAAGAAGACCTTGAACAATTGCTTCAGAAGGTAAAAGAAGAACAAAAGTCTACACACTACTTCGTACTTGCACGAGACATTCCTCCTGCAGAACGTGAGGGAAGGCCTTGGTCATGGATGGATTGGACCGATGAATCCACGACAATCACGTCAGATATGCATCGTGGCTACATCGTCCCAGATGGCTGGGATGAAGTTCATTTTAACAGAGGAGCAACCATTACAGTCAATGCGGAAGCACCTAAACTTCGCCTCCTTACGTTTCGACGTTCTATGAAAGTAGATCACGGGGCAATATAGCCTGTCGATTAAAAAAAGACATTCCAGCCATAGAGCATTCCAAATGGAATGCAAAGCAAAGACCCTATATTCACGAAAAAGGCAGGTCGAACTCGTTCCGAATCAGGATGCCCTGGTTCTAACTGACCGATATTGAGGTTTTTCAATAAAATAACAAAACCAACAAAACTGAAAAATCCAGTCACGAAAGTAAAAAATGGAATGAAGGCAGAGCATAATCCACAAACTATACTGTTAAAAATCCAGTAATCCGCACCAATTTCCTTGTACCCATAATTTGGAACTAAAGGAACGGTGAGTGGAGGTGTTTGTTGTAAAATTACCGTTGTGGGCACAGGCGTTTGGGGAGTAGGAGGTGAAGGAGAATGGTAGTGGTTATGAATAATATCTCCAGTATGAAGGTCTCGAGGAACTTCAAGATCATGTAATTGTTGATTTTGAGGGTCGTTAGGAATCCGATTCACCCCGCATTAAAATCGTCAAGAGGAGTTCAGTATCCAGGAGAATACGATAAGGAAAAGAGCAATAGAATTCAAAGCAATAGCAGGAACAATCTTCCGAGAATCAGGGTGACCTCCCAACTTCAAATGGAGGTGCGGTAACATTGCGAAGATACCAACAGTGCTTACAAGTCCGCATAATACGTTAACGAAGGGTAGGAAAGAGAAGAGAATCGAAACGACACCAAGAACAATCCAATCCGTGCCATAAATTTTCTTAAAATATTGAATCGGAACAATGTATTGATTTTGGAAAGCCGGTTGTGGAGCCGGTTGTTGAAGAATTATGGTTTGAGGTGGTGGCTGTGCAGCTGCTTGCGTAGGCGGAAGGTGATAGTGATTATGAATGACATTACCAGTGTGCATATCGCGGCCAACAACGCTATCCTGAATGGCAGGAGGTTGATTTGGACCTGGTTGCATAACACTCCCTCGATTCGTGGTGAAAGTAGCGATAAATAATGCTATGCGTGCGGTGTAAAAAGTAAAGTGCCGTAGACGTAAAAAAAAGGGTGGAGACTGGAGTTCTTTGTCGAACTCCAGTCTCCGGTTTTTCTTAGGAGGTGATCCATCTGCAGGTTCCCCTACAGATACCTTGTTACGACTTAACCCTCCTTGTCGAAGGCAGGCTCGAATACGCCATAAAGCGCAGCCTCACCCACCCCCAACTAAGATGGTTTGACGGGCGGTGTGTGCAAGGAGCAGGGGCATATTCACCGTGCTATATTGAAACACGATTACTACGGAATCCAGCTTCACGAGGGCGAGTTACAGCCCTCGATCCGAACTATGAACGGGTTTCGGGTTAGCTCGGCCTCTCGGCCTGGCTTCCCATTGTCCCGTCCTTTGTAGCGCGCGTGTAGCCCAGGACATTCGGGGCATACTGACCTGTCGTTGCCCTCGCCTTCCTCTGGTTTAACACCAGCGGTCTCCCTATAGTGCGCCGCCTCCGGAGAGACGGGTAGCAAATAGAGATGAGGGTCTCGTTCGTTATCTGACTTAACAGAACGCTTTACAGTACGAACTGACGACGGCCATGCACCACCTCTCTGAAAATCCGACAAGCTCATTACGCTGGTCTTCATATAACAGTCGGCCCTGGTGAGTTTTCCGGCGTTGAATCCAATTAAACCGCACGCTCCTCCCGTTGCAGTGCTCCCCCGCCAATTCCTTTAAGTTTCAGCCTTGCGACCGTACTCCCCAGGCAGTGAACTTAACATCTTCACTCCGGCACCGGGGGCCCATTGCGGACTCCCGACACCAAGTTCACAGCGTTTACACCTAGGACTACCCGGGTATCTAATCCGGTTCGTGCCCCTAGGCTTCGTCCCTGACCGTCGGATCCGTTCTAGTGTGGCGCCTTCGCAACTGGTGGTCCTCTAAGGATGACAGGATTTTACCCCTACCCCTAGAGTACCCCACACCTCTCCCGGTCCCTAGTCTGGCAGTCTCTGCAGAATTCAACCAGTTAAGCTGGTTGATTTACCCACAGATTTACCAAACAGGCTACGGACGTTTTAGGCCCAATAAAAGCGACGACCACTCGAGCTGCCGGTATTACCGCGGCGGCTGGCACCGGTCTTTCCCAGCCCTTATTCCAAAACCGATTAATAGTTAAGAAAAGAGCTACACAAATGTGTAGTCACTTGGAGTTCCCTCATCGCAGTTTCCTGCAGTGTGAAGTTTTCGCGCCTGCTGCACCCCGTGGGGTCTGGATTCGTGTCTCAGAATCCATCTCCGGGCTATTGCTCTCACAACCCGTACGCGTCGATGGCTAGGAGGTCCATTACACCCCCTACGACCTGATACGCCGCAGACCCATCCTATGCCGTAACCTTTCAACCACACACCGTTCCAGGCGTTGTGATCTATCCGGTATTATTCTCAGTTTCCCAAGGTTATCCCAGAGCATAGGGCAGGTTATCCACGTGTTACTGAGCAGTTCGCAATGAATCTAATTCATTCTACTCGCATGGCTTAATCGAACTCCAATAGCGGTCGCCTCTGGCAGGATCAACCAGATTTCTCTTGTTATGATCCTTAGGCTACTTGTCGCAAATTCATTTATTGAAATTGAATTACTGTCCTAAAAAAATTGGCGAGAGTATAATGCACTTATGCTTCTTACACAAAAATACGTCATAATCTCGATCACCTACCTGACCAAGAGCGAGCTTCCGTGGGGGAAGGTTTCTCAAGATCGCAATAGCTTCGGCTTCACGAGTCGAGAGGATGGCGACGGTCATCGTCCGAAGACTCAGCCGCCAACGCCGTTCTCAACTACGCAAGCAACCTTCGCACTTTCCTCCCATATATCAACGTACCCTCTCAGCAAGGGCGGTGAAAAAGGCGGACTGAGCCGTAATTAGCATCATAAATAACCTATCGCCGCAGAAAGAGGCGGAATCCGATGGTAAACAAGACTTAACCGTCATTCGACATCATACAGTTGCATATCTTTCATAGCGTACCAATTATTGACTCCGATACCGGAATAACCGTCATACCAGCCAGTTGCTTCAGCATAATAGTACACTTGACCAGTCTTGTCTGGATCATTTAATTCAACTCCTTCACCACTCATATCCGGAATATGTATGACTGGCATCGCATGGCCACCCCAATCTTCATTTTCACCGGATTTGACCAAGAGTAACATGAGCACTCCATCAAATCCAACTGATTCAATGAGTGACAGGTACAATGCTGCCGCATCTTCACAATCTCCAGCGTGCTCCCAAAGCATCTCAATAGGGTATTTGGGGTATTCAGCAACGCCCATTCCATCAATATCATATTGATAGGGAATCCCACCAACAAATGCAAGAATGAAGCTAGCAATTTCCAATTCCGAAGTGTAACCATTCTCAAGAGACATATTGCGTAATTCTGTGGCTAGTTCGAGTATATATTCTTCGTTTGGTGTTACAAAACGTTGGTAGTCATCCCATGAATAAGTTGAATGATCATAGAGCTTGAATGTACGGTATATTGAATATTCAAAATCAAGCGATAGAGAATATGCTTGATAGTCAAAAACCCAATCGAAAAGTGGTGTATTCATCACCCGCAAATCTTTGAAAATGTAGGAGAAATCAAGCACTCCATCTTCGCCGTTATTATCGCCAACACCCGATGCAGTAGCTGAATGAGTTTCGCCGACAGAAGCAATACTGCTATTGATTGTAAACACATATGCATCGAGATCACTGGCAAGATTAATATCCACTGCGTCATCGAGAAATGGGTCGGAATCCCAGGCAGAAATTTGTATTTCATGAAGAGAAATATGCTCCGGTAAATCATAGAAAAACTCGTACCCAAAATACACTTCAACATCGGTTGTCATTGTATAGAAATTCTCTTCCTCACCAGTTGGAGAGCAACCAATATTGACTTCATTCACTTCAATACAAAAATAGATTTCTGAATAGGCGTCAAAATAGTCGAGAGAGTCGAGAAGTGTAAACGAATGAAGTGTGATTCCGATACCGGAATCAGAATGGTCATTGACATCAATATCATCAGGGACTCCGTCGTCATCATCATCGAGGTCACTGTTATCGCCTTGCCCATCGCCATCAAAGTCAATCCACTCCGAAGCATCACGTGGGAATTGGTCAATAGAGTCGCTGTATGTGTCACCATCATCATCAAGGTCGAGAATATCGCCAAACCCATCGCCGTCGAGGTCAGACCAATCCGTAGGGTCAAGAGGCAAGTCATCGAATGCATCAGGGTAACCATCACCATCATCATCGGTGTCAAGAGTATTTCCAATCCCATCACCATCCGTATCATACCATTCAGTAGAATCCATTGGGAAGATGTCTATATCATCGTCAAAACCATCACCGTCATCGTCAGAATCAATGGTGTTGCAAAGACCATCACCATCTGTATCCAATGGAACATCCCGATGATCAAGAGCGTCTGTATGGGCAAGGCAACGCACAGATTCATCAAAATCTGAATATCCATCGCCGTCATCATCGAGGTCACTGTTATCCCCTGTGCCATCATAATCTGAATCACGCCATTCGCTCGCATCTTGAGGGAATGTATCATCTCTGTCAAGAACACCATCATTATCAGAATCTAAGGTCGAAGCGATTGCTTCTGTCGAGAGTGTTGATGCAAAAATGAGGCCAAGGGCAACGAAGATGACAAGTGTGCCAAAGATAAAAACCCCGATGGAGACCTCCTTTGAAGGCATATTAATGATGAGTTGTGAGGGAGGTGGGGGTTTTGAACCCAAGTTCTGCCACGGAGAAGAAGATTGTTCATCTGACATATCAAACAATTTACGACGAATGATATAAATTATCTACCGGACAGAACCAAAATTGACTAAATTAAATGTTCATCTCGACGATGACACCGACTTGGTATCAAGAGAATAAAAACAACCACTCGTGCGATTGAAACATCAGAGAAGATGCTATTCAGTTTCAGTCTGCATGGCTGAAGATACGGTAATCAGCGATGTAATTCAGCCAGCGAATGATTCGGCAAGGCCAAATCAGTCAGCACTTGAGTGACAAGATGAAATCAAGAGCAGTCACTCGTGTGACTGAAACACTCTCTTCAATGAGTATTCGTTTCAGTCAGCACCGAAGAACTGGCGTATCATTGGATGCATTTCCATAGCCTGTTCCTTTTGAATCTGCTCATAGGTTCTCAAAATGATACCTACGGCAAGTAAGAGACCGGTTCCTGAAGCATTACCTACCGTTCCGAGTAGGTCGGCACCTGCGGCAAGTAAACCTACGAAAGCACCTGAAAAGTAGGTGACTGGAGGAATATAGTTTTCGAGAATCTTTTCCAAGATTTTAGGATTCTTACGGAATCCAGGAATTTGCATACCAGTACGTTCAATTTGCTTTGCAACGTCTTTCGTACCCATATTGGTGGTATCGATCCAAAACTTGGCGAAAACCATAGAACCAACGGTCATGAGAGCTACATAGAAGATGACGTGAACCATAATTTGTGTCAAACTATGCCCAAATACATCGCCTTGTTGGTTCAGAACCGGTAGTAACCAGTCATTGACACCATTGACCATGCTCGCATACCATGCAAACCCTCCGGAAGCTGTCGTTTGACCCGCTTCATACGTCCCGATATACTGTGAGGCACTCATCCAACCTTCACGCCCAAGAATTGGGGTTTGGGAAAGAGTAGGGTGGCTCCAGAACAAGAGGGAGAACATGTTGATGTTTGCAAGAAGTGCAGCCATCAAAATAACTGGAATGTTCGATGCATAGACCAAACGGATAGGGTATTTTCCACGGTGGCCACGGACCTTTCCATGAGTCAATGGCAATTCGAGTTTACTTGATTCTGCAAACGCAACGACAAGGAACACAACTACGGATGAAAACAATGCTGCCACAGGATTGACGTGCGTCAGTAAGATCTGTTCGAAACCGTTGTTCGAAATCATTTCACCATTCGTCGCCTCCCTGAACATATAGAAAATCATAGGTAAGGTCCCCGATGGTGGGTTCTGGAGTGAATAAGGAACTCCAGAGGTGGTTGGAAGAGGTGAGAGCGTACCAACAAAGGTTGATTGTGCAACACCTGCTGCAATGAACAAGGAAATACCTGAACCTATACCCCACTTACTGACTAATTCATCGAGTAAGAACACGAGGTATGAACCAGCAAAGAGTTGAGCTACAATAACGAAGTTTGCCCATCCCAAACCGTATGTATCGATAAGGAATTCTTGAGGGTCGAGGAAACCGTATGTTTGAGGAATCGATTCAATTGGAATCATAATGAGAACCAAAAGTTTCTGAACACCCTGATACATTGCTTTGTCATCAGAGTTGCTGAGATCAAGTCGTATGATTTTAGCACCTGCAAATAATTGCATGATAATGGAACCAGTAACAATCGGTCCAATACCCAAGTGCATGATGGTTCCAGATGCACCAGCCATGATGGAACGGAAACCACTGAACAAGTCGAGTGCTTGACCAGAGAGACCGTACAACATGACATTGGTCATAGCGAAGTAGATGATGAGAACGAAGGTTGTAGTCCACATCTTTTCGTTGAAACGAACGTGACGTTCTGGCTTCGTGATTGTTGGATAGACATCGACGAATCGACGAAGAGCGTAGAGACGACTGCTGTCATCTCCGCCCCACATGAAACATGTGAGGATTGCTGCAGCACCAAAACCAAGTAAACAGATACCGACAAGGAAGAATCCTACACCTTCGTCATACCCGCCCCATGCTGATGGGCGGACATACCAGGCAGCAAATCCAAGCATTGCAAGCCATCCGAGTAGTTTGCCATAGCGGCCAACAACCGGCATAGTTTTCATACCCTCTGGCATATCAATCTTGAGACACGCCAAAAGATAACCAACATAAATTATAGAGAAAACCAGACCGAATACTGCTGCTTCACCAGCAATAGTATCCATACCCGCTTCAAGATCGTCAGAAACCCAATACACAAGAAGTCCCCAATAGAGAAGACCTGTAACGGCTACTGCTAGTGGCATTGGCTTATGTTTCATTGTAATTCCTCCTTATGCGATTAGGGATTCAGTCTTCGTCCCTTTGGTCATCGTTACCGACATCGATGCTTCCACCTGCGGCTTCAATCTTTTCAATTGCTCGGGCGCTTGCTTCTTGAACAACCACATTTAGAGCAGAGTTAATTCGGCCGCTACCGAGAATCTTATCGATTCCAAGTTCAGTCAAATCAATAGTATCACTACCATTTGCCATGTCTTCAAGTTGGCTGACGTTCACAGTAACGTAAACAGTACGGAGTGTCGGATGACGGTTGAAACCGTGCATACCCCAATGGTTTGGCATGTACTTGATACGGGTCATGACACGGTGCTTGTTAATTCCTGCAAGTCCACGTCCACCACGCTTACCAGCACCACGGCCAGCTTTCTTTCCACGTCCATGATAACGGTTTCGTCCACGATGTTTGTTTGCTTTTGTACCCATCATAATCACCTCAAATCATACGCTCAACGAGCGCACCTATTTCACTTCCTCGAGAACCGAGTGCTCCACCTACGACGAAGGAGCGCTTGATTCCGCCCCATCCTTTTGCACCGCGAGGTGGGTGAAGACGGAAAACTCTCTTTAGGTCAGGGATTGCCTTGACCGTTGATTCATCAGCAGCAATAGCCTTAGCGAAAGCGCTAATGTCAGTGTAGTCGGTATGTTCAGCGACAAGAGCGTCCGTCAAAGGAGCGTCACCGACCATACGGCCACGACCTGAAAGCATCATTTCGACAAGTTCTGGAGTAGCTTCTCCCCAAGTGATGTAATCCTTGGCCTTTTGAAGCATACCACGGTATTGTTCATTCTCTGGAATGATCACTGCGTGATTCACCTTTGTCAAGTTCATGTGCAACATTGTATCTTTGATACGGCGTTCAACACCAACGTTACTTCGTGCTCTTACGACAATCCAACTCATTCTAATAGCCTCCCTTTGTGAATAAACAATCGCTCTTTCGATTCTTCTGAAACACGGGTAGTGTTCATGTTCTGAAGAGCGTTGAATGTAGCACCAGCGAAGTTGATGGTGGTTCGAGTTTGGCCTTTGGTTTGAGAGAGAACGTCAGAAACACCCGCAAGGTCAAGAACACGCTTGCCAGTTTCTCCGATAACCAATCCCTTACCCTTTGCAGCAGGCATGAGTGTAACTCGAGTTGAAGCTGCACGACCATTTGTTTTGAATGGAATCGAAGTTCCAGGTCCTGCAGATGATTCCCAAGAGCCGTTACCACGTTGAACTGCGATAAGGTTGAGTTTGGCAGCCATAATCGCCTTGCGAATTGCAGCAGCGACTTCCTTTGCCTTACCCATTCCTAGACCAACATAGCCATCTCGGTTTCCGACACAAGCCATAACATTGAAGCGAACACGTCGTCCACTGTCAGTCATTCGTTGAACCATGTTCACCTTGATAACGTCGTCTTCAAGATTAGGAATCAATGCATCGATAATTTCAACTTCACGGATTGGAAGCCCGGTAGCGAGTGCTTGTTCATAGGTCAAAACTTTACCAGCCATGACCATCTGACCCAATCGAGTCTTAGGAACCCACTTTCGGAGGCCCGACATTGGATCGTCAGTCTTGCGTCGACGTGGACGACCGCTTGGAGTTTCTTCAACTTCTTCAGGTGCAAG
>JAPKCL010000117.1 GCA_028822955.1 Candidatus Poseidoniaceae archaeon
GAAAGTCTTCATTCATGAATCAAATACTCCTTGGCCAACATTACAACAACTCATAGACAGCAACACCACATTGGTGGTATTTTGGGAACAAGGTGGAGATGCCTCACACCCTTGGATTCATGATTTCCTAACGCACAGTTGGACGACAAACTTTGCCGAAGAGAATACTGAAGATATGAATTGTGACCTTTTACGCGGTGATATTGAACAAGAAGTCTACCACATGAACAATTGGTTAAGAGGCCCAATCGGATTGTCTGACCCTTCTCGTGGAGATGAGGCAAACGATGTCGATTTCCTGATTCAACGTGCCCAAGAGTGTTGGCAACAACATGGAAAGCGACCCACCTTTATCGCGGTTGACTGGTGGGAAGATGGAGATGTAGTTGCTGCGGCAAAGGCGATCAATGAACTTGAGAGTTGAACTGATTAGTTCCAAAAGCGTCGTGTTCGAGCATATTCCATCTCAGCATTGTGAATCGTTTCGAGTAAACCGTCAATGTTGTTGCGCTGAACTTTCCGTAAGACTCTCTGAGCAGTCGCTTCTCCAATGCCTCGACCCATTAAACAGAGAATTGCTTCATATCCTCGTGACTGAACGACTGAGGCATTTTTCATCATTCTTGCCTGGTCTTTTTCATCATCAGAATCAACCCAGCCGACTAACATCGATTGCATTCGTTCTGGCGCACATGCAAGCATCGAACCTTTGCACTTTATGCAATTTTTGATGTCGGTCATTTCAGGATAACGGGCTACACGAAATCGTCGGGTAACTTTGCATTTCAAACAACAAAGAACAGCCCGTTCATTTGTCAAACGGCTTCGCAGTTGAGTTCGAACCTGCGCACTGTCCCAATTTGGTAAAAGCATGTCACGGCTCGAGTGGTTTGAGAGTCCAATTGGACCAGAAGCCGTAATTTTCAATTCAATATTTCCATTTTGAATAGCACGGAGTATATCCCGTACTCCTAATACATCCATTCGTTCATGAAACAACTTAGACAGAACTTCTTCCATAACTACTGTTCCACGGTATTTCCGCAAGAGTGCCTGAAGATTGATTTTACGTGGGTCAACACCATGACGTAAGATTCCAAATGTTTTCGCTACTTGGGCAAATCGCCAGCGTACTTGTCGTGAATTTGGTAAAGTCACACTGAGTAGTCCCTCAATCGCATCAGGCGGTGTTTCCATCATCCACCCGATTAATTCTTCAGGCGTAACTGCACCTGTTTGCAGAGCAATCCTTGTTGGTTCTACAACCAATCGCCCCCATTTACCGGATTTTGTCGTTGCCATCGCCATCAGAAAATGGCCTAACCCTTCATTGATTCGAGAACCATGACATGAGTTGATGACAATGGCATCTTCCCGTTGTTCGAGTGTCATTAATCGGTCTGTAGGCACATGTCCAGTCGCTTCAATATGAGCCGTAATCGCTTCAGCCATGAGACCCAGCGCCTCATCATCAAAGGGATGTTCAGATAATACGGAATCTCGGTCAGCAAAGATACCCTCTGTATCAATTGCTTGAGAGTGAAGTACAGCATTTGGTTCATTTTCAAACAAGAGTAGATCATCGGCAATTAGTTGTCGTAATCGCCCTATGTCTCTTCCAATGGCTTTTGGAACGGGTGGTAATTCTCCCACCCAGCGCGGTGCTTCTGCTTTATCGGATACTGGTGCGACGAGTAACTCTGATTGTTCGGGGTCAGCATCGATGATGAGCCATGTTCGTCCGGCCATGACAAATTGACGACGACTTCCATCGTCATCTTCACCACTGTCGTTAAGTGATAACACAAAGGCTTCATCTACACTTCCTAAGTGACGCCGAGTGACAGCATCTCGAACCCGATACGATTGTTTATCAGGAATCATTGAAAGGTGATTCCCAACCCATTGACGGGTTCTTCCAGCTGTTGAAAACCAACCGAGTTTGAAAGGAAGAGGTACAGGGACAGTCCGCTTTTTGAACAGTTCAGGGACTTCTTCATCGGGAATGGAATACAATGGTCGCTCGTCTGGAAGGGGTTTACCTTTCTTTAATGCCTCTTCTTGGGCAACGGTGTACACCGCTTTTGGCCACCTGTACCATGGAACTTCAGCAGGGTCCGGTGTGAATCGCAGAATCCAACTGTCAGCCAACACGCGTAGGATAGATTCAGTATCGTTTCGAGTCCATCCTTCAAATTGGGCGACCTTTGCTAGTATATCTGTAGCCTCATCAATAGCGACTGCATTGAAAGAATGCGCCATTAATACCAACTGATTTGCAGCCACAGATAACGGGCGTTGACGCCATTCAATCGATTCGATCTGGCCAAGCATTGCACGGCGGCCCACGACAGCGCTTTCTGCAATGTCATCGGTATCCCATGACAGTAAGTGTCCTCTTCCGACACCGCCTAAACGGTGGTCTGCTCGCCCAACGCGCTGGAGCATACGGTCAACTGAACGAGGACTTTTCACTTGAATTATACGCCGGATTTTTCCGACATCGATACCGAGTTCAAGACTTGAAGTACACACTAAACCGGACAGTTCTCCACTTCGAAGTTTGTCTTCCATATCTTGACGAGTTCCGGCAGCAAGTGAGCCGTGGTGTACACCAATCGCCACATCTGGTGCCATGGTTTGTAATCGATTAGCAATGGTTTCAGCGTCACTCCGACTATTGACAAATACCAAACAAGGTGGTTCAGTTCGTAACACTTCAATGAGTCTTCGAAAACTAGCATGTGCTCGTGGCTGAATATTCATCTCAAGGCCGCCAATTTCATCTTCAGGCAAGGTTTGAGCACATTCCACTGTTAGTTCTGTAGTTCGGTCTCCTGTTGTAAGCAATGCTTTGCCTTTTTTCGGCGATAGCCATTTTGCAACTTGTTCAGGATTTCCTACAGTCGCAGAAAGGCCAATTCGTTGAACTGAATGTCCTGAAAGGGCCTCAAGTCGCTCCAAACCAACAGACAATTGCCATCCACGTTCACTTGCTGCCAAATCATGAACTTCGTCAATGATGACAGCTTGAACACGTTTCAGAAGTTCTCGTAGATTTTTACCAGTGAACATCAATTGAAACGTTTCAGGCGTAGTAATCAACAGGTCTGGTGGATTACGAACTTGTCGAGTACGTTCACTTTGTTTCGTATCCCCATGCCTTAGACCTACTTTCAAACCGACTGCTTCAGCAATTTCAGTGAGTCGACGGTCAACATCTCTGTTTAGCGCTCGAAGAGGAGTAATATAGAGAATAGACAGCGGTTTCCATTCTTCAACTAAGCACCGATGTAACATTGGAAGTACAGCAGAGAGTGTCTTTCCTGAACCGGTTGGGGCAACAATAATTCTGTCGCCACCTCCACACAATTCCGGTAAGGTTGTGATTTGAACAGGAGTTGGATCCCACCCCTTTGAATGGAGTGCTGCGGCCAATCGAGGTTCGAGGTTGGAAAATACATTAGACATACTCTCCTCACCCCAATGGAGAGGGGGTCTCGTCGACCTCTTTTGAGTATTTGCAGTAAACCGTGAATGAAGAAAAGGCGTCAATCATCGTCCTCATAGTCGTCTTCATCATCGTCTTCTTCTTCCTCTGCCCATTCTTCTTCATCAGAGAAAACCCCTTCACCGTGGTCGATGGTCGTACGTGCTGCAATGGATGCAACACCGATGAGGACAAGTATTGAAGTGATAATAAATATCCAGGCGAGTGGACTTTCACGTGGAGAATCAAACCATCCAAAGTATTGACCGTAGGCAATCTCAATAGAATGTTCTGCGCTATTATCGTCATCATTCACTTCGACAATGAGGTTATCGTAATCGACAACGACGCGAACACGGTCAACATCTTCTGCGGTCCATGTTGTGCTCACTTTGACAATTTCATCTCCATCGATTCCAGCAACACCGACGGTATCGAATGGCTTTTCATCGTCACCTGAATAGAAAGCGACCTTGAACAATGCAGGTGTTGAACCTCCAATATTGATCACTTCAGCATTGATCACGATGTTTGAACCAGGTGCAATGTGGTCGTCAGAAAGTGAGATCGACTTCACTCGGAGTTCTGGGCCAACAGCTCCCAACTTGATCCATTGGCGTTCAAAGTCCGTGTCATCTACAGCAAGTTCCGGGATTGGACTTGCTTCAGAATTCGAGACGACAGGGAATTGATTTCCTGCAGCATCATAACCAGTGACATAAAAGCCAACGAAATCTCCAGATTGTGGCGTAATTCGTCCATTGTCAGTCAAATCGACTGCTCCAGTCCAAATTACATTCTGACCGTCTTGTTGCATACCTAACAAGGTTGAACCGGCACCAATCGTGACGGTTCGAGTAGCATCTCGCATAACCCAATGTACCATCTGACTCGAACCAGTGAGGTCGGCATCTTCAGTTCCATGGAATTCTACTGGGACATAACTGAGGTCATTGTTCGCCGAAATATCGATGATATTGAGAGGAGATATTCGTCGAACTACACGAGGTGCAGCATCGTCGACAACAACCTGTAATGTGGTTGAAACCAATGTTCCGGTCATGTCTTCCCCTCTTCCAGGAATATTTGTAATTGAGATGAGACATGTTCGTGTTGGTGATGATTGAAGCGTTGAAGCAGAGGACAAGGGGACTTCAACAGAGAACTCTCCGGAAGAACTGATTGAACCATCGCTCCACATCTTTTCACCATCGAACACTTCGATAAGAATACCTACATCCCGAGGAGCAGCGACTGTGCTACCTTCATAGACAACACGGCCTGTAAATGCCAAACGGTCGTCCTTGCGAACTCGGCTTCCATCGGCTACAATTCCGGTTCTCGGTTCAGACACATCTTCTACGAAGTATTCCGTCGGCGAGAGCATCAAGTCATTTTCAACTCGGAAGGTATGTTCAAGTAGCAAAATTTGTGAATCATCCATTGAGCCTCTTTCTTTGAACACTAAGGCAACATCGCCCATTTCTTCATCTGGCCAATCCCAGCCGATGACAAATTCAAAGGTAACAATAATCCATGGTAGTCCTGATTCATTTGTTGTTTCTTGCATAGAACTCGTTGTCATCAAGGTAATGAAATCACTTTCAGACCAAAACGTATTATTCATTCCAGAATATGAAATGCGTTGTGCGTCTCTCATTGGATTTGGTCCTTCGAAATCAAACACCAATGAAATATGTTCGAAGTCAATAGCGGTGTTTGCATCAATAAAGCCAAGGGTAATCACTTGCTTCATGCCAG